>CAYXGP010000271.1:0-9702 GCA_964464515.1 uncultured Enterobacterales bacterium
CCAGGGCATCGACCACCGGAGCCACGCCGATATCGTCGAGTAAGGCCGCTCCAGGAAAGAAAGGTCCCATGATCGGCGCGTAGGCTCGGCCTGCGAGGCTCCGGGTCCACTGGCTTGCGTCGCTTGCTGTCGTATCTGGCCCAAATCAATAGACAGGGTTCGAGAGCGTCGCACGCCGGGGGGTCCGGGGCCTCGCAGGCAAGGGCATCCGCGTGGGACCGCCCTCAGGGGGGGACATTGCTTTTCTTGGAGCGGCCTAACCCGTAGAGAGCAGCGCTCACGCCCTCGTCGGCGAGCAGAGCCCGACAGAAGTCGTCCGTCCCTCGCAGCGGGAACCACTTGGCGGCATAGGCCAGCGGGAATTGCTTGTGGTGGATCGTCGGCGGCGCCAGCGCATCGTCCAACCAGGCGTGAGTATTGGGCCCGCGAGCTGGCTCGCTCCGCACGATCGCGGAGCAGAGTAGGTGCTCCAGCGTGTTCTTCTCGGGAACACCGGGCGTCCGGGCTTCGTCCGAAGACCTCCAGACCACCGGATACACAGCGATGCCGCCGACAGACCACGGCCCATCTCCGGTCGGAGCGAAGTCTGGAGGGGCCTGTCGGTGAAAAGGGTGCACTTTGAGCGGCGCGCCCACCTCCAACCCACTGAAATCTCGTGCCGGGGAGCCGGGAGAACCCCCGAGGTCTACCGGAAGACACGCCTCGGCGGCTCTCAACGGCTCTCAGCCGAGATGGAAATGGTGTCAGCGATTTCACTGATAGAGTGCTTGGTAAGGCAGTTTTCCGCGAGAGCGCGGGTGCCCCCTTTTCGAGGACGCACCCCTCCCCCAGGCGCCGCCGCCAG
Source organism: uncultured Enterobacterales bacterium (assembly GCA_964464515.1). GTDB lineage: Bacteria > Myxococcota_A > UBA796 > UBA796 > UBA2385 > CAYXGP01. The sequence continues at coordinate 845 of CAYXGP010000271.1, forward strand.
CTCCAGCGCCAGGCGAATCAGCGCCTGGATCCCCTCTCCCTCCAACCCGACAGGGACGGACCCGTTTCGCGTCCCCACGTCAAGCCCGGGAACTCCCCCCGTTGTCAGAACCCGCAACTCATCCAGATCCGGGAGGACCGTCCTGAGGATATCCTCGACTGCCCGCTTCTGGCCTCGCCGGACCGCCTCGCTGTATACATCGACGAGCGACGGAGGAGACCAGCTCGTGCCTCCGAACGCCGGATCGACAAAGGTGATCCCAGGTACAAATGGAACACCCAGGCTGTCTTCTGTGTGAAATGCAATACTGAAATCAGGGTGGAATGCCACGCAATTCGAGAGTCCATGCCCTGGCGTTCGCCGCACCTCGACCACAGGCACCCGAGAGCCATCATCCGGAAACGAACCACCAGGTCTCTTCACCGGTCCTTCGCGAACCGAGATGTGTGTGGTGACCAACGGTCCGCTCTCTCCAGCGAGCGCGATGCGGATCCCGGCCGCCCGGTCCCGTCGGTGATGGAGCCAGTAGGGGGCATCGCTCATCGGGGGTCGGCGACCGACGACCTGGGCCACAGCGACCTCCGGATTCGGACTCCCGCCGATGAGGATCGCGTCCAATACCGTGCTCTTCCCAGAGCTGTTAGGCCCGGTCAGCGCGGTGATCCACCCAGCCGGCCGTGCCGCACTCCCCGCAGCCCCGTGACCTCGATCGACTCGATCATGCCGCCTCCAGCAGAGGGCTTATCCCGCGGTACAGCAGCGACGCCGGACTTCGTCACCCACTACGCCCGCGGCACCCCGTTCCGTTCGATCACCGCCGCCGGTCCCTCTGCGTGGCCCGCGATCATCTCGGGATTGACCGACTCCAACTCATGGGGACGCGGCCGATTCCAGGACCCCCACTACCTTCTGAGGCGAGTGGCCGTCGAGGCTGCGCTTCGGGAGGAGTTCATCTCACGGGGCGGGAGGCCGATTCTGGAGCACCCCCACTACGCGCTCCTCGGCAGGAGCTCCCGCTGGGAGGCGCAGACGCGCCCCGGAATGGTCGCCTGGCTCATCCCCATCGAACAGATCCCGCCGGGTTGCTTGAGCTTTACGTTGGGTGACAGCCTGGTGTGTCGTCACCCTGAGCACCTGGCCTTCGCCCGAGCGCGGGGACGGTACCAGCACCCGCAGGCGGGAGGGCTGGTCCTTCGCGGTGAGTTGGATGGCCTGAGCAGCTCTGAGTTGGAATTGATCGAAGCCCAGATCTGGTTTCAGCCCGATCCGGCTGCGTTGGACCGAAGCGAGATCACGCCATGAGCGCGGCCCACGCCTCGGCCGTGGCGACCTCCAGCTCGTCCGGCGTGCCCCCATTGTCGATGACCGCGTCAGCGACCGCGACCTTCTCTGCGATGGGGAGCTGCGCGGCCAGCCACTTGTCGGCCCGGGCGGCATCCCATCCGTTGCGGGCCATCAGCCGGGTCCGCTGCACGGGGGGGCTACAGGCGACGACCAGCAGCCCGTCGTAGTGTCGGTAGCTGCCGGTCTCGACGAGCAGCGCCGCCTCGACCACGGCGGCGGCCTCACCCCCGGCGGCCTGCGCTTCGAACCAGCGCGCGATGTGGGCGCGGATGGCGGGGTGGGTGATGGCCTCCAGATCGGCCCGAGCCTGCGGATCGGCCACGACGATGGCGCCCAGGGCTCCCCGATCGAGCGCGCCGTCCGGTGTCAGCACCGCGGCGCCGAACCGCTCCGCGATGCGGCGCAGGCCGTCGGTCCCTGGCGCGACCACCTCCCGCGCCACCGCGTCGGCGTCGATCACCGCGACCCCGCCGCGACGCAGCAGCTCGGCCACGCTGGATTTTCCGCAGGCGATCCCGCCCGTGAGCCCGATCCGCTTCATCGCATCCCCTTCATCGCATCCCCTTCATCGGGCCGCAGTGATGCGCGTGATGGCCCGGTCGATCCGCCGCTGGGTCCGCGCGCGCTCCTCGCCCGCGCGGGCCTCCCGCAGCGGCTCCAGGGCGGCCTGCGTCTCCAGCAGCCCGAGGATGTCTGCGCAGAGTCCGGCGACGTTCCGCACGTCCAGCGTGGCGATGCAGGCCGGCGCCAGCTCGCGATCGAACTCATCGAGCGCCGCCAGGCCGGCGTCGTAGGCCAGGCGTCCCGGTCTGTCGCGGCGGGTCGCCCGCAGCGCCCCCCGCACCTGTCGACGCAGCACCCGCCCCGCGAACAGGCGATCCGAGCGGTCGTCTCCCGTGAGTTTGTGCAGATACGAGCCGAACGTGGGCGGCGGACTCCCCGGGGGGATCGCTGGCGCGGAGTCGGCCGGTGACGCCCACAGCAGCGCCGCCAGCGCGACCAATCCCACGAGACGTCGGCTCATTCCCCTACCGAAGGTCCAGGCGACCCGGGAGCAGCGCTGCGACCTGTCCGTCGCTCAGCACGCGCTCCAGCGCCACGAGGTCGGCCCACATCCGGGGCGCCTCGCCGACGGGCATCAGCGCGCGGACGTCGGCGGCGTCGGGGTTGGACATCTCCTCAAGCAGCTGCTCGATGAACCCGCGGCGCTCGGGGATGCGCAGCAGGCTCGGCTCGCCTTCGATGCCGGCCTTGTCGACGGCGATGGCGACGGCGTCGTCCAGCCCACCCAGAGAGTCGATCAGACCAAGCTCGAGCGCCTGCGTTCCGGTCCACACCCGGCCCTGGGCCACCGCATGCACCTGCTCAGTGCTCATCTGGCGGCCCTCCGCTGCGCGCTCCAGGAAGAGGTCGTAGAAGCTGCCCAGGAAGCGCTGGAACTTCGCCCGCTCTGCCTCTCCCCAGTCGGAGGTGGACGACAGGAGCTGCGCGTACTCGCCGCGCTGGTAGGTGTGCAGGGTGACGCCCAGGCTCTCGTAGACGCCCGCGAGGTTCAGCTTGCCGCCGAAGACGCCGATCGAGCCGGTGAGCGTGGTGGGCTCCGCGACGATGTGGTCGGCGCCCATCGAGATGTAGTAGCCGCCCGACGCTGCGTAGTCGGACATGCTCACGACGACCGGCTTGACCTCGCGGGTCAGCGCCACCTCTCGCCAGATCGCGTCGGAGGCGTTGCCGGAGCCGCCCGGCGAGTTCACGCGCAGCACCACCGCCGCCACGTCCTCGTCTTCGCGGACCTGCTCGAGCTGCTTGCGCAGCGTGCGATCGCCGATGTAGTTGCCGCCGAACATGCCCGGGTTGCTGCTTCCGGAGACGATGGTGCCCACCGCGTAGATCACCGCCACGGTCGGACCGCCGTTGCGCCACTCCATCCGCAGATCGCGCAGGTAGTCGGAGAACTCCAGCAGATCGGCGTCGATCACGTCGTCTTCGACCTGGTCGCGGAACGACAGCGCGTCGATCATCCCGCGCTCGAGGGCGTCCTTCGGGGTGATCGGGGGATCGTCGATCAAGGCCAGCGCCGCGTCGTCGTCCAGGCCCCGCCCCTCGGCGATGGCCGCCACGATGCGGCTGTAGAGCGAGTCGAGGATGGCGTTGGTGGCCTCGGAGGCCGCCTCGGAGGGGCCGCTGCGCTCGTAGGGCTCGATCGCGCTCTTGAAGTCGCCGACGTGCGCGAAGTTGGACGACACGCCGAAGCGCTCGAAGGTGCCCGCGTAGTAGGTCTGGGTCATCGCCAGGCCGTTGACCAACGTGAGGCCCGCCGGCGCCAGGTGGATCTCCTCGCAGCCAGTCGCCAGGAAGTACTCGCGGTTGGTCAGCGTGTGCGCCCACGCCACGCAGGGCTTGCCGACCTCAGAGAAGGCCAGCATCGCCGCCCGCATCTCATCAGCCTGCGCCCAACCCACGCCGAGCGATCCGATCTCCACGAAGAGGCCCTCGATCTCCGGATCGTCTGCGGCGTGCAGGATGGCCGCGCTGACCTCGGTCGACAGCGGCGGCATGTCGAGAGCGTCGACCATCAGGCCCTCGCTCCCGGGGCTCTCCTCGATGGTCGGGGTGATCCGCAGGTGCAGCCACGCCGAGCTCTCGCTCATGATCGGGGTGCCTGCGCCCAGGATGAGCGACACCGAGATTCCGGTCGCCACCGTGATCAGGAGGCTGATGACGATGATCCACAGGAGGAGCTGTGAGCCCTTCTTTGCCATGGGTGCGGAGCCTCCCGGCCGGTACGCGGTGATCCCCGCTAACCCGGCCCGGCCCTGCTCCGTTCCCCGCGCCGCTCAGAGACGCCGCTCCTGCCAGCAGCTCTTGCGCCACCGCCGGCACCACGCCACCACCGGCTCGTGGACCACCCGCGGCGCATGCCGACCCACCAGCGGATCGAGGTGGCCCCACCCGCCGGACAGCGGCAGCCACTCCGCAGCGCTCAGCATCTCTACGGCGGCCTCGGCGGCCTCCTGCGGGCAGATCGGGTCGGCGTCGGGCCCCACGCACAGCAGCGGGAGATCGACCCCCTGCAGGCCGTGCAGGTAGCTGAACCGCCCGTGCCGATCGCACAGCCCGCCGCCGGCGACCCAGGCGGCGATCTGCCGGATGAGCCCGGCGTGGACGTCGGCCATCGCGTCCACCATCAGGCCGCGGGCCAGGGGACCGTCGGTGTCGAAGGTGAGGGGGGTCGTCCCGCTGGGAGCCAGCGCCTGGCCCAGCCGGCGGCTGGGGATGGACCAGTCCGAAGGCAGGAGCTGCTGCACCATCCAGGCCAGGCGGGCTTGACTGCGGGGGGCTCGGAAGCGCGCGGGAGCGCACAGGGCCACCCCGGCCCCCAGATCGCCGCGACCGCCGCGGGCGAGGTGAGCGTACAGAAGCTGCCCGCCCATCGCGTGGCCGATCCAGAGCGTCCGGCCGTAGCCCGTGCGCTGGCGGATCGCGGCCAGCGCCGCCGGCACGTCGTGGGTGACGATGTCGTCGAAGTCGAAGCCCGACGCCCCGGGCGGCGCGACGGCGTGGCGATCGCCGCGGTGCTCCATCAGGTACACGTCGAAGCCGGCCCTTCGCAGCGCCTGCGCCAGCGAGCGCTCAGGGTCGTAGTCGAACGCCCGCGGGTTCGTGCCCAGCCCATGGACCAGCAGGACCGGCTCACCGCTCGCGCCCGGCAGGGGCGGGTGGTTCCACAGCGGCGCCTCCCAGCCGTCGGCCGCCCTGTAGTAGATCCGCTCGGGGGCCGCTGGGGCTGCCTCGGCGGTGAAGCGCTCGCGGGGGTTGCGCGCTGTCCAGGCCGCCGACAGCGCCGCCCGCAGCACACGGGGACCGAGCGGTGACTGGGCGCGTCGAAGTTGCTCGGCGCGCTTCGCGGGGAGCTGGGCGGGGAGCTCGGTTGAGAGTTGAGCTGAGAGTTGAGCTGAGAGCTGTGCAGGGATCCGGGTCACATCGGTCATGGGCGAGCCTCAGGGTACAGGTGTACAGCAAATCATATGAACAGCGGTACGGGCAAGCAGATGTCTGGATGTACAGGCTTTACAGAGTATTCAAGCGAGAGTCGAGGCGGGAGGACAGGCCGCGCGCGGAGCGATCAGCAGGTGGGGATCGTCGTCCGTCGCTCCGCGGCGCGTCGATCCAGGTGTTCCAGCAGGGGGTGGGGTAGATTCGGCGTCCAGCAGCAGTGCAGCAGGGCGCGCGGCCTGTCAGGGGTTCTCGTGAAACTGACCATCGACAACTCTTGTCATGTCAATGGGCATGTCAAGAGTGATGATACAGGCCACTGTTGACATCGCAAGAGAAAACCTCAAGCTCGTCGAGGATGCGCCTGCCAGGGGCGTCGTCGGGTACTGACGAGCGAGGCGGGATGAGGGACCTGCGGGGCATGTCGTCCTTCAGCCATGGTCTGGAGGACCGCAAGGGCTGGAGCGGACCGGCGACGCGACAGTCTCCCCCCAAAGCGGTCGCGGGAGAACTACCGGCGCTTGAGCCCGCCGCCCATCACGCAGATCGTGGATCGCGGAGTCGTGCGGACGCGATTCGCGCAATCGAGGGGACGCGAAACCGCGCAGTCGTGAAGTCGTGGAGCCTTGGAGCCTTGGAGCCTTGGAGCCGTCGACCGAGGAAACGCGAAGCCGACCGTGCCCGCGTTGCCTCGGCTCCACGCTTGATCGGCACCTCGATTTCGCCGATCCGCGGAGCCACGATCTCACGATCTCACGATCCGCGTCTCCACGTTCCCACGAACCGCGAACCGCGAACCGCGAACCGCGAACCGCATGGGAAGGAAGACCGCCGCCCATCAGGGGCCAACCATCTCAGGGGCCAACCGTCTCAGAGGGGCCACCCTTCTCAGGGGCCAACCGTCTCAGGGGAAGTAGTGCTGCGTCACCCGCGCCCGCGCGCGTATGTCCTTCTGCCAGCGCTGGATGAAGTCGCGCTCGCGGCTGGACTGGAGCATGGCGCGCATGTAGTCCTTCTGGACCTCGAACAGCGCCATCTCGGGCTCGTTCACCGCGGTGATCTCCACCAGCAGGTGCCCGGTGGTGGTGCGGTAGACCTGCTCGAGGAGTCCCTGCCCATCCGTGGAGGCGAGATCCGCGATCAGCTGCGGCGGGAGCTCCAGTCGGCCGATGACCGGACGGCCCTGGGCGAACGCCGCGCCGCTGTCGACCTTCAGACCGTGGGCGCTCAGCAGATCGGCGGGGGCGGACCCGTCGGTCTTCCAGCCCTCAAGGATCTGCCCGCTGAGGTCGCTGGAGAAGCTGCCGAGCCGCTCACGCGCCAGCAGCTCCCGCGCGATGTCGTCCTGCACCGCGTCGAGCGGGGTGATCTTCGCGTCCTGCCGCTCGCGCACCGACAGGATCTGCAGGCCCCGAGAGGTCGATACGATCTCGGTCACCGAGCCGACATCGGTCGAGAACACCGCCCGCGCGATGACCGGATCCATCTGCGTCTCGGCGAGCGTGAACAGGTCTCCGCCCAGCGTCGCCGAGAAGTCCTCGCTGTGCCGACGCGCGAGCTCCGCGAAGTCACCGCCCGCGGCCACCTCGGCGGCGATCGCCTCCATGCGGCGCCGCACCTCCGCGACGTCGGCGCCGCCCTGCCCCTCCGCCACAACGGGGCGGACGAGGGTCGTGGCGAGCGTGGGCTTCTGCGGGTCGCGGTACAGGCGCTCGAAGTCCGCCTCGTAGGCCGTCCGGAGCTGCTCCAGCTCACCGGCCACGAAGGCGTCGATGTCGGCCTGCGCCACCTCGATGCCGGCCACCAGTGCCTCATCGGGGATCTCCAGCCAGCGCACCGAGACCTGCGTATTCTCCAGCTCGAATTGCCGGCGCACAGCGCTGTCGGAGACGTGCACCGCCGCCGCCACCGTGCTGCTGAGCTTTCTCAGGAGCAGATCGCGGCGCAGCTCTGTCTCGAACTGGCCGGGGGTGGACCCGTTGCGTTTCAGGGTGCGCTCGTACAGGGAGGTCGAGAAATTCCCGCCCTCGTCCTGGAAGGCCTCAAACTCCAGCAGCGCGCGAGCGACCTCCTCGCCGGAGACGTCGAGCCCCGCGTGATCAGCCTCTTGCAGCATCAGCTCCTCGGAGATGAGGGCCGAGATGATCTGGCGCGCCAGATCGGTGCGGGCGTCGTCGTCCATGCTGCTGCCGCCGGTGCGCGACGCGCGTCGCATCTCCTTCTGCAGGCGGGTGTCCGTGATGCGGACCCCGTTGACCTCTGCGATGAGGGTGTTGCGCGCTCCGGTCCCTCCGATCCCCCAGAAGACGAACACCAGGACGATGGCAGCAAAGACCACCCGCATCGCCGTGCTGTCGGTGCCCCGACGGATGGTCTCCATGACCGGCATGATCACCTCGCGACGGGCGGCTATAGCCGAGCGCAGCCGAGGCGCAACCAGGGAACGCCACGATGCTCGATTCCGTCCTCGGTGTGCTCACGGCCAGCGTCGCCATCGACCTGGGTTCTACGAACACGCGCCTGCGTATCCGCGATCAGCCAGAGCCGATGCGCGCGGCATCCCTCATCGCGATCCGCCAGCTCAGCGACGGCCCGGAGCAGGTCGTCGCCGTGGGCGATCCCGCCCTCCGCATGATCGGCCGCACGCCGCCCGACACCACCGTCTTCCACCCCGTTCGCCACGGCGACATCGTCGACCTTCGGGCCGCCGCAGCGATGATGCGGCAGCTCATGACCCGCGCGCACGGCCGCAGCCTGTGGGCGACCCCGCGCGCCGCCGTGGCGATCCCGCACGGGGTCTCCAGGAAACAGCGACGGCTCGTCCGTCGCACGATCACCGTGAGCGGCGCGCGCCCGGTGCGCCTGATCCCCCAGCCCATCGCAGCGGCGGCGGGCTGCGGTCTCCCCGCTGAAGATCCGCGGGGGATCCTGCTGATCGATCTGGGGGGTGGCTACGCGGGCGTCAGCCTGCTGGCGCGCGGCGCCGTGGCCGCCGGTGCTGCCGTGAAGATCAGCGGCGACACGATGGATCAGCTCATCATGCGGCGGGTGGCCGAGCGGGAGGGACTGCAGATCGGCCGACTGGAGGCCCGAAGACTGCGGCATGAGGTGGGGCTGGCGGGAGACCCCGCGATCGACGCGGTGGGCCTGCTGCCTGGGGAGGGCCCGCGCTGGATGGAGCTCTCTCCCGCGCTGATCCGTGAGGCGCAGCGCCAGTCGGTGCAGATGCTCGGGGACACCACGCGGCAGCTCCTCGCCCGCGCGCCCCACCGGCTCGCCAGCGACGTCTCAGAGCAGGGCGCGGTGCTCGTCGGGGGCTGCGCGCGCACGCCGGGCCTCGCCCAGGTCCTGAGTGAGGCCCTGGATCTGCCGGTCGTCGTGCCCGATGCGCCGGAGTCGGTGGTGGTCCGCGGCGCTGAGCAGCTCCTGCGCGGCTGAAACCCTCTGGGGTCAGGCCGCTCCGGGGAGAGAAGTCTCCCATGATCGGCATGCGAGTCCACTGGCTTGCGGCGCTCAAA
>CAYXGP010000272.1:0-9699 GCA_964464515.1 uncultured Enterobacterales bacterium
GGGGGGCTGCCGTGGGGGGGGGGGGGGGGGTGGGGGGGGGGCCCCGGGGGGGCGCCGGTGATGACCAGCTCTCCGCTGGGCTCGACCGCGCAGTCCGCCGCCGCGTCCAGCCCCGTCGACTGGAAGCTGGCGCCGCCGCGCGCGCCCAGGCTGACCGCGCCGCTCATCCGATAGCCGCCCTCGACGTGCTGCTCCTGCCTGCCGGTCATGGCCCAGTCGGCCCAGGCCGCCTCTCGATCGTCGGTGACGTCGATCCGGGTCCAGTACCCGGTGACGCCCGCCCGCACGTTGACCTGCGTGGCGGTGTCCAGCACGTCGGTGTGATCGGCCAGCAGGTAGAGCATGTCGCCCTGGAGCGTGAGTCGATCGAACGAGGCGTCCTCGACGTCGCCGATGATCTCGAGATCCATCGTCCAGCGGGTCCAGCGCCCGATGGTGTCCTCGTAGCGGGTCTCGGAGACCTCGCCGGTCCAGTCGTAGCCGTCCTGGCTGCGGCAGTCCGAGCGCCAGGTGGTGGTGCCCGTGCTGCTGTCCGCCGTGGAGTAGGGGCAGCTCCCCGCGTCGGCGATGTTGTCGCCCTGCGCGAGATCCCACAGAAACAGCGGGATGTTGGTCGCGGGGCTGTCCCAGGCCAGGTGCGGCGCGATCTGCTCGCCCACGAACCACGCGTCGTCCGGGCCGCCCAGCGTGAGGTCGCTGCCGATGGCCAGCGGACTGCCCAGATCGACGCTGTCGGTCAGCCAGCCGCCCGCGGTGTCGGTCGTGTCGTCTTCAGTCGCCGGGCCGCAGCCCACCCCGATCGCCGCCCCGAACACCACAGAGAGCAGCCCGCGGTGGCCCCGTGGGGTGCTCAACTCGGGCACTCGGAGGCGATCGGGTATGAGACGTACACGGTGTCTCCGGGACCGGGGATCGCGTCGCCGTGGAAGATGATGGCGTTGGTGTCGGTCTGGTACGACCAGCCGTCGTAGACGTCGTAGGCGATCGCCGCGCCCTCCACCTCGACCACGATCTCCGACAGGTTCGCGGGCTCGCGATCGAGCAGGAAGCTCACGGTCATGCCCGCGGCGGTGAGCGACAGGTGCTGCAAGGCCTCGTCGTAGTCGGAGGTGCAGATGCTGGCGAAGAAGCCGTCGGTATCCTCGGTGACGTCGATATAGGCGTCACCGCCGTTGGCCTGCAGGGTGTCGGTGCCGACCCACTCCAGGCAGCCCAGCCCGCGGTCGCCGCAGATGGCGCTGAACGACACCATCGAGCTGTCGGACTTGAGGCCCAGCATCCAGCTCGCGAAGCTCGACGAGCTGACGCCGCTCTGGTCGTTCTCATCCGAGACGACGATCACCGCGAGGGCCGCGTCGTCGCGGAAGAAGCCGGCGTTGGCTCCGGACAGCAGCGGCTCGGTGAGGGCCGCCTGGGTGGCGTCGAAGCCCCGCTCGGAGCCGGAGCCCGATGAGCCCTGGTCGATGTAGGTGAGGAACTCCGTCTCGGGATCGGAGCTCGCGGGCGTGACCACCGAGCCCTGGATGCGCCCGGAGTGCGTGGGGTTGTCCATGTCGGTGGTGACGACGGCCAGGTGGTAGTCGAGACCCAGGTTCACGAACTCGCCGACGAACGAGGCGAAATTGTCGCGGACCTGCTGCAGCTCCTCGCCCATCGAGCAAGAGTTGTCGACCACCCACAGCACATCCACCTCGTCGAAGTACTCCTGCGTGAATGTCTGCTCGTAGCTGGTGTTCTCGGCGCCCGTGCCGGCCGTCGGCACGTCCAGCGCGCCCTCGTCGGGGTCATTGCTGGTGATCTCGATGTCGATCTCGTAGTCCACCCAGGCGTTTGGCGTGAAGCCAACCTCGACGGCCTTCTCCTCGCCGGTGGCCAGCGTGAAGGCCGCGCCGTCCCAGTCGACGGTGAACACGCTGGAACCTTCACCCTCGAGGGCGATGTCCGTCACCTCGAGATCGGCCAGGCCCTCGTTGGTGATCGTCACCGTGAGGGGGTCGGCGGGGCAGTCCTTGGGCAGCCCGCCGAAGTCCAGGCTGGTCGGGGACACCGCGATGTCGGGTTCGTCGGAGGGCTCCGGGGTCGTCGTGGAGGTGCCCGTCACGTCGGGGTTGGTGGCCTCCCCGCGGTTGAGGTCGTACTCATTGCAGCCGGTCAGCCCGGCCAGCAGACCGGAGAGGGCTAGGAGGGACGCGCGTGGCATGTGGTTGCTCCCGGTGACTCGGCAGCTACATTCCCCAATCCGCCGCCCTTCGCAAGCCCGGACCTCCGGGAGCCTGCGGAGAATCGCCACCACGGGGAGGGTTTTGGGACGTTGGACCGGCCAGGGGGCGGGCGTTAGCCTCTGCACCACCCCTGGAGGACCGCATGGCCGGACAGCCCCCGAGCGACACGCGGGCCCCGATCGACACCCTGGTCGATCGCATCGCCCAGCAGGTTCGCCAGCGTCTGCAGATGGAGGCCGTGCCGCCCTCGCCTGTGGTCCACGGCACCTGGAACGACTCCACCGGGCTGCGCTTTCTGCTCGACGCGGGGGCTTCGCGCCTGGGCACCGACGGCCAGGTGGGCAGCGCCGCGTCGCTGGCGCGTCGGATCGATCACACCCTGCTCAAGCCCACCGCCACCCGCGCCGACATCGTCAAGGTCAGCGAGGAGGCTCGCAAGCACGGCTTCGCGTCGGTGTGCGTCAACTCCACCTGGATCGGCCTCGTCGCCCGACTGCTCGACGGCTCGCGCGTGATGCCGATCTGCGTGGTGGGTTTCCCGCTGGGCGCGATGGCGACCGCCTCGAAGGCGCTGGAGACCCGCCAGGCCATCGCCGAGGGCGCGCAGGAGATCGACATGGTGATCAACATCGGCTGGCTCAAGGGCGGCGATCACGACGCGGTCTACGACGACATCCGAGCGGTGGTCGAGGCCGCCGCCGGTCGGCCGGTCAAGGTCATCCTCGAGACCTCCATGCTCAACCGCGAAGAGAAGATCGCCGGCTCTGCCATCACCAAGGCCGCGGGGGCTGCGTTCGTCAAGACCAGCACCGGCTTCGGCGGCGGCGGCGCCACGGTCGAGGACATCCAGCTGATGCGGGCGGTCGTCGGGCCAGACCTCGGCGTGAAGGCGTCGGGCGGCGTGCGCAACGCCCAGACCGCGCGGAAGATGCTGGCAGCGGGGGCGACCCGCCTGGGCGCCAGCGCCAGCGTGGCGATCGTGACGGGCGGGACATCGACCGGGTCGTATTGAGGAGCGGACGATGAGCGAGACCAGCATCGATCGCATCCTGGCGGCCAAGCGCGACGGCGCGGCGCTCACCCCCGAGCAGATCGCGGCGTTCGTCACCGGCGTCACCGACGGCACCATCACCCGCCCACAGGCTGCGGCGTGGCTGGCGTTCGTCTTCTTGAATGGCATGACCGACGAGGAGACCGTGGCGCTCACCCGCTCCATGACCGACTCGGGTGATCGGCTGTCGTGGCCGTCCGAGGGGGGGCCGCTGGTCGACAAGCACTCAACCGGCGGCGTCGGCGACAAGGTGAGCCTCGTGCTGGCCCCGCTGTGGGCGGAGCTGGGCGCGCGGGTGCCGATGATCAGCGGCCGCGGCCTGGGTCACACCGGCGGCACGCTCGACAAGCTGGAGGCCATCCCCGGCTTCCGCTGCGACCTGTCGGTGCCCGAGCTGGGCCGCTGCCTGGACGACGCCGGCTGCTTCATCAGCGGACAGACCGGCGAGGTGGCTCCGGCCGACAAGGTGCTGTACGCGCTGCGCAACGAGACCGGCACCGTGCCGTCCATCCCGCTCATCACTGCGAGCATCCTGTCGAAGAAGCTGGCAGAGGGCATCGACGGCCTCTCGCTGGACGTCAAGTTCGGCAGCGGGGCGTTCATGAAGACCCGTGAAGACGCCCAGGATCTGGCGCGGAGCCTGGTGGCGGTCGGCAACGGCGCGGGGGTGGCCCCCCCCGCGCGCCGGCCCGCCCAGAGCGCGCCCCGGGGGGTCGCGGGGGGGCCCCCCCCGCGGGGGGGGGGGGCGGGGGGGGGGCGGGGGCCCCGGGGGGGGGGGCCCCCCCCCGCCCGCGCCTGCCCGACATGAGCGAGCCCCTGGGCTTCGCGGTGGGCAACGCCCTCGAGGTGGCCGAGGCGGTGGCCTGCCTTCGGGGAGAGGGGCCGGCCGAGCTGGCGGAGCTGGTCTGCGACCTCATCGGAGACCCCCGCGCCGCCGAGGTGCTGTCCAGCGGCGGCGCCTACCCCCGGTGGGAGCGGATGGTGCGGGCGCAGGGTGGAGATCCCGACGCGGCGCTGCGCGGCGGCGGCTGCCACGAGGCGATCATCACGGCGCCGCATGCGGGGCGGATCACCGCCTGCGACGCGCTGGGCATCGGGCGCGCGGCGTTCGTGCTGGGCGCGGGGCGGCTCAGCTCGGACCAGTCCGTTCATCCGGGGGTGGGCGTTCGGCTGCTGCGTAAGCGCGGCGATGGGGTGGCGGCGGGCGAGCCGCTGGCGATCCTGGTTCACGCGGAGCGGGGGCTGGAGGAGGCGCGACGCCTGGCGAGCGCCGCCTACGTGATCACGCGCTGATCAGCAGCCCGCGCGGAGAGCGGAGCTCGTGTGAAGCGACTTGAGGAAGGGCTGTCACCGGTCGAACCCACCTCGACGGCATACGAGGTCCACCCGGGACCTGAGATCCCCGGGTCGGAGGAACGATGCCCCTCACCGCGCTCGCGGCCCTGTCGGCGGACGGCGGGGGCCTCACCCAGAAGGCGCTGTCGCTCCTTGGCGTTGGCGTGATGATCGGCCTGGCGTGGCTGCTCAGCGTGAACCGCAAGGCGATATCCTGGCGGCCGGTCATCTGGGGGGTGGCGCTGCAGTTCGCGTTCGCGCTGGTCGTCTTCAGCCCCGCGGCCCAGGGGTTCTTCTTCGAGGTGGTCGACGGCGGGGTCCGTCAGCTCCTGTCGTTCTCGGAGAAGGGCGCCGACTTCGTGTTCCAGTCGGTGGAGGCCCACCAGGTGCTCGACGCCGGGGGCGAGGCGCAGTTCGTGGTGGGCCGCATATCGCCGCCGGTCAAGACCTTCGCGTTCTGGATCCTGCCCACCATCATCTTCTTCTCCAGCCTGATGACCATCCTGTACCACCTGGGCGTGATGCAGCGCGTGGTGTGGGTGCTGGCGTGGGTGATGCAGCGCACGATGGGCACCTCGGGTGCCGAGAGCCTGTCGGCGGCCGCCAACATCTTCGTGGGGCAGACCGAGGCCCCCCTGGTGATCATGCCGTTCATCGACAAGATGACCCGCTCCGAGCTGCACGCGATCATGACCGGCGGCTTCGCGACGGTCGCGGGTGGGGTGATGGCGGCCTACGTCGCGTTCCTCCAGGACATCCCGGGCATCGCAGGTCACCTGGTGACGGCGTCGATCCTCTCGGCGCCCGCGGCCCTGGCGATCAGCAAGGTGATGGTCCCCGAGGACGGGCAGCCGGTCACCGCCGGCACGCTGGAATTCAAGGTGGAGTTGCCCGATCGCAACGTGATCGAGGCCGCCGCGCGGGGGGCGACGGAGGGCGCGAAGCTGGTGATCAACGTGGGCGCCATGCTGATCGCCTTCGTGGGTCTGATCGCGATGGGCGACTGGATGCTGTCCCTGCTGCCCGATCTGTTCGGCGCGCCCCTGTCGATGTCCCGCATGCTGGGGTGGCTGTTCGCGCCCCTGGCCTTCGCGATGGGCGTGCCCTGGGCCGAGGCCGGCCTCGTCGGCACGCTTCTGGGCGAGAAGATCGTGCTCACAGAGTTCATCGCCTACATTCACCTGGGCGAGATGGTGAGCGGCGAGACCCCCATGCTCTCGGAGCGCTCGGCGATCATCGCCAGCTACGCCCTGTGCGGCTTCGCGAACTTCGCCTCCATCGGCATCCAGCTCGGGGGCATCGGCGGGATCGCCCCGCAGCGCATGGGCGATCTGGCTGAGCTGGGCCTGCGGGCGATGATCGCGGGTTCGCTGGCAGCGTTCATGACGGCAACCGTCGCCGGTGTGCTCCTTGGCTGAAGAGGGAGGAGCGCGCTCGCTGCTCCCCATCGCCGCCATCGCGGGCGGCATGGTGCTCCTCCAGCTCTCGTTCGGCCTGTGCACCCAGGACGACGCCTTCATCTCGTTCCGGTACGCCGCCAACGCGGTGGCGGGGGAGGGCCTCGTCTTCAACGTCGGCGAGCCGCGGGTGGAGGGGTACACCAACTTCCTGTGGACGGCGCTGTTCATCCCGGTGATCGCCGCCGGCCTCGATCCGGCGGTGGTCGCGACGGCGCTGGGGATCCTGGCGACTGTGGGGATGCTGCTCGCCACATGGCTCATCGGCGGTCGGCGCTGGCTGGCGCCGCTGCTGGTGGCGTGCTTCCCCGGCCTCTCGCTGGAGGGGGTGCAGGGGCTGGAGACGGCGTTCTATGCGCTGCTCGTGACGCTGGCGCTGCGGGGCGATCGCGCCTGGCCCGCGCTCGCCGGCCTCGCTGCCCTGACGCGCCCGGACGCCTACGCGATCTTCGGCGTGCTGTGGCTGCTGCGACCCAGCAAGCGCGCGCTGGGGATCTTCGCGGCCTTCACCGCCCCCCACCTGGTGTTCCGGCTGGCCTACTATGGCGACATCGTCCCCAACACATTCCACGCGAAGGTCGGCGGGCTGCCGTTCATTCGGGGCCTGGCGTACCTGGCCGACAGCGCGTGGGCGGCCTTCCCCCTGGCGGTGGCCGCGGCCTGGGGACTGCGGCGTCTACCGGTGACCCCCACGCTGCGGGCGGCGGCGGCTGTGCTGGCCTTCCAGGTGGCCTTCGTGATCGCAGTGGGCGGAGACTTCAAGGGCACCGGGCGGTTCCTGATCCCGGTGCTGCCGGCGGCGGCGCTGCTGGCCCAGGAGGCGTGCTGGCGTCGGCGCGGCCCGCTCGGGATCCTCGCGCTGGCCTGGGCGCTGCCCGGATTCTCTGCGATGGCCGACTTCGCCGATCGCTTCGCGGGTGAGCTGGTGCGCCGCCGCGCTGCCGGGGCGTTCCTGTCTACGGTCGTGGCTCCGGATCGGTGGATCGCCGTACACGCCGCGGGGGTCCTCCCGTACTACGCCGAGCGCCCCACGCTCGATATGTGGGGGCTGAACGACGACCACATCGCGCGCGCCGAGGTGGACGACCTGGGCGAAGGCACCGCCGGGCACGAGCGCCACGACTACGACTATGTCCTGGAGAGGGCGCCGTGGCTGATCCTCCCCGAGCAGGGCCTGCTGTCCGACGCGCCGCTGCAGCTCGCCGACCCGGACGTGTTCGGCCCGGGCTTCGGGGCGGCCTACGAGTCGCTCAGTCTGCGGCTACCACCCGACTCGCCGGCCGGTCAGTACCTCAACCTGTGGCGTCGCCGCGCCGAGCCCGTCTCACCAGTCAGCGTCTCACCAGTCAGCGTCTCACCAATCGGTGTCTCACCAGCCCGCGCGCCGGTTGGCGTCTTCGATCATTCGACGCATGCGGAACAGGTCGATGAGCTGCCCGACGAAGCAGAGGCCGAAGGTGAGCAGCCACAGCAGGCCGGTGGCGACGCGCCCCATGTAGAGGCGGTGGAGGCCGGCGAGTCCGAAGAACCCGCCAAACCACAGCACATACGCCAGGGCGGTGTCCCGGCGGGGCGCGATGGGGGATGAGCGTGACATCACAGCTCCAGGCGGAAGGTGCTACGGAGGGACCCCGTCCCTATTGCGACCGAGGGGGCGCTCCGCAGGAGGGATCGAGGTGCGATCGATGACGCCGCTGGATCGCGTACTCGCGATGCCGCCTCGGATCGGACGAGACGTCTACGTCCACCCCAGCGTGGTGCTCGTCGGCGACGTCACACTGGCCGATCGGGTGAGCGTGTGGCCGGGCTGCGTGCTCCGCGGCGACCAGGGGCGCATCTCCATCGGCGAGGAGAGCAACATCCAGGACGGCACCATCGCCCACGCCACCGGCGGGGTCAGCGAGACCGTGGTGGGGGCGCGGGTGACCGTGGGCCATCGCGTGGTGCTCCACGGCTGTCATGTGATGGACGACTGCCTGGTAGGGATGGGCGCGATCGTCCTCGACAACGTGGTCGTGGAGCCGCTGTCGGTCATCGGCGCGGGCGCCTTGATCCCTGTCGGCCGGCGGATCCCGTCGCGGTCGCTCGTGGTGGGTGTGCCCGGTCGGGTGGTTCGCACCCTCTCTGACCATGATATCGACACCATCATCCGGAACGGCCACGCGGAGTACCTCCGGTTGGCCGCCGCCTACCGCGCTGGGGCAAGGGCTTGAAATGAGCGACAGGCACACACGTCCCGGATGCTTCCTGACCCTCATGACCGTCGCGATCCTGCTCGGCGGGCTGCTGGGCTGACCGCGAGATCCGTGTATGCGCATCAGCAAGCTCGAGCTGGATGGCTTCAAGTCCTTCCCCAAGCGGCAGTCGCTGCTGTTTGAGGACGGCATCAGCGGCGTCATCGGCGCGAACGGCTGCGGCAAGTCGAACATCGTCGACGCGATCAAGTGGTGTATGGGCGAGCAGTCCGCAGGCAGCCTGCGGGCGTCGTCGATGCAGGAGCTGATCTTCGCCGGCGCGGAGGGGATCGCGCCTGTCGGTCGCGCGGCGGTGTCGATCACCTTCGACGCCGCCGATGAGCCCTTCCCAGGTGACTACCAGGACTTCCCGCAGATCTCCGTCGGGCGTCGGCTGTTCCGAGACGGCCGCAGCGAGTACCTGATCAACAAACAGAAGGTTCGCCGTCGCGACGTCGTCGATCTGTTCCTGAGCGCGGGACTGGGGCACCAGGAGAGCTGGTGCATCGAGCAGGGGCGGGTCGATCGCGTGGTGCATGCGCGCCCCGAGCAGCGCCGCACCCTGTTCGAGGACGCTGCCGGCGTGGCGGTCTACAAGGAGCAACGCAAGCGGCTGGAGTCCGAGCTGGCCCAGACGCTGCCGCAGCTCCAGCGCGCGGAGGACGAGGCGGCCTTCAAGGCCAAGCTGGTGCGGCGGCTGGAGCGCGAGTGCGCCGACGCCGTGCGCTTCCGGGTGCTCCGCGCCGCAGTCCGGCGCGACGAGATCTGCCTTGGTCTGGCCCGGAGCAACGAGCTGGCGGCGTCGGAGGCGTCGACGGAGAAGCGGCTGGCGGCGATCACCATCCGCCGCGATGAGCTGGAGGTGGGGCTCGCGACGATCGAGGAGCAGATCGCGGCGGCCCGCGCGGCGACGGGCGAGCGGTCCCGTGAGGTAGGCGGCCTCCGCGACCGCCTGGCCGAGCTCGAGGCCACCCGCCGCGAGCGCGAGTCGGCGCGGCTGTACCTGTCGCGCGAGCTGTCCTCTCTGCAGGAGTGGATCGTCAAACAGATCGCGGCCCGCGACTCGGCGGTGGTGGAGCGAGACGACGCACGACAGCGCCAGGGAGCAGCCACCGCGGAGTTGGCAGAGACCCGCGCGTCACGCGCGGCGATCGAGACGGCGCTGGGGGAGATCTCCCAGACGCTGGCCGAAGAGCGCAAGGCGCTGGACGGCAGCCAGCGCGCCCTGGCCCGCGGGCGCGACGCGCTGCGCGACGTCGAGCAGGCGCGGCATCGCGACGGGGTGCGGCTGGCACAGGCGGACGAGCGCGCCAGGATGCTGGCGGAGCGTCGGGCGCGGGGGCGCCGCCCCCCCCGCCCCGGCCGGCCCGCCCCCCCCGCGCTGGACCCCCCGCGGGGCG
>CAYXGP010000273.1:0-9678 GCA_964464515.1 uncultured Enterobacterales bacterium
CGACTTCGGAGACGACGAGGATGACGACTTCGGGGCGGGCTGGTGGCAGCGCCGGAAGGAGAAGCGACGCGGACGCAAGCGCCGTCGGCTGAACCGTCGCAAGGGTCGCATCAACCGCCGCCTCGGCAAGCTGGAGGACAAGGAGGGCAAGAAGCCGGCGAAGCCCAAGGTGACGTGGGGCATGACCGCCATCGGCGGCACCGAGACGCTCACCGACGCGGGTTCGGCAACCGTACAGGTCCGCCTCCAGCACCACTTCCGCGCCCAGGACTTGACGTTCACCGGGTCTGCGGACGGGGCGAAGGTCACCAGCATCTTCTTCGGCGACCGCGTTGTGTGGTCGAACTCGGACGGGATCGACGTGGGCGTGTTCGCCTCGAACGGTTTCCTTCGGGGTCTGCTCAAGGGGCAGAGTCTGCGCGCCGGTCTGGACATCACCGTCAACGGCACGCTCTCCGGCGCGGGCGACTTCGCGGTCGCCCTGGTCGGCCTCAAGCCCACCAACAAGAACTGCTGAGTCAGCTGTAGGAGGAATCGGTGGTGCGTCCGGGATGCGGCACAGAGCTGACGACGCGGTCGGACGGGGTGACCCTGCCCGAGCGTGACGGCGAGCTGCTGCTCAAGCCCCTGCTGAACACCGAGTCCGGCAGGGACGCCTGGCGCATCATCGAGGTCTTCTCCCTGTCTGCGGCACCATTCGACCTGCGCCTGGCGTGGTCTTCGGGCGGAGGCTCCGGAGCAAGCGCCAAGATCACCGTCTCTCGCTCTGCTCGAATCTGCGTATTCGCCCGCAGCCTGCGGATCCGGGCAGCGAACCTGTCCAACGTCGAGAACCGGGTGGGCGTGACCGTCGCCGATGGCCACACCCGGACCCGAAACCAGTGGGAGGTGCGCGGCACTGCCACTGACAACACCACCGACAGCATCGAGATCCCCCCGTTCGCTGAGCGGCTGCGGCTGGACCTCTCCGACCCCACCCTGATCACCGCTGCTGAGATCGAGGTCTACGACGGTCAGGGCATTCTTCGGAGCCGGACCATCGCCAGCGGTCAGCCCAGCGACGGTCTGCCTGTCGGTGGTGCGGGAAACGTCGAGGTGATCATCCCGAGCAGCATCGACTACCGCGTCGTCTTCACCCTATCCCTCTGAGTCTTCATCATGAGCCTGTACCGCCACGTCAAGACGCTGCTTCATGTCAGCGATGACCTCGCTGAATCGCAGACCGGCAAGACCTACTCGGTGCTTCCGTCGGACGGCGACAGCACCTCCGACCGCTCGCAGCAGTGGCGGGTGTTCTTCGACGTCTACCAGGACGGTGGCTCCACCAGCCCCACCACCGACGTCTACCTCCAGACCTCCCACAACGGAGCAGACTGGATCACCGCCGCGCAGTCGACACAGCTCACCGCTGATGGTGAGATCCACGAGTTCAAAGAGGTGGAGTCGCTGGGTCCGCAGGTTCGGGCGGTGACGATGCTGGGCGGCTCGACTGCTCCCTCGCACAACGCCGTCGTCAAGCTCGCCTCCAACGGCCCCTTCCGACTGCTGAGCAAGTGATGAAGATCGCGGTGAAGCTGGCGTTCGACGAGGGAGGTGCGCTGCGCCTTCTCAACTGGCTGGCCCAGGAGAACGCCGTGATTCTGCGCGCTCGTCCGGAGCTTCCGCTGCTGTACGACTCTGGCGTGGTGTACCAGCGAGAGCGGGACGAGACCTGGTGCGACTTCTTGAACATGCTCGCCCAGGGACACGAAGACTGCGACGGGCTCTCAGCGGCCCGCGCTGGCGAGCTGCTGGCGCGCGGCCACAAGGCTCTGCTGCCCGGCGACGCCGGCTACGCCGAGGCGAAGCGGCGGAAGCCCACGTCGATTCCCGCCGAAGTGATGCTGAAGACACGGAGCCGCCCGGAGTCTCCAGGGCTGTACCACTGCATCATCCGGTACCGAGTCGGCACCACCTGGCATCGAGACGACCCCAGCAAGCGCCTGGGCATGAACGGAACCATCGACCCCATCGTCCGCAGGCGCTGGGCCAACGCTGAGCGGAGGAACGCATGAGACTGCAGACCGCCATGAGCATCAACGAGTTCGAGGGCATGGACGACGAGTTCAACGGCATGGAGGGCGAGTTCGAGGGACGCGCCGAGCGGCAGGCTCGCAGGAAGGCCCGTCGCGCGCGCTGGAAGGCCAACCGAAAGCGGAGGCGCGGTCGGCGCAAGGAGCGTCGTTCGGGCAGGCTCCGAGAGCGTGCAGACAGGCTCCATCCCCGCGCCTCCAGCAGCTCGGAGCGTGGTGGGACATCAACGCCACCTCGGCGTCCCCGCCCTGGTGGGATGCGCCGAGGTCCAGGAGGCGGCATGCGTCGTGGTTCCGGAGGTGGGATGCGACGTGGTCCCGGTCGCAAGGAGCAGTCGCTGGAGCCAGCGCCGAGCCACATGGAGGAGTTCGTCGAGCACCCGCCGGCTGATGAATTCTTCGAACCCGAGCCGCCGTTCGCGCCAGAACACTACCCCGAGGACTACCCCGACTGGATCGAGGACGATGCAGAGTGGAGCGGTCGGCCCCGTCGTCGCCGTCGTCCTCCACGCGCCGAGCTCGGCGCAGTGGTTCCCCGGTGGGGGCCGCTGGTCAAGCTGGGACCGCAGATGAGGATCCAGGCATCGAGCGGCTACCGAGCAGCGGTGGTCCCGCTGAAGCCGGGGTTGTTCATCGTGGCTGAGATTCCCGAGCAGATGGCGCGCAGCGAGTTCGGTGTAGCGCCCCTGCTGGTCCCTCTCGTCACCTCAGCAGCCAGCCGTGCGATCAACCGGCCACCGGAGCAGCGGCTGATTCCGCGTCTGCTCCAGCGTAGAGACGCTCAAGGGCAGCCCCGCACACCGCTGATTCAGCGGCTGTTCCCAAACCGGCAGCAGCGCGTGTACCGTCACCCCGTCCCCGCCCAGCAGCAGGCACAGCTCGTGCCCATGCAGCAGCAGACGCAGCTCGTGCCTGTCTCCCATGTGCAGCGCGCCCCGCTCTCCCGCTGGGTGGACGACGATGACCTCGACGAGCTGGCGGGCTGCCTGTGTCCAGACGAGCAGCGGCGATGACCACCTGGGCAGCGATCCAGTCTGCGTGGTCGAGTGGATGGGCGTCTCTGCAGCAGCAGGCGTCCAAGCTCCACGGCGCCGCGATTCGCAATGACCCGTCCGGGTACATGGCGAAGGTGGAGTCGTTCATCACGGAGCTGCGTGCCACTCGCGCCAGCCTGGATCGCAGTCGCTCTCACCTGACCCAGCTCCCCGCTGACGACCCTGCCCACGCCAGGTTCGCGTCACTGGAGAAGCGATACGGCGAACTGGCTGCAGGGCTGTACGCCGACGCCAAGCCCGCCCCCGATGTCGGTGTAGCTCCTGCTGTGGTCGCCGCCGGTCTGGTGGTCGGCGCGGCGGGGATCGCCTGGAGCGTGGCTGCGTACCAGTACGCGGTGAACCTGCGCGAGCAGACCGCTCTGGCAGAGAAGGAGCTCGCCGCGAGGGTGGAGGCTCAGCGCCAGGGCCGAACCCTTCAGCCTTCCACCGTCCCGCCACAGCCCGATCCGGTTTCCCAGGCGAAGGGCCTGGGATGGATGTTGCTGGGCGGCCTCACCCTCGCGGCGGGCGTCGTCGCTGCCCCCATGTTGATGAAGCGGAGCTGACCGATGCGTCGCATGCGCCTGTCCATCGTCGGACCCATCGAGGACCAACCCCGACTCCTCCGCGCTCACGGCCGTATCCCCGGTGGGGAACTGGCGATGGTGCTGCGTCCTGGTGGCGTCTCGGGCCTGGTCGTTCGAGTCAGCAGATCCGACGGCGTCTTCATATGGGAGGCCGGGTCTGACGGAGACTCCCCCCAACTTCCAGCGGAGACGATCACACTCGAGGAGGCGGTCTCCAAGGTGAAGACAGCTCAGGAGAGCGAGCCGCCCGAGGGCCCCACCACGCTCCGGGGTCGCTGGTCTGGCACGCTCACTGTCGACGACCGCGCGCTCGTCATTGAGCTGAAGCGGAAGATCGCAGCCTACGGGACGCTCTGGGTGACGAGCAGCGCGTCCGGCTGGAGCTGGCGTTTCGAGAGAGCCTCGAAGTGGTTCAGCGTTCAGGGCGACGATCACGGCACCGGACACCGCACGCTGTCGGCCGCCATCGAGGCCGGCGTCCTCGGCGCGATGTCCCTGGTCCGAGAAGCCTGCTCCTTCCGAGACACCCGCCGACGCGCCGTCCACGACACCGACTACGCCCAGAAGCACCCCATCCGAGTGCCCAAGCCCAGCCGCAACCCCACAGAGCGATTCGGCGTTCGCCGCCGCCGTCGCAGAGCTGCGCCACCCGCGCCGGTTGAAGACAGCATGCCCACGCAGCCAGCGCCGACCTCCAAGCGCGAGCTGGAGGCGATGACACTGGTAGCCGCCGCCGAGGGTGACGCGCTGGGCAAGCTCACTGGCGACCGCTGGTTGTGGGACGAGCCCACACCTCCCCACCTGATCGCCGAGTGGTTCGAGCAGGTAGGGCTGGAGCAGATGGCGCTGACCATCAACGACTTCGACGGCAGCCCCGGATACACCCCCAGCCAGCTCCTCGCCGATCTGGAGCGGGACCTGAAGGGCTCCGGTCTGCGTGGGCGTCAGCCCGAACTTCACGCTGAAGCGACGGGTAGGCTGACGCTGTTGCGCTCATCGCTGGAGAGCACCCCGGCCCTCATGGAGCGCGCCCGGAAGCTGATCCGGTACGCGACGACGATGGCGCGCTCGCCACGCTGCCGGGGACGGGACCGCGACGAAGCACTGGAGGCGATCGAGCGCGCGATCACCGCCTACGACAGCGCCAGGGAAGCGATCATCGAAGGTCGGTCGTGGGACGCCCGATCCACACTGCGGCGCATCGGTGAGCGGGTCGCCCTGTCGGCGGCAAAGGCCGCACGGAGCTGCGGACGCGGCCAGACCTCCTTCACCGCCAGGGTCCAGGCCACGCCCACCCAGGCACCAGCGCCCCGACCCGCCCGTCGAGACCACACCACCGCCCCGAACAGCTCCCCGCGGCTCTCCGAGGGCGACATCATCGAAGTCCACGGCGACGTGGGGATCAAGGGCCTGGTGGACGGTCGGCGCTTCCGAGTGTCGGGCGTCGAGGAGTCCCGGGGCCAGACGCTCTACCGGATGAACAAGCTGTCCAAGACCGGACGGGTGCTCAAGTCCCAGGTTCGACGCATGGTCTCCCGCGTCGACGGCCTCATCGCGGCCGACACCGCCGCACCGCGTCTCTCGCTCGTCACGCCTGCCACGGCGACACCAGCTCCCGCCTCTCGTGCCTCATCCCCGCCTCCTGCTGAGGCCGCGCCGACAGCCGACGCATCCAAGGACAAGGCGCTGCTCGACGCCTTCAGCTCGGCCATCGCCGCCGCGCTCGGTGAAGCCGCGTAGAGCACGCCCCCTGAGTCTACTTCCCACACATGTGGGAACCATTGGTAACCGAAAAAGCCTGGTCCGAAGTCCGTTCGGGACCATGATGCTCCCACCGGAGCCACCCAACCGTGACCGCACAAGCCGAAGCCCTGCTCGACCGCATCGCGACCCTGGTCCGCGGCGACCTGCCGCCGGGGATCACGGCGTCGTACCTGGACGGTTTCTTGTCTCGGCATCGGCCGAGTCTGGTGGGTGTGCTCGATCGACACCTCTCCCAGCGTCGTGGCCGGAGTTCATCGAGACCTCCAGCAGGATCGGAACGGCATGTAGACGAATGGACTCCGGCCCGCCGCTCCTCCGCGAACCTCGCCGCCATGCAGCTCGTCGCCACCGTGCGGCCCGAGGACATGACCGACGACCAGCGCCGGGTGCTGTCCCGGTACTCCGGCTGGGGCGGGCTCTCCATCGAGCGACTTCGCGACCAGTTCCCACCAGGCTTCCCCGCGCCCGACCCACGCGGATTGATCCATGAGTACTACACGCCCACCAAGGTCGCGAACGAGATCGCGCGCGTCCTTCGGCCGCTGCTGCCCGATCTGACCTCGTCCGATGGGAAGGTGCTGGCGCTGGAGCCTGCAGCCGGGATCGGTCGATTCGTTCGCGCGATGTCGGGAACCGGGTTCGAGTCTGTGCGTTGGCTCGCCGTAGAGTGGTCAGAGCTGTCGGCGCGGATGCTCCAGGCGTTGATGCCCGCCCTGGCGCTCACCAACGCCCCGTTCGAGCGCTGGGTTCGGGAGCACGGCGACGACTACAGGGGCCAAATCAGCCTCGTGGTGGCGAACCCTCCCTACGGCCAGCGCGGGGCCGCCCTCACGGAAGACCCCGACCGCTCGTACCGAGAGAAGGCCGCCTACGCCTACTTCCTGCGTCGTGGGCTTGACCTGCTCACCACGGGTGGTCTCGGCGTCTACCTGATCCCCGCAGGCTTCATCAGCGGCGCGGGTGCGAAGAACCGCGCGCTGCGTGAGAAGGTGCTGAGACGTCATCACCTGTCGGCGGCGGTTCGCCTGCCCTCAAATCTGTTCCCTGGTGCCCAGCTCGTCACCGATCTGATCTTCTTCCGCGCTCGGGGCGGTCAGTTGCGAGAGCTCCCGACTGCCGACGCGTTCATCGTGGAGGGTCGCTATTTCAAGGAGAACCCGTCGCACATCCTCGGCAGGGAGGACGGCAGCCAGCGCGCCCGACACGGCTACCAGATCATCGGCGAGTTCACGCAGCTGCCCGATCTGGTCGAGCGCCCCATCTGCGCCGACTGCTCCCTCAACCCCGACGCAGCACCCACACCCACGAGGACACGCACCGGCGGCACTCGCTCGGTCTCCAGCGCCAAGCGCGAGCTACCGCCGCACCTGTCGGCGGCAGTGGCCCTGGGTCTGCGTGTCGATACTTTCCTGTCGGCGCTGGCCCGTGAGGATGCTCCCCAGCCTGCCCAGCTATGGCCTGAGCTCCATTCCGCCCTGATCTCCTGGCTCACGGCCCACGGCAACCCGCACGCCGACACCGACCTGCGCCGACTGGTGCGGGAAGGCGTCACCGGCGCCGAGCGGTTCCTCGCCGCCTTCACCCGCTCCGGCGGCCTGATTCGGGGCCTGCGGGAGCGCCCCATCCACCGCCCCCGCTACCTCGGGCGGTCCGACGATCTCGCCGGCCAAGCCGAGCTGCTGTACCGCTCTCAGCGTGAGCTGGACCTGGTGTCCCTGCTGACGTTCCATCAGGACCAGGGCGGCGCGCTCCGCTCCACAGCCGCTGTCCGGGACGCGATGGTGGAGGCGGGCTGGGCGCTGGACGGTGAGGAGTGGAACCAGCTCCTGCCGATGGACGACTACCTCAGCGGTCACCTCTGGCCTCGGCACGACCGGGCTCGTGCGCGAGCCCGTGCTGGCGACGGCGTGGCGACCACCCAGACCCGCAGGCTCATTGAGACCATCGCGCCAGCCGTGTTCGACGACATCGACGGTGTCTCGCCGCGTCAGGGCTGGGTGCCGCTGGATCTGGTCGCCGGATGGATGACCGAGACCCTCAACGCCCGCTACGGCGAGGTCGCTCTCTCGCGGGAGAGCGGGCTGGTGGTGGTTGAGGGCACCGACTACGAGGACATTGGCGACGCCTACCTGTCCGCCGAATCACGCTGGTGCTTGGGCTGGGTCAATCACGATCGCACCGTGTTCCGGCCACGGAAGCGGAGAGAGGAGAGCCTGGACGAGGTCCGGCTCGCGAAGGCGCGAGAGTGGGAGATCTCGTTCCACGCCTGGGTTGGCTCCGACGACGAGCGGCGCTCCCGGGTTGAGGAAGCCTACAACCGTCGATTCAAGGGCTACGTCGCGCCGTCCTACCCCGCCGAGCCCCTCACCATCGCTCGCTGGAACAATGACACCATCCGTCTCCACCCCCATCAGGTCGCAGGCGCGCGGCGGCTACTGGCGAATCGAGGCGGTCTGCTGGCGTTCGACGTTGGCGTCGGCAAGACCTACACCGGCATCGCGGTGCTCGCCCGAGCTCGCCAGGAGGGCTGGTGCCGACGGCCCGTCATCCTCGTGCCCAACTCGATCATCTGGAAGTGGGCAGCGGACATCGAGCGTGTGCTGCCTGACTACCGGGTGGCGATCATCGGCTCAAGGAAGAAGCGG
Organism: uncultured Enterobacterales bacterium; assembly: GCA_964464515.1. GTDB lineage: Bacteria > Myxococcota_A > UBA796 > UBA796 > UBA2385 > CAYXGP01. Next base: position 8,103 of record CAYXGP010000273.1, read on the forward strand.
CTGAGCCGTGGTCCGCGTAAGGGCCTTGTCACGTCTGTGACGGACAGTCCGCAGGAGCGTGCGAACAAGTGGACGCGGTTCCAGGCCGGCGAGTACGATGTGGTGCTGCTGACCTACTCGGCTCTCTCTCGAACCCGGATGAACGAGTCTGCGGTCACCGAGTACGCCAACCACACCGAGGCCATCCGGCGCGAGATCAAGCTGCGTCAGCGGAACGCGGGCAAGGCGAAGACGCTGACCGAGCGCCAGCGCGCCATCCTCCGCGAGGGCGTGTCTGCCTGGGTGGCTGAGATGATGGAGCTGCCCGGCTCGTGGCGGCATGACCCCGGCATCGCTTGGGACGACATCGGCGTCGACATGCTGATCGTGGACGAGGCGCAGAACTTCAAGAACCTGTACCTCCCCGAGGCCCGGGAGGGCGGCGTGCCCAGGTTCATGGGCAACGCCGGCTCTGGCTCCAAGCGAGCATGGCAGCTCGACTTTCGTGCAGCCGCCATCCGTCGCCGGACTGGTGGCGCCGGTATCGTCCTGCTGTCTGCGACTCCGGCCAAGAACAGCCCCCTGGAGTTCTACAACCTGATTCAGTACGTCGATCACGACGCCTGGAGCCGGATGGGGATCCGGGACCCTGAGCAGTTCATCGATCGCTATCTGCGCATCGAGTTGAAGGCCGTGGTCGATAGCAAGATGGACGTGGTCGAGCGCTCGGCAGTGACCGGGTTCCAGAACCTGCATGAGCTCCGAGACGTCATCTTCCGCTACGGCGAGTTCAAGACGGCCGAGGACGTGGGGCTGCGCCTGCCGGAGCCCACCGTCAACGTGGTCGAAGTCGACATGAACGACGATCAGACCACCAAGTACGCCGAGTACGTCGCTCGCATCGAGGAAGCGCTGGAGTCCTCTTCAGTATCAGAGAAGGGGCAGATCCTCGGGCTGCTCGCACGACTCGCGCTGGTCGCCATCCACGCCGATCTGGACGCAGGATTCAACTGGAAGACCGCGGCGACCGCCGACGTGGACCCGCACAGCCCCAAGTTCGACGCCCTGACTCAGCGCGTGCTCGCCAACCGACACTGCGGACACATCATCTTCGTCGATAACGTCGCCGCACACCGGTGGATGATGAACGTCCTCGTGCAGGCCGGGATCCCCGAGGCGCGCATCGCCGTGCTGAACGCTGTGACGGCGAAGGGCGCGGCCGACCGCCAGCGCATCGCACAGAAGTTCAACGGCGATCCCAGCGAGGGCATCGATCCCGAGTACGACGTGGTGATCGCCAATGCCATCGCCTACGAGGGCATCGATCTTCAGACCCGAACCTGCGCGATCCATCATCTGGATCTGCCGTGGGAGCCAGCGACACTGCAGCAGCGGAACGGTCGCGGCGTTCGTCAGGGCAACACGCTCGCTGCGATCGAGATCAACTACTACTTCGCGCGCCGGTCACAGGACGGGCTCCGATTCAATCTCATCCAGGGCAAGCTCGGCTGGATGCGGCAGCTCCTACGGTCACAAGACAGGGCTACGTAAGCACCCTCTGACACCCAGCCGTTCGCGTCTCCTCTGCGCGCTACCT
>CAYXGP010000274.1:0-9652 GCA_964464515.1 uncultured Enterobacterales bacterium
CGCGATCGGCGGAGGCTGGATAGTGTGGAAACTTGTTATTCTGGAGCAGCCTAACGGCTCGCACTCACCTGTAGCCAGTTCGCGTCCGAACAGCGTGAGCTCTTGACCTCGTGGCTTGACGTGTCACCCTTGGTATTGCTGTTCGAAACGCCTGAATTGTATTCCCCGCCGACCTGCCGAAAGGCCGCCGACACAACAACAAGAGCGTGAGCCAACCTCATTATAGAATATCCAACCAATGGAGAGGGTAGTTCGGAGAGGCCATTCCCCACTTCTATCCCAGATTCCGCACTTGGTCGAACTCCGGCCTGTGCGCGGCCCGGCCTGTGCGCGGCGCGGGTCGAAGTGGTGTTTCCGCGGATAGCATCGCCACCGCGAACGAGCAGGAGAACCTCACCAGTTCCCAGACGGCCCGCCAAACGCCCCGATGTCGGCCCGAGAGCCGTCCGCGTCCAGCTCATCAGCCGGCCCCTGGTCCTCTCCGGGGCTGCCAGCGGCCAGCCGCCAGTCGCCGCCCTCGACGTCGGCAAAGTTGGGCGGGGAGGTGATCAGGCTGCGCCCCTCCGGCCACTCTTCACCCTCGGTGGTCATCCGCTCCTGCGGCCAGAGCAGGTTGTAGTCCACCTCGAAGTCGACCCCGCGTGTCTCCATCACCCGAATCGCGGGGCTGGCCGCGTCGGTCGTCGAGACCATGATGTTGCCCACCAGATCGGCCACGCCCCAGAACCACTCTCCGACCGGCCCCTCCGGCGCGTTGTTCTCGTAGATTGTATTGTACCGGTACGCCCCCGCGCAGGCCGTACAGCTCACGCCGCCGCTGACCTCGTCGGCGGAGTTCCACGCGATGATGTTGTTGTGTACCGTGGCGGCGCCGTTCCGGACGTAGACCCCGCCTGCGACCATCGCCGCGTTGCCGATGATGATGTTGTGTCGTATCGTGGGAGAGCCCCACTCGACGTAGATCCCGCCGCCGTGCCCGCGCTTCGGCCCAGCGATCCCACCGGTGAGCGTGAACCCCTCCAGCACCGACTCGGCTGGCTCCCAGTTCTCCATCACGACCACCGAGTCGATCCCGCGACCGTCAATGGTCGTCTGTGCGGCGCCAGCATGCGACCGCACTGTGATGGCCTTGCCCTTGAAGTCGATGTTCTCGTGGTAGGTCCCCGGGCAGACGACGACGGCGTCCCCCGTCTCAGCGCCCCAGATCCCGTCCTGGATGGTGATGAATCGGCGCTGTGTTCCGGAGATATAGACCGGATGGTCCGGATCATCGCAGTGGTCGGTGGACTTGACCGTGCTGGAGGCCCCCGATCCGGAGGAGCCAGAGGTGCTCGCGCCGGAGCTGCTGGTCTCGGAGGTGCCCGCGCTCGATGATGACGTGCTCGATGGGTGTGTCGTGGTCGATCGATCTGCGGTGTCGATCGGAAGACTCGCGCCGCATGCCAGCACCCAGGCGATCACCGGCGGCTCTCCAGCAGCCGCGCCAGCTCGGGTACCCATCGACCCGCCGGGCCCCGGAGGAACAGACTGTGGGGGTTTCCAGCCAACGCCCGGGAGAACGGATTGTCGTCCGGGTTGATGTCGATGAGACGCGCCCCCGCCGCCCCCGCTGCCCGGAAGCAGTGGTGGGGAAGCGACGTCGCTCCGGAGGTGCCCACGGTGACCAGGAGATCGGCCCGCGCCGCCGCGACCAACGCAGAGTCAGATCGATACAGCGTCTCCTGATAGTACTCGTCGAACCACAGCACGTGGGGTCGCGCCGGCGCCCCGCAGCGCGGACACGTGAGCCGGGCGTAGTCCTCGTCAGAGATCTCCGCGCTGTCTCGCGGCAGCGGCAGCGGCATGGGCCAGCGCTCCTCGCAGCACCATCGCGCGCAGCGCATGTCGTCGATGTTTCCGTGGATCTCGTAGGTGTTCTCGCGCGTATTGCCGGCGCGCAGGTGCAGGCCGTCTACGTTCTGGGTGATCAGGTGGAAGCGCTCGGGCGCCGCGGCCTCCAGCTCGGCCAGCGCGCGATGGGCCGCGTTCGGCTCGGCGGCGCGGCAGACCCCCAGCCGGAACAGGTACCAGCCCCACACCTCCCGGGGCATCCGCTGGAAATTGGCCTGGGTCGCCATCTCCTGTGGCTGGTACACGCGGGAGCCGACCGTCCAGTAGCCCTCGGGGCCACGGAAGGTGGGGATCCCACTCTCGGCGGAGATGCCCGCTCCCGTCAAGAAGACGACGTCGGGGTCGTCGGGGAGCGAGGCGATGAGGGACTGCAGGTTCGCGGACATGGCGAGCGCTCGGGTGGGAGGTTGCAGAGGCGTCTCGGCCGGCGGATCGTTACACGATCAATCGGGCAACCACACCAGCGAGTGCGTCTTCACGATCACCCACACCTCCGCGCCGACCTCCAGACCCAGCTCCGCGACCGCCGCCGGGGTCACCCGCGCGACCCACCGATCTCCAGCGTCGACCGCCACCCGCACCCCCGACGCGCCGCCCGTGAGCGCCGTCACCCGCCCCGGCCAGCGGTTCCGCGCAGACAGTCCCGTGGGGCGCTCGCAGGCCAGCATGACGTCTTCGGCGCGCGCGCCGATCCAGCCCCGGCCCGACCCCGCCCGGCGGCTCCCGGGGACCCGTATCTGCGATCCCCCGGCGGTCTGCGTCCCCTCGCCCTCTGTCCAGCGGACCGCCAGCACATTATCCAACGTAAGTCGATCCAGCAGACGCAGCGTCATCGCGTTCGCCAGCGTCTCGTCGGGCGTGCCCTCCGCCTTCACGCGGCCCTCGTCGAGGCAGATCACGCGGTCTGCTATGGCGCGGACCTCCGCCGGATCATGGCTCACGTACAGAATCGGCACGTCGAACGCCGCCCGCACCTCCTGCAGAAAGCCGAACGCCCGCGCTCTCCGGGCCAGGTCCACCCCGCTCAGCGGCTCGTCCAGCAGGAGCAGGTCCGGCGCGCTCGCCAGCGCCCGCGCCAGCGCCACCCGCTGCTGCTCTCCACCCGACAGGCCCGCGGGTCTGCGCTTCAGCAGCCCGGTCAGTCCCAGCACCTCGACGGCGCGCTGACGCATCGAACCGGGCCGGCGGGCGTGATCGATGTTCTGTTCGACCGTTCGATGGGGAAACAGGGCAGCGTCCTGCGGCACCCAGCCCACCCGAAGCGCGGGCAGCGGCCGCCCATCGATCCGCACGCTGCCCGTGAACCGCCGTATCCGCGCCAGGCACTCCACGAGCGTGCTCTTTCCCGCCCCGCTAGGACCGAACAACGCCAGCACGCGCGCATTCACGCCTGTCTGCACACACAGCGAGAAGTCTCCCGCCTGTATCTGCACGTCCAGCTGCCAGCGCGGACCGACGCTCACGGCCGCCCCCGCGCCGTCAGGTGCTCGCTCACGAGCACCGCCGCCAGCCCGATGACCACGGAGATCCCCGCCAGCGCCAGCGCCCCCGCGTCGTCTCCGGTGTTCAGCCGCCGCATCAGTCCTGTGGACAGCGTCTCTGTGCGCCCCGGGATCACCCCCGCCACTACCGCCGTCGCCCCATACTCCGAGACGCCGCGCGCGAACGCCAGCACGAGCCCCACAGCGATGCCCCGTCGAGCCAGCGGCAGCTCGACCCGCCAGAACGTCTCCCAGCGACCTACGCCCAGGCTCCAGGACACCTGGCTGAGCCGCACCGGGACCGCCGCGAAGGCCTCGTGGCTGTGGCGCAGCAGCAGCGGAAACGCCACCACGGACGCCGCCACGACCGCGCCCGGCCAGTGGAACAGCACCGTCGAGGTGCCCCCCATCGTCAACAGCAGCAGCAGCCCCACCGCCACCGGCGGCAGGAACATCGGCAGCACCAGCAGCGCCTGCACCAGCGCCTTCCCGCGGAACTCCCGGTGCGCTAGCGCGCGGCCCAGGGCCACCGCGGGCGCCAGCTGGGCCAGAGCAGCTACCGCGCCGATCCCCACCGTGCGCAGCGCGATGGGGAGGAGGTCATCGCTCACCGGATCGCCGCTCGCTGGGGAGGCGGACCGAAGCCTCCTGCGGCGAACGCTTCGCTCTGCTCGGACAGTCGCTCCCCCAGCGCCACGGCCTCGGCGCTGGCCGGCGTCACCGCAGCGTACAGCACCGGGGTGCGCTCAGGCGCCGACGACCACACATGAAGCTGGGGCGCCGCCGCGAGATCGCTCTCGTAGATGAACCCCGCCGCGCACGTTCCGCCGGTCACCGACGCCAGCACCGCGCGGACATGGGGGAGCCCCACCGCCTCCGGGAGCGCGCGACCGTCCAGCCAGCGGCGCGCGTAGTCACCCGCTGGGACCCCGTCGGCGCCGATCGCCACGCACGCGCCGTCCACCGCCGCCGACAGCGCCTCCAGCTCCACGGCGCCCGTCACCGGCTCCCGGCCGACCAGCACCACCCGGTTGCTGGCGATGGCGATCGGAGGGGCCACGCGCCCGGCGGCCTCCAGCGCGATCAGCGGCGCCTCCCCCGCCAGCACCACCGCGTCGAACGGCGCGCCGTGGCGCAGCTGCGCGGCCAGCTCACCCGATCCACCGAACACCACCTCTGCCTCGCGCAGCAGCGGCGGCAGCACATCGCTCAGGCTGGCGGCAGCCGCCACCCGCAGCGTCGGCTCGGGGGCGCACGCCAGCAGGAACGCCGCTCCGATCATATGGACGTCCCGATCATGTCGTGGCAGCCAGGAACACCATTATGCCGATGGGGTAGACCAGCCCCACGTTGGACATGTTCGAAGCAGCCAGGTTGTCGAGGTTACGCTGACAGGCGTCATCACCCGGCATTCCACGCGCCGCGGAGAACACCGCGAAGAAGCTGGTCAGCTCCGGCAGCGAGGTGATCACACCCAACACCCAACCCACCGCCCACTCGGGCACGCCCACCTCGTTCACGATGCTCTCGGCGACCACCCCGAGGTAGTGACCGGTGATCATGATCCCGAGCACACCCAGGACGATGCGGCCCACTCCCCACCAGCCCATCGAGATGTCCGCGGGCTCCGCCTCGCTGTCGTCTTCATCGTGGGCGTTCACCAGGCGATCGACGATCAGGTAGACACAGAAGAAGCCGAACAGGACCAGCGCGGTCCACGGGGACCCTGCCCACTCGGCCTTCTGACTCAGCACCAGGGGGAAGGAGATCGCCGCCGCCGCGAACCCCAGCTCGTCTATGTACTCCCGCTTCACCAGCGCGCCGGTCCGCTTGAAGTAAATCGCCGCGCTCATGAACAGGGTGACGTTGATGATGTTGCTGGCCGCGATGTTCCACAGGCCCGCGCCGAGCAGCCCCTGGGCCGCCGTGGCCGCCGTGCCCACCAGCTCGGGGGCCGAGGTGGCGTAGCCGAGCACCTGCCCCTGCACCTTCGGGCGGATCCGCCACGCCATCCCCGCCTGGGTGATCCCGCGAATCAGCAGATCGCGGGTGATCAGCACCACCAGGCCGCCGAGGCCGATGAGAAGGATAAAATCCGCCAGGGGGAGCTGTGCGAGCACGATGGTCCGGGAGGGGGAGACCCTGGCCTATAGCCGATGGCCGCGCCATCGTCCGGTCCGCGGCGCGGGTCTGCGCAGCCGTATCGAATGAACCCCCGGGTCCCCCGTCAGAACGGTCGCTCACCCCATGGAGGCACCAGATGCTCAACGCGCTCGCCATCGCCGTTCTCGCCCACAGCTTCTCCCAGCCTGCGCACGCCGCGCCGCCCCCGCGGGTGGCTCGTGTGGTCGTCTCGGGTGATCGCCTCGTTATCACCGAGAAGATCCACTTCGAGCTCGACTCCGCCGCCATCCGCCGCGGCAGCCTGCCCATCCTCGATGAGCTGGCCCGCGTGCTGAAGGAGAACCCGCGCATCCAGAAGGTGGAGATCGGTGGACACACCGACTCCCGCGGCGACGCCGCCTACAACCGCGCGCTCTCGCAGCGGCGCTCCGAGGAGGTCGCCCGCTATCTGGTGACCCGCCACGGCATCGCCCGGCAGCGGCTCGTCGCCCGCGGCTACGGTGAGTCGCATCTCATCGCGCACGGCGACAGCGAGCGCGCGCATGCCGCCAACCGCCGGGTGGAGTTCCGGGTGCTCAAGCGGGTGTGACCCGTCCCCCGGGGTGTCGAAGCCCCTCAGAAGTCAAGGCCGATTCGCAATCCCAGCGAGTCGGCCTTTCCGCTGTAGGTGCCGTTGGTGGAGGCCTTGTAGGGGGTCTCAGGAGAGAACCGCTCGTTGCCGTCCTGCAGGTTCCACGCGGAGTCGGTGACCTCGCGGGTGAACAGGAAGAACTTGCTGTAGTTGAGGCCCAGGTGCAGCGCATCGCCGATGCGGTATCGCCCGCCCAGCACCACTCCGACGTTCTCGAAGTCGAGGTTGGAGGGGCTCACGGCGTACGACGGCACAGCGTACTGGTTGTACAGCACGCGCCCACCCACCCACACGCGATCGTTGGCCTGGAAGCCGACGGGCATGTGGAAGGCCATTGCGTTCCACAGCCGACGGGGACTGTACTGCTCGGCGGCGATGGTGATGGCGACGCCGTCGTCGCTGCCGATGGCCTCCCCTGAGGTGTTGGTGAGCCCGATGGCGATGTCGCCGTCAGGGCCACCGCAGCACTCGTTCCACAGCTGCCACTCCACGCCCGCGCCGACGTTCAGCTTGTCGTTGATCACCACGTTCACGTAGCCCCGCGCGATGGCCGGCAGGGGCAGATCGACCGTCACCTTCGCCGGCACATCCAGGCGACCCTCGACGAAATTGAGGTCCTCGGCCACGTCCACGTTGCCGTCTCCTTCAGCGTGGAACTGCGAGGCGCCGGCGTACGACAGGCCGAGCTGGAACCGCTCCCAGCGGTCGATGAAGAGGCCTGCGTTCCAGCCCCAGTGGCTGCCGGTGGCGTCGCCGGACAGGTAGGTGTCGAGCACGTAGGGATTGGTGGGCGCAGCGCTGTCCAGCTCTTCTACGCGGATCCCCTCGGTGCCGTAGGGATCGGACGCCTGCATCACGGAGATGATGTCCTTGACCCAGGACACGCCCCCGCCCAGGTGCACGCCCTTCACCGTGGTGAGGGCGAGCGCGGGGGTGACCGCTGCGGTGATGATCTTCGTCTCGATGATGTGGTAGCGCTGGTGCCCCGTGTACGGCGGCACGGTGCCCGTCTCGGTGCTGGAGTAGTCGCCGCCGCCCACGAAGGGATCGTTGGCGGCGATGCCCAGCGCCAGGCGATCGGGGATGGCCTTCCATGTGAGGCCGATGATACCGTTGGGCACCACCACATTGGCGGTGGCGGGCTTCCACTTCTCGCCGGTGTTGGGGTCGATGCCGCCGTTGCGGGTGGTGGTCGCCTCGATGCGCACCGCCGTGGCCTGCAGGTCGAACATGAAGTCAACGCCGTCGGATCCGGCCATCGCAGCGGGGTTGTAGACCACCGCCGCGGGGTTGCTGGTGGCCGCGCCAGAGTCAGGACCGCCCATCACGCCGGCGGTGGAGATAGAGCCCGCGAGCGCAGGGCCAGAGAGGACGGTGGCGGTGATCAGCGGCAGGAAGGTCATGGGGGTCTCCGACAGAGCGGGCTGCCTAACCCGATCGCCCCCCCGCATATGCGGCGTTTTTCCCCCACTGACGCGACAGCGGTGCTATACCCCACCCCCAAGAGAGCCAGCGATGACGACAACCACACCTATCTGGATCCGAATCACCCTCAGCAGTCTGCTCATCGGCTGCGGGCGCAACATCCCCTATGAGGGTGGCGGCAGCACGGAGCAAGAGGACACCGCGCCGGTCGTGGTGGAGGAGTGCGGCTCCGATCTCGACCTGAAGAGCGGCATCAACATCACCGGCACCGCGATCGATCTCGCCACAGGCGCGCCCCTGGCCGTGGCGGACACCGGGGACTCCCCGCTGTGCGTCGCCGCGATCGATCCCACCCCCGCGGTCACCTCGGGCGAGGCCCCCACCACGCTGGCGGCCTCAACGCTGTGTGATGACGGCACGTACATCCTGTCGGGCATCGCCGAGATCCCCCCGATCGGCGTGATGGTGCAGATCGACGACTGCAACGACGAGGGAACGGTGATGCGCTCGGTGACCGGCGTCGGAGCCGACATGTTCAAGGGCGCGGCCGCCGGCTTCACCCTCGAAGACATCACAGCGCGCTCGATGTCCGCCACCACGCGCGACGAGATGAACAGCGAGCTCACCGGCTACGGCATGAAGTTCGATCTCGCCACGGATGGTTTCCTGGCCGGCGACTCGTTCGACAGCGCGATGGCCCCTGTGTCGGGCGCCACCGTGACGTGCGGGGCGTGCAAGAACAACCCCACCTACTACCAGGTGGGCACCACGGCTGGCGCCATGTTCGGCGACGGCTCAACCCCGGCGACCACGACCAACGCCGACGGCGGCAGCTTCTTCATCGTGCCGGCTGCGCCCATCAACACCTACACATGCGACGACGGCTCCCACACCTGGGACGGAACGCTGCTGGGCAGCCTGCCCGGCTACGGCGTGTTCATCCGCTTCATCGCGCAGTAATCATCGCAATAGACGCGGCCCGCGCGGCGAAGACCGTCGGGGCCCAACCCCACTGAAACTCCTGGAGGAGACATGACCAACAAGACCATCCTGACCTTCACCGCTGCCCTCGCGCTAGCGGCCTGCGCCGGCGACAAGGACGACAGCGGCACCACCGGCACCTCCGGCGGAACCACTGGCGGAACGACCGGCGGAACCACTGGCGGAACGACCGGCGGGACCACCGGAGGAACGACCGGCGGGACCACCACGCTGTCGTTCACCATCACCGGCACCGCGTACGATCTCGACTCCGGCGACCCGGCCCCCGAGGGCCTGTGTGTCGGCGCGGTCAACCCCGATCCGGCCGTCACCGGCGGCGACCCGATCACCATGGCCGGCGCGGCCATCGGACCCGGCGGCTCCTTCACCATCGAGGGCGTCAACGACACCCCCGCGTTCGGCATCCTCGTCTCCATCGCCGACTGCGACGAGACCGCGACGATCGCCTTCACCTCGGCCACCTTCATGGCGCCCTCGTTCTACTCAGGCGTCGCCACCGGCGACACCCTGACCACCGAGGCGTGGCTGATCAGCCAGGCGTACATGCCGCGGCTCGGCGGTGAGCTGGGCGACGCCGGTTATGGCGGCGATCTCAACACAGACGGCGTGCTGATGGGCATGGTCCTCGACACCTCGAGCGCTCCCATCAGCGGCGCGACCATCACCGGTAGCTCCAGCGCCGTGTACTACCAGGACGGCAACCCCACGGACGGCCTGTTCACGAGCGGTCCCAAGGGTGCGCCCAACATGGAGACCGACGCCAAGGCGAACGCCATCTGGCTCATCCCCGGCGCCGCCATCGGTGGCTACTCCGCAGACGCCATGGGCTACACGTTCAGCAGCGTCACGCTGGGCTCGAACCCCGGCAGCGCGCTGATCGCCCCGATCTACGCCCAGTAGAGTTCGCGCTCCCAACGAGGCCCCGCGCGGCGATTGTCCGCGCGGGGTTTCTGCGTTAACGGGGTCTGCCGCAAGCCAGAGCCATGGGGATAGTGCTACCCTCTCCGTCCGGTCCCTTGGTGGGGGTTGACCCGGTTCTATAGAGATGGGGAGCAAACCATGCAGGCTTCGCCACAGTCGTCAGGACCCCGGCTGTCAG
>CAYXGP010000275.1:0-9622 GCA_964464515.1 uncultured Enterobacterales bacterium
CTCTCCTGTTCAAGTACTGTTGGGCCGGATTCAAATACTGCAGGGAGTCAACCTGCCGACTCCCGGTGTTTGATTACCCCGACCGAGGCCGAGAGATCACCTGGCCCTGATAGATGCCTTCGCCTCTGTGCGTCCCTCTCGCGCCCGAGCGCATCGTTGACCTCGCTCCACCACGCTCCGGTTATCGTCGTCGATGACGGGGAGAAGCCAAGCGCCGACCAATAATCTGTAGAGTGGGACCTGCTCGCTCCGTTGCTCGGAGACGCCGAGGCGCCTGTCCCGTGAAAATGAAGAGTCATCATCCCCCTGTCTCCCGCTGACGACCCCGAGGTGTCCCTCCAACAGAAGACGGCCACCTTCCCGCCGTCAGGGTGGTCGGCGCACGAGATAAGCTCGACCTCGCCGCCGCCGCCCTCGTCATAGGCGTAGCATCCGCCGTTCCTGGAGGCGTCGAATGAGATGGAGTAGCGGCGGAACCTGTTACCAGACTCGTTGTACTTCATCTCGCGCGTGAGACTCCGTAGCCAGATCGGCATGGTAGGCATAGCGTATCTGCTCCGTTCTTCTTCATGAGTGGTCTGTAGTCACGGGGTTATCACCTGGTCGCAGCCATCGCATGCCCCATGCTGGAGGGAGCTGGTGGTTTCGACGCCAACTGATCCGCGCAGAGACAGGCCGACCAGGGGCTGTTGTTCCCCGCTCACGGCGCGCCGGGATAGCCCCCGGGCATGTGGGTCATGATCGCAACAGTGTTCTCCCAGACCGTGTCCGCCGCGCCCCCGGCGCAGGTAGAATCTCAAGTGGGTCTACAAGTAGATCTGCACCTCGACACCCCGACGCAGCTCCTGAGCAAGGGCATCGGGCTCGACGCCCCCGAGGGTCTGGAGGCTGGCCTGGCGCAGCTCCGGGCCGGCGGCACCAACGTGGCCGTGATGGTGCTGTGGCCGCCGCGCAAGACCGACCACCGGGCGCGGGCGCTGAAGCTCCTGTCGCTGCTGGAGGCCGAGCTGGAGCGTCTGCCCGATCAGATCGGCCTGGCCCGCTCGCCTGGCGAGGCTCGCGCGCTGGCCGAGGCGGGGCGAGTGGCGATGCTGATCTCGATGGAGGGCGCGCACGGCCTGGGCACCGATCCGGACTGGCTGACCACCCTGGACACCTTCCATCAGCGCGGGATGGGCCTGCTGGGACTGACGTGGAGCTTCTCCAACCGGTTCGCAGGCAGCTCGGCCGACGGCGGTGAGGGGCTCACCGAGGAGGGGCGCGCGCTGGTGGCAGAGGCGCGGCGGCGCGGCATCGTGCTCGACGTCTCGCATGCCAGCCGGCAGACGACGATGGAGGTCTGCGCGGACGCGCCGGCACCGGTCATCGCCTCGCACTCCGACGCCTGGGCCATCAAGAAGCACAGCCGCAACCTGACCGACGATGAGATCCGCTGCATCGCGGCGACGGGCGGCGTGATCGGGCTCAATTTCCACGCGACCTTCGTGGGGCCCGAGGCCGACGTGGGCAAGGTGGCGGATCACGCAGACCACCTGGCGGCGGTGGGCGGTCACGGCGTGGTGGCGCTGGGCTCCGACTTCGACGGCTACATCAAGAAGCCGGCCGGTCTGCCCGACGCGGCGGCGGTGGGCGCGCTGTGGGAGGCCCTGGCCGCGCGGGGCTGGACGGAGGCGCAGATCGCGGGGGTGCGGGGCGAGAACTTCCTGCGGGCCTGGCAGGGTGTGGTGGACGCCGCCGGGTAGGGTCGCGGCTCATCATCTCCCAGCGCCGAGCTCTCGGCTCTCAGCCGGCGCGCCACCATCGCATCACCGGGCCGTCTTCTTCCCAGCGGGCGACTCCGAACGCGTCGAACCCGAACGCGCCCGGCTCCAGCGGCTGATGGGCCCACGGGCTGAGGTAGGCCCGCGGCGTCGGGGGGACGTCTGGGGTGGCGCCGTCGAGGAGCAGCACCGCGGCGAGGTTTCCGAACCGGGGATCGCGCAGCAGGCTGCCCCCTCCGTCCATGCCGAACGTGCTCTCGAGCGAATCCGGGCCCGCGGTGGTCTGCGCGGTGGGGTGACCGAACAGGAATTCGCCCAGGCTGCCCGGGCTGATCCGCCACGGCAGGCTGGACACCAGCGAGATCAGGACGCGACGGCCGGTGCCCTGGTACATCACGTCGTCGATGTCGTTGGCGAGGCGCTCGATGCGCCGGTGGCCGTCGAAGGGGCCGAGCACGAACGCGACCAGCTCCTGATCTGCGCGGGCGCGCTCGCCGGTCAGCGCGAATTCCAGGCTGATCTCGTCGTCGTCGTAGGTGGCGTAGCGGCCGCTCCAGCCGCCCCGCTCCACCTCGCGCAGCCACAGCTCGATGGCCCGCCGGATGGGCTCCGGATCGAAGCCGGGGGGCAGCGGACGCCGCACCAGCAGCCCGAGCCGCACCCGAGAGGCGGCGCGGTTCAGCGCTCGCTGGAGCTGAGCCACCCGCACGGCGTCGGCCTCGAGGCGCTCCTGCCGCGCGTAGCCCAGCACGCGCACATCCAGGGTGCCGCCTGCGTCGTTCTCGGCGGTGATGCCGTCGTGTTTCGCGACCACCCGCCAGCCGCTGCGCGCCAGCACCCCGGCGGTGCCGACCTCCGCCATCGCCTGGAAGAAGCGACGGTTGTCCAGGGAGTGCAGGCCGCTCGCCCACCGCTCGCTGAGGGCCGCGTCGCCGACCCGAACGTCTTCCGCCAAGCGCGCGCGAAGCGCCGCACCCTCAGGGGTGGCGATCTGCTTGAGGAAAGAGTGGTCCGCGCCGGGCAGCTCCCGCATCGCGGCCAGGATCGATGGGGGGAACATGTCCACCGGGGGCCCTCCGGGCCGGGCGCGGTTATCCGACCAGGCAGGGCTCCGCAACCGTACGGCGCGCGTAGGGTGCGCCACGATCGGCCCGCGCAGAGGGTGCCAGCCGATTGGGGCCCAGCCGACTGGAGGACAGGTGCTCCAGGAGACGTTCTTCTCCCGCCCCACCCTGACGGTCGCCCGCGCGCTGCTCGGCTGCACGATCACGCGCGGTCCGGTGCGGCTGCGCATCATCGAGACCGAGGGGTACCTGCCCACCGACTCTGCATGCCACGCCCACCGCGGACGGACGCCGCGGAACGCGCCCATGTGGGGGGCGCCGGGTCACCTCTACGTCTACCTCTGCTATGGCATCCACAACCTGCTGAACCTGGTGACGGAGCCCGAAGGCCAGCCAGCCGCCGTGCTGATCCGGGGCTGCGTGGTGCTCGACGGCGCGGAGGTGGTGCGGCAGCGGCGCGGCGGACGGATCGATCTGGTCGGTCCCGGCAAGGTGGGGCAGGCGCTGGGGCTGGACACGTCGTGGAGCGGACGCGCGCTCGGCGACGGGCTGAAGGTGGAGGCCGGAGTCACACCGGAGCGGGTGGTGACCGGCCCGCGGGTGGGCATCGGCTACGCCGATCCGCAGGATCGCGACGCCCCGTGGCGGTTCATGATGGCGCCCCCCTTCAAGTAGCGTCTTCCGCGATTGGCTCCGACGTCACGCGTGCTACGCCCAGGCGACGCGACCGCCGTCGTCGCAGAGCACAGATGGCCACGGCCAACAGCCCGCCGAATCGAGCGCCCGTCACTCCGCAGCCGCAGCCCTCGGGGTCCGCGGTCGCCTCTTCGATTGGCTCCTCTTCGATTGGCTCCTCGCCGTCGGGCTCCTCGTCTTTGGGCAGCTCCACACGGCTCGCCTCGCAGGTGACCTCGGCGGGACCCTCGCCGGTCGATGCCACCACGACGAGCACCGTCCCGTCCGGGTCGAGCGCCCCGGTCAAGGCGACCCGTCCCATGGTCTGATCGGCGAGGACCAGCGCGGCCGTCTCGGCGACCGCGCCGTCGGCGGTCAGCGCCAGCAGCCGGAGCCGAGCCTCGGTACCCGCGAGGGTCCCTTCACAGTCCAGCGCCACCGGGCGATCGTCGCCTTCGTTGGTCAGCTCGTGGTAGGTGGCGGTGAACGGGGCGACGTCGTGCGCCGAGGTCAGCGTGTCGGTCACTGTCTCGACGGTCACCTGCGTGTCCACCAGGCAGGGGTGGTCGTCGCCTGAGTAGTGAGCCCCGTCGTCTCGGGCGCAGGCGAAGGCGTTCCAGGTCGCGTACTCGGTGAAGGTCTCCTCCAGCGAGCGACCCCACAGCGCCCAGGACTCGTCGCCCATCGCTTCGTCCCACGACGCGTCGGCCAGCGCCTCCCACAGAGCGGGCGCTCGCGCCGCGTCCCTACCGCCGTCTTCTGTCCAGAACTTCCACCACAAGAAGCCGGCGTACTCGTAGCGCCCGTCCAGGTCGTCGATCGACCGGTCGCTGCCCTGCAGCCGCTCGAAGTACAAGATGCCCAGCGCCGCTTCGAGCAGGGGGTCCGTGATCACCCGGTATTGCTCAAAGGTGGCCGCCGACTCGACCACCCAGCTGTGAGCGTCGGTCGTGTAGCGGTAGGCGATGCAGTGGTGAAGCTCGTGGACGGTCACCGACTCGATGACCAGGTCGGACAGGTCGCCGAGATCCCCGTCGATCTGCATGTAGCAGGACGCGCCGCCGTCTGTTGCCTGGCCGTTCAGGGCGTGGGCGTAGCCGTTGGCGTCGATGGCCCGCACATAGACATCGATGGCGTCGGACCCGCCGCCGCCGTCATCGACCGATAGCTCCCGATAGCCGGCGTCGCGGTAGGCCTCACGGCCCACGGCGAGGGCATCGAGGATTCGCGTCACCGCGTCGGGGATCCCGTCGCCGTCGATGTCGCCGCCGCTCGGAGCGTCGCTGCCCTCCTCGGTGTAGTGGACCCGGAAGAAGCCGTCGCTCGAGTCGAGGGTCTGCTCGGCGCCCGACAGGGTCGGTCGTGCCCCGGAGGCGGCCAGGCATGGAAGCAATAGTGCGGCTGACTTCAACGCTGTGGTCCGCTGCGGTCGGGTGACTGTCGTCGTCTCGGCGGACCGTGTGGAGTACGCAGCGCCTCACAGATCCGAGAGATCGCGCGGTTCGCCTCGGGCACCGCCCCGTCCATGTTCGCGTACCCGTGCGTGAGCGTAGGCTCAGCCAGATGCAACACGCCCACCCCAGCCTCCTGCAAGCGCGTCGCGTACGCCTCCCCGTCGTCGCGCAGCGGATCGAACCCGGCGGTGGTGATGATCGCTGGGGGGAGCCCGGACAGGTCGGACGCCAGAACGGGGGAGGCCAGCGGCGCGGTGATGTCGGGCGCGCCGTAGCTTTGGATGTACGTCTCGATGTCATCGGCGTCCAACAGATAGCCGCGACTCAGCGCGCGGTACGACGCCGAGCAGCAGCGCAGGTCGAGCCCGGGGTAGATGAGGAGCTGTCGCTCGGGCAGGGGCTCTCCTGCGTCGCGCAGCTTCAGGCACGCCGCCGCCGACAGGTTGCCCCCGGCGCTGTCGCCGCCGACCGTCACCGGGCCGCCGCCGCCCACCGTCCCCGGGTCGGACAGCACCCGCCGCAGCACTGAGAGGAGATCGTCCAGGCCGGCCGGATAGGGGTGCTCGGGAGCCAGGCGGTAGTGCACGGCCACCACCACCCGATGTGAGTCTGCGCAGAGTCTCCTGCAGAGCCGATCGTGCGTCCGCAGATCGCCGCAGACCCAGCCCCCACCGTGGGCATAGATCAGCGTGGGCGCGGGGCCGCCCGCGCGCGTGTGGGCCGGCGTGTAGACTCGCGCGGGCACACCACCCACATGAGTGTCGCGCACGCCGCCGACCGCGCGCTGGCTGCCCTCGACCGTGAGCATTGACCGAGCCATGGCGAGCCGGAGCGCTGCGGGGGTGGAGTGATCTCCCCGAAACAACGGCTCAACGCGGATGATCGCCTGCGTATGCGGATCGAGCCGGTCTCCGCGGTCGTTGTGTCGCGGCGCGCCGACAAGGCGCTGAATCGTCCGCGGCGGCAGCCGGCGCAGGGCGCGGGCGGCGATCTTTCCTGGGAGGACAGGGGGCATCTTCGTAGTCTACCTCTGCCAGCAGTCTATCTCTGCCAGCAGTCTATCTCTGCCAGTCGGCGCGGGGTGGCCGCAGGCCGGTGTCCAGCGCCCTGAGCTCGACGGGATCGCCGACCTCTCCGACCTCCAGGACGTTCATGGGGCACACCTGGATGCATATCCCACACTGGATGCAGGCGGAGTTGTGGTTGCTCATCAGCTCCTGATTCTGCGCGAACCGCTGGACCTCGATGCCCATCTGACAGTAGCGCGTGCACTCTCCGCAGCCGATGCAGCGACTGTCGGCCTTGATGACGATCCGCGTCAGGCGCTTGGCGAGCTCCTCCATGTACGCCCGCAGGGGGCAGAAGAAGCGACACCACACGCGGTTGCCCAGGTACGGGTAGAGGGCCACCCCCACCACGCTGGCCAGCCAGAAGTCCACCATGAGGCCGTACCAGTGTTCGGCGAACGCCTTGGTGCTGTACAGCGCGTCCGAGGCGAAGAAGGCCCACGCGTCGTTGAGGATCAGCAGCGTCACCGGGACGGCCAGCACGAGGACCACCCGTCCGAACCACTCGGCCTGCTTGGCATGCCGGCCGCGGGGCGCGAGGTGCCGCCACAGGTCACCCAGCGTCTCTGCGAGCCCGCCGCAACCGCACAGGTACGAGCAGAATCGCACCCCGTTGCGGCGGACGTACAGCGGCACCAGCACGAAGCTGGTCACCGCGCCCAGGCCGATCCACAGCAGGGCGGTGACCGTGTTCTCGGTGGTGGCGCCGCCGAGCCAGTGGGGGCTGTCGATCAGCGCCCAGATGTTGAGCGGCCACGGAACAGACAGTCCATACAAGCGCCAGCCGCGATCGATGATCAGCGGCGCCAGCAGCTCCGGAACGCCGAACAGGAAGATCCACTGGAAGGCGATCAGCGAGCGGTAGCGGCGCTGCTGCTCGGGAAGGGGATAGCGGCGCATCGCGCGCACGCCGAACACCGCGATGATCACCGCGTAGGCGGTGGTGCCCCAGAACGACCCGTCCACCACCCGGAAGCCCAGATCGACGTGCAGCAGATCCGGCAGCCAGGCCAGGGGGTGCTCGGGGCCGAACGGAAAGAACGCCTTCTTCGCCACCCACGACCCGCCGGCGCAGTCCGCGCCCTCGCCGCCTGCGCAGCGCACGCCGCTCTTGAGCACATAGAACAGATAGGTCAGCGCCGCGAACGAGACGATCCATGCCGCGCGCAGGGCGTCCAGATCGCCCTTCATCTTGACGCCGAGCCGGCGCAGGAACGCCAGGGGGAGCCTGGTGCCCACGAAGATGAACGCGCCTTCGGTGGGCACGTCGCGGGTCTGCCCGTCCGATAGCTGCAGAGACGTAGAGTCTTCATCGAAGCGCAGCGGCTTGGAGCCCAGCAACACCTCCAGCCTGCCTGCACTCGTCAGCGCATCGATGCGTGACCGATTGCGCAGCTTGGCGCGGTAGAAGCTGTCGCCGCGGTAGCTTACGATCACCTGCGCGCCGGCGTCGGCCAGATCGCACGCGGCCTCCACCGCGGAGTCGCCGCCGCCGACCACCAGGACCCGCTTCTCAGCCCAGGGCGTGGCGTCCTTGAGGGCGTGGTGGACGTGCGGCAGATCCTCACCGTCGATCCCCAGACGCCGCACCTGCCCTCGCTTGCCGGCGGCCAGGATGATGCGCCGCGCGCGGTACGTGTTGTTGGCCCCCGCCGCGGCGTCGGCGCTGCCGATCACCTGCTGAGAGAGCCCCGCGTCGCCCACCTGCGTGCGCACCTCGAAGACGCCCCCCCGACGGTCTGCGCCCAGCACCTCCTCGGGCTGCTGGATGCGCAACCCGTGCTGATCGAGGGCCTCGCTCCAGCGGGCCACAAGATCCTCGGTGGTGGCGTCCTCGAACCAGAAGCCCCCCGGCGTGTCCACCTCATGCGGCTCGCTGAAGATCAGCTTGGCCTTCGGGAAGTTCTGGATGGTCGCGAAGGGCGCCTCGCGCTCGAGCACCGCATACCGCAGCCCCTGATCCTCGCAGGCCAGCGCCGCGCCGATGCCGGCCGGGCCGCCGCCCACGATCAGCACGTCGAGCACCTCGGGGGCGTCCCCGCGCGACCCCAGCGTCTCCGCGACGTGCCGGGCGACGTCGTAGCCCTGACGCAGCGCCACCTTGATGATCGGCGCGTCCGCGAGATCCCCCACGACGTAGATCCCCCGGACGTTACTCTGGTGGTGATCGTCGATCTGCGGGAGCTGCCGCACGCCCAGCTTGGGCGAGAATTCGAGGGACTTCGGGAGGATGTTCGGCATCGGTTCTCCGGACGACTCAGGCTATCAGCGGCGGGGTTGCGCAGCGCCCCGGTCTGGAGCGTGCTTGTTGGTGCTGATCGCCGCGATGGGCTGCACCGCCGCCGCCCCACCCGGTCCCCCGGTGGTCGCGCTGATCACCATCGACACCTGGCGCGCCGATCACTTCAGCGCTGAGCACACCCCCCACCTGTGGAGACGCGCGAAGGGTGGCGAGCGCTACACGAACGCCTGGACCCCGATGGGACTCACGTCTCCAGCCCACGCCACGATGCTCACCGGCAAGCTGCCCTGGGAGCACGGACTGCGGGCGAACAACCACCACGGGTTCGCGCTCGCCGATGTCCAGACGGTGCCGGAGCGCCACCCCGAGCAGGCGCGCGGCGCGTTCGTCAGCGCCTACCCGGCCGGGCCCGAGGGGGGGCTGTCACGCGGCTGGGAGGTCTTCGAGGGCCCCGAGTCTGGAGAGCGGGGAGGGGAGGCCGCGGTGGCCGCTGCGCTCGCCTGGCTGCCCGACGATCGCCCGAGCCTGCTGTGGGTCCACGTCTACGAGCCGCACGGCCCCTATGTTGGGACGGGGCGCACCGACGCCGAGCGCTACGCCGAGGAGGTCCGGCGGGCAGACGCGCTGCTGGAGCCGCTGCTGGATGCGCTGGACGCGCGACGGGCCCGGGTGGTGCTGGCCGGCGATCACGGCGAGGTCCACGACGAGGAGCGCTGCGGGTGGCAGCACGAGCGGTCTACGCACGACGCGGTCCTGCGGGTCCCGCTGGCGCGGTGGGGGCCGGGCGTCGACGCGCGGGAGATCACTCACCTGGTCGGGCTGGCCGATGTGCCCGCGCTGCTGGAGGGAGCGGCGGTCGCGCCGCGGGCGGTCTGGTTGGCCGAGAGCGGGATCTGCGAGCCGGGGTGTACGCCGGGGTGTACACCGACCGGGGTCGCCGGGCGGGAACGGATCGCCGTCGGCGACGCCGGGCGGCTGGTGCTGGGAAGCAGCGGCGCGGTCGCACGGATCGGGCGGCCTGATCCGGGGTGGGTCGGGTTGCTTCGGGAGATTCCGGCGGTGCCGGAGCCGGGGCAGGCGCCGGATGAGGAGGGGCTGCGGGAGCTCGGGTATCTTCCGTGAGCGGTGAGTCTGATTCTGGCTGATTGTGTGGGGTTTGGATCTGATCAGTGAGAGGGATTGGGGGTTGTGTCTCGTTCCCGTTGTGGAGCGATCGTGTCTCGTTGATCGTGAATCGTGAATCGTGAATCGTGAATCGTGTCTCGTTGATCGTTGATCGTTGATCGTTGATCGTGAATCGTGTCTCGTTGATCGTGTCTCGTTGATCGTTGATCGTGTCTCGTTGATCGTTGATCGTTGA
>CAYXGP010000276.1:0-9558 GCA_964464515.1 uncultured Enterobacterales bacterium
TCTCGCGACCCGGAAAAACAACCCAGGTTTGTCCTCAGGAATCGCCCAGGTGGCCAGGACGATGACCGGGGCCCGATTCTCGATGATCGATTCTCGATGATCGTTCTCGTGTCTCGATGATCGTTCTTGATGATCGATGATCGTTAACGTCTCTCGATGATCGTTCTCGATGATCGACTCTCGATGATCGTTCTCGTGTCTCGATGATCGTTCTCGATCTCAAGTCCCAGTCACGATCTCCAGACAAGCGTGTGGTCCCAGTCCTCCTCCGCGGATACCCTCAAAAGCACCATGACCACCTTCCTGTTTACCCTGCTCTTCATCGGAAGCGCGATGGCCGCGATGGCGGTGGGCGTCATCCTGAGTGATCGGCAGCTCCAGGGCTCCTGCGGCGGCCTGGGCGGCAAGGACTGCGTCTGCGACCCCGAGGATCAGAAGGTCTGCAAGAAGGAGAAAGGCCCGGCCATCGGAGTCCAGAGCGGTGAGCTCCGGCTCGACAGTGAGCGCGCCTGACAGCGGTGAACGTTCAGATTGACAACCCCTCGCTTGCCCTCGCGGCCCCTGGTCGCGTCGCGTCACCTTGCTGTGACGCAGCCACAGCGGCAATTCCTCACCTGCGAACAGGAACCACGATTGCGGCGCAATCTTGTCGTCCACCTGAACGCTCACCGCTGTGAGGGCCCGCTGTCGCGGGTCGTTCGCTACACGAGCTCGGCGACTCCCGAGGCCCTCCGCGCGAGGCTCACCCCGCAGGTCCATCTGCACTCCGAGGGCTTTCAGCTCGTCAGTCGCTTGAGCGGTGGCGGCGTGGTCATCCGCACGATCCGCGCCCCGCAGACCGATCGCACCTGGCTCGGCGACGTGGGAGAGCACGGCTTCAGGCTGGTGCTGGTGCCCCACGGCGAGGCCCTGACCCCGTTCCAGCCCATCCTGCGGGGGCGCTGGACAGCAGCCGACGGACGCGCCGACCTCCGCTTGGATCTGGCCCCCCACCCTGGCGCGCGGCTGTTCCCCGCGCTGTTCCTGGTTGCGGGTGGCGTGTTGGTATTGGCCGGGCTCCTGCTCCTGCTGACCGCCCCGCCGATGGGGTTGATGGCCCTGGCGATGGGAGGGTTGCTCCTCCTGTTTCCGCAGATTCGCGCGCGTCACGGGTTCGCGCTGGCCTGTCAGCAGTCTCTTGACGCGCTGGAGCAGGACCTCCCGCTGGAGAGAGCCCCCTGATCGTAGACAGTTGATCGGGTCCCGATCGGATTACCCTGAGAGAAGAGGGAGCTCTCGATGCGACGACTCAACCTGATGCTCGGGAAGCTGGTGCTCGGGCTGTCCATCCTGCTCGGCTGCGAGGACAAGGCCGACACCACGACGGAGGTCTCCACAGCGACGCCCGCGACAGTCGACGCCGACGGCGACGGGTTCATGGACACCGAGGACTGCAACGACAGCGACGCCGCGATCAGCCCCGCATCGGTGGAGCTGTGCGACGGCGTGGACAACGACTGTGACGGCGACATCGACGAAGGCGTGGGAACCACGTGGTACGCCGACGCCGACGGTGACGGCTTCGGAGACGCCGACGCGGCCACCGAGTCCTGCTCCCAACCCACGGGCCACGTCGCCGCCAGCTCCGACTGCGACGACACCTCCGACGAGATCTACCCCGGCGCGCCCGAACGCTGCGACGGACTCGACAACAACTGCGACGGCCAGGCCGACGAGGGCAAAGGAGGGACGTGGTACCTCGACGCCGACGGCGACGGCTGGGGAGACGGCGACGCCCTCGACGCCTGCGAGGCCCCATCGAGCGCGGTCGATCGCGACGGTGACTGTGACGACACCGACGCAGACGTCCGGCCGGACGCCGAAGACAGCTGCGACGGAAAAGACAACCACTGCGACGGAGACACCGACGAGGACGTGCTGACGACGTTCTACCAGGACACCGACGGCGACGGATACGGAGAGACGAAGGCCACGACCGAGGCCTGTGACGCGCCCAGCGGGTTCTCCGAAGACGACGGAGACTGCAACGATCTCGACGCAGCGATTCACCCTGGCGCCGACGAGAGCGACTGCACCGACCCCACCGACTACAACTGCGACGGCTCGGTGGGCTGGTCCGACGACGACGGCGACGGGTACGCTGCCTGCGAGGAGTGCGACGACACCGCGGCGGACATCAACCCCGCCGCGACCGAGATCTGCAACGGCGATGACGACGACTGCGACGGCTACACAGATGACGACGACAAAGACGTCGAGCTGTCCACCGGCAGCGACTGGTACAGCGACGACGACGCCGACGGCTACGGCGATGCAGATACGCAGGTTCGAGCCTGCGACGCGCCGTCGGGGTACATCTCCACCCCGGGAGACTGCGACGACTCCGCGGCGGACATCAACCCTGGCGCGACCGAGATCTGTGACGCGCTCGACAATGACTGCGACAGCCTGATCGATGACGAAGACGGAGATCTGGACGCGACGACAGCGGGCACGTGGTACGCCGACGACGACGGCGACGGGTTCGGCTCGAGCTCAGGCTCTACAGTGTCCTGCGACGCCCCATCCGGCGCCGTCACGGACGATACCGACTGCGACGACACAGACGACGCCATCAACCCCGACGCCGAAGAGATCTGCGACGGCGAAGACAACGACTGTAACGGCTACACAGACGACGACGACAGCGGCGTGACGGGGACCTCGATCTGGTACGCCGACGCCGACGCCGACGGCTGGGGCGCAACCGCGTACACCAGCGAGGCCTGCGACCAGCCCTCCGGCAGCACCGCCACCGACGGCGACTGCGATGACGGCGAGCCGTCCACCAACCCCGGCGCGACCGAAGCCTGCGACGGCGCAGACAACGACTGCGACGGCGACACCGACGAGGGGCTCCTCGGCTCGGGGGCGTCCTGCCCCGCGGAGAGCTGCCTGGAGATCCTCAACGAGGGCTCATCCACAGGAGACGGCAGCTACACCATCGACTTCGGCGGGGTGTCCACGGAGACCGAGTGCGACATGTCCACCGACGGCGGCGGCTGGACCCTCGTCTTCGAGGACGACTTCGAGAGCGGCGCCGATCCCGGCTGGAACATGACGACCACCTATTCCTGCGGGAGCTGGACGACGATCCTGGGTGGGTACTGCGTGCAGGCCGGCGGTGAGCTGACGAACAGCGTCGACACGTTCTCGATCCCCCACGACGACGCCTGGGTGCTCATCGACTACATCGCGCTGGACTCGTGGGACAACGAGACGGCGTACGTGGCGGTGGGCGGATCGACCGTGTGGAGCGTGTCGCAGAACAACCACAGCGACAGCTACGCGGAGGTCTGCGGCTGGGACCGCGGCTACAACGGCTCGTACGACTCCCGGCACCCAATCGAGACGGTCATGGCGAGCGGTGGGAGCTCCATCGACGTCCTGGCCGGATCTACATTGGATCAGGACGCTTGCGACGAGTCGTTCGGCGTGGATGACGTGGAGGTGTGGCTCCGCTGATCGCCGTCGAGGCAGGCGATGAGCGCAGACGAGAGGCGGCCCAGGTTCACCCGGAGCTGGTGCAGCCCGAGGTCCTCGGCGTAGCGTCGGCGAGGGCCGAGCGCCCCCACCCGGCGCGCCACGAGATCACAGACCTCCGCCAACACAGCGGAGCGGTCATAGAGCGCTGCCGAGTCGAGACCCAGCGTGGCGAACACCCCCTCCGCGCCCGCGGTGATCCCCATCAGGAACAGCGCGTCGTCGCATGCCCGCGAGAACGCCTCAGGATCCGGCAGCCGGCGTCCCAGGGCGGACACCATGGCCGTCCGGTAGATGCTCGCCGGGACGAGGTCCTCCATCGTTCGGGTGCGGGGGCCAAACACCGCGTCGAGCCTGAACCCGCCCTCCCCGAGCACCACCGCCTCCCCGGACGGCGCGTCGGACATGCAGATGGCGTCCAGCTCAAGCAGATCGGCCGGCGCACGCTCCTTGGCCCGGAAGATCCGCGTCAGCTCGAACAGCAGGCGGCGGGCGGAGCGGCGCTGAATGACCACCTGCGGGCGCGGCGCGGGCGGCATTGTGGCGGCCTCGGAGACGGTGGCCTGCAGCCCCGCGAAGCGCAGCAGCGCGTCGTCGGCGATGACCGTGATGTTCCGACCGTGTCTCTGCAACATGCGAATGCGTCGGGGCCGATCTGCGGCGACCATCGACGGCGCATGCGTCGTGTAGACGATCTGCCGGCCGCTCCCCGCCAGCTCCGTCAGCAGCCCGAGGACGCATGCCTGACCGCCCATCGACAGCCCTGCCTCCGGCGTGTCGATCAGCACCACGCCGGCCGGCGCCGCACGGAGTTGGATCACCGCGCTGATGAAGCGCTGCACGCCCGCCCCCTGATCGCCGATCGGGCCCGGCCCGCAGTCGTCGCGAACGTCGAAGTAGACGTGCCCATCGCGGATATCCAGCTCGACAGCCAGCGGGGTGTCCCAGTGATCGGACAGCCCCAGCCGCTCTGCGAGCGCGTGGTTCCACTGACGCACACACGCCGCAGCGAAGCCGCGGTCGCGCACCGCAGCCATCTCGCCCAGGCCCGCCTCGGTCAATCCCAGCACCCGCCGGAGCAGCATGCCCACCAGCGAGGGTGGCGCGTCCAGGGGCGCGCGGTCCGGCAGCATCTGTTCGGTGTCGATCACGGTGAGAGACGGCAGACGCGCCCGCAGCGGCCCGAGCCCCTCGACGGGCTGCGCGCTGCCGTCCCACACAAGCACCGCGCGCTCGGGGTGCCCCAACACGACCGCGGCGGTTTCGCAGTCTGCATCGAGCACCCCGCAGGCGTTGAATAGCCCCTCCAGCCCCTCCCCCGCGAACTCCAGGCCGATGTGCGGCCAGGTGTGGGGGCCCACCGGGCCGGAGAATCGACAGGTGTCGGCCGGTGAGAAGACCTCCCCCGCGCGCAGGCCGCGTCCCGTCAGCACCCGCGCGATGGCACCCAGCAGGTGTGACTTTCCAGAGCCGTGCTCGCCTACGAGCGCGGTGATGTCTGGCTCCACCGGCACCGCGATGAACCCTGGCGGTCCCCCCTCACGATCAGGGGGGATGCGATCCCACGGGGAACCGGTCCGTTCAGGATGTCCGCTGAAGCCGCGGTATCTCCGCAGAAGTACGCGCGTGATCCGCATGATCCCCGCCCGGGGGTGACGGCCGATGGTCCCACAGCCCCCCGAGGCTGTCAACGCAGATCGGGCACCGCCCGCCCATGGAGTGCCGCGATCTTCCGGGCAGCCAGGTAGCCCGACGTCAGCGTGCCCGCGACGCCGTGGCCCGCCCGCATCGACGCGCCGCAGTGGTACAGCTCAGGGATCGGCCCGCGCACGCCCGGACGTTTCTGCAGGAACTGCGCGGGGATCGCCGCGATCCCGTAGCTGGTGCCCTCGCTGGCCCCCGTGAAGCGCGTGTGGGTGAGCGGCGTGGCGGACTCGGCCAGCACGATGCCCGCGGTCATGCCGGGGAAGACCGCCTCCAGCCGGGCGATCATGTCCGCCTCCATGCGCGCCTTGATGCGCTGGTAGGCGTTGGACCGCTTGTAGCGCCACGGGCGGACGGCGTCGGGCTCGGCTCCCCACAGCCGCGGCTCACCGGAGACGATGCTCATCACCTCCACCGTGGAGATCCCAGGTGGCGCGTGGTGCGTGGTGTCGGGGTCCTTCAGCGAGGCGGACGTGATGTAGGCCGCCCAGGGCGTCAGCTCCTTCCGTCCCCGCGCGTACAGGGCGTCGAAGTCCACCCCGTCGAAGGCCCAGTAGTTCGCCGGACGCATGCCGTGATCGCGCAGGTCGCCGCGGACCCCCAGGCAGGTCATGAAGATCGCCTCCGGCCACACCCACTCCTGGGCCCGCTCCACCGCCCGCGCGGGCAGGTGCTCCGGGCCGACGAGCTCCAGGAGGGTCTGACGCAGATCGGCGTTGCTCAGCACGGTGCGCGCCCGCACGGTGTAGGTCTGCCCGCGACGCTCTCTGGTCTGCACCCCCACGGCCCGACCATCCTCGATGATCACACGCGCGACGGGCATCCGCAGACAGATGGCCCCGCCCGCCGCCTCGATCTCCCTCGCCAACCCATCGGCGAAGACCTGGCCGCCCCCGCGGGGGTACCACGCGCCGTCCAGGTAGTGGTTGACCAGCCCCGCATGCAGCAGCGCGCTCACCTCCGACGGCGGCAGCGCGTAGTCACCGTTCTGCCCCAGCAGCACCGCCTTCAACAGCGGATCGCGGACGAGCCCGTCCAGCACCGAGCCGATCGTTCGGTTCTGGTAGCGGATCACCCGCGGCGCACGCACCAGCGCCCCCGCCATGCGCAGATCAGTGCGCCCGTAGCTACGCTCGTTGGCGGCGCCCACGCGCGCCATCTGCGCCAGAAACGCCATGTAGCGATCGATGCCGCGGCGCTCGCGGGGGAACGTCTCTACCAACCGATCGCGGTAGCGATCCCGGCCCGCCGGCACCTTGAAGGTCAGCTCAGGGAAGATGAGCGTGTCGAAGCCGTCGGGATCGAGCGGCAGGGGATCCACCTCCACGCCCGCGCCGCGCAGGATGCGGCGGATCGACCCGTCGGGCTGCCCCAGGTAGTGCAGACCCACGTCGAAGTTGTAGTGCCCCCCCTCGCCCTTGCGATGAAACTGCGTACCGCAGCCGCCCGCCACATAGTGGCCGTCGAAGCACACGACCGACAGACCCGCTCGAGCCAGGTAGGCCGCCGCGCTCAATCCGCCCAGCCCACAGCCGATGACCGCGACGTCTGCCGTCTCCGGCGGCTCCAGGCGGGTGCGGCGCGCGGTCTGGTCGGTGGGTCTGTAGTCGCTCATCTTGGCCTCGCGGAACCGGAAGTCATCGGATCGGGGGTGACCACTCTGGTGCCGCGCCCGTCCTGTGGGCTCCACCTGTATTCCACCGAGCCCTCGTGGCCCCCCTGCGCCGCGCGACGCCGGCTCGACACAGAGCAGGACGTGCGAGCGGTGAGCGCTCTACGACTATACTCGCCTGGCAGGCTCGCTCAGCCGCTCACTCCGGAGCCGACATGCGCAGACCTCCCCGCCGCGGCCCGCCCGGTCCTCCCCGTCGTGGACCGGGGCGTCGCGGTCCAGGGCGTCGCGGTCCGGGTCGTCGTCGCAGAGGACCTCCGGGCGGTCCCCGCCACCCGCCACACCCAGGGCCTCCACATCCGGGGCACCCGCATCCGGGTCCGATCGGGCCGCCCGATGAACCGATGCGACCGCCGCGACGCGGACCGCCACACCATGGGCCGCCGCATCATGGGCCGCCACACCCCAGACCACCGCGGCGCGGCCCACACGGGCCTCCTGGCACCTACCCACCTCCCGAGCCGGGGCCGGTCTGTGCGTACTGCGGGACCCGCGGGACGGCCGGGGCCGGCAAGTGCGAGAACTGCGGGGCACCGTTCGGTTGAGGAGTCTCACCCTTCCGACACAAACCAACCCCGCCACGCTGCGAACCACCCCTGCACCTCGGCGCCCAGACGCGCCACCTCACCCGGGCGCGGGTCCAGCCGCCCGAACGCGGCGCCCAGCGGAGTCCCCTCCGATAGAATCTTCAACAACCGGGCCTGCAGCGCGTCCACCGCGATAGCGCGGACGCCCCGGTCCCCGCGGTGAATCACCCACCATCCAACCCCGGATGGGATCTCCCACGGCTCCGCTCGCTCCGGTTCCGCGCGCACCTGTCGGCGGGTCTGCACGCATCGGAACGTCTCGGCGAACAGCGCCCAGCTCGGGTGGAACCGCAGCGGCGCGGTGAGCAGGTCGCTCCCCTCTCCCAGCGGCGGGGCGTCCGCCGCGACGAAGGCGCGCTGATACAGTATGTCCAGCTCAGCGGCCTGGATGATCCGCGGCCGCCCCCACTCCGGGTGCCCCGCCAGGAACGCCGACAGGTTGTCCAGCAGCCGAAGCAGAGACGGGTGAGCCGAGGGGTGCTGCTCCAGATACGCGATCGCCAGCGCGTTGAACCGCTCGATTCCCAGGTGCGCGCACAGCAGCGGCGTCTCTGTCTGCATCACGGTGAGGAGGCGAAACCAGTACTGCTGGTTGTAGATCTCCAGCCCGGTCCCCGTCATACCAGGCAGCGGGCTGGGCGCCATCCGCGCGACGAGCGCCGGCGCATACCTCTCGGCGCGGGGCCCCCCGCCCGCCCGGCCGCGCCCCCCCCCCGCCCCGCCCGCCGCCCCCCCCCCCCCCCCGACGGGCCGATCTCCAGGGGGGTACGAATGGCCTCCGCGAACGCACGCTGGAGCGCTACCAGATCTCGCGGAGGACGCTTCACCGAGGCTCCTGCTCGTTCGCCCGCAGCTCGTTCGCCCGCAGCGCCTCTGCGAGCGTCTCGGCGAACGTCACGTGGTGCTCGTCCCACTCGAGGATGGTGGCGACGCCGCCCGTCCGAGCATGCGCCTCGGCGTACAGCGCCCAGACCGGCTCGGAGACGGGCCCGTCGTGGGTGTCGAGGCGTCCCCCGTCGTCGCGCAGGGTGTGACCGGCCACATGTATCTGCACCACGCGCTCCCAGGGGACCGCCGCCAGATAGTCCCACGGGTCGAATCCGTGATTCACCGATGAGACGAGTACGTTGTTCACGTCCAGCAGCATCTTGCAGTCTGCCCGCTCCGCCACCTCTCGGTAGAACGTCCACTCGGGCATCGTCGACTCAGCGAACGAGACATAGCTGGAGAGGTTCTCGATCGCGAAGGGCAGCCCGATCGTCTCCTGCACGAATCGCGCGCGCGCGGCGCACCAGTCGATCACCGCCTCTGTGTAGGGTACAGGCAGCAGATCGTGCAGGTGGGCGTCGCCGCTGCGACTCCAGCACAGGTGATCGCTGAACCACGGCGTGCCCGTACGGCGTGTCAGCGTCTTCAGCCGCGCCAGGTAGTCGCGATCGAGCGGATCGGTGCCGGCCAGATTGAGCCCGACCCCGTGCTGCACCACCGGATAGCGCTCCAGGATACGGTCGAGGTTGGCCAGCGGAGGGCCCCCATCGACCATGAAATTGTCCGAGATGATCTCGAACAGATCCACCTCGGGCCGCGTCGCGAAGATCTCGCGCAGGTGGGGGACCCGCAGGCCGACCCCCACCCCGCGGAGGGCGCCGCGCGCCACGCTCGCGTCTGCTCGTGGGTCAAGCGGTCTCGTCATCGGCCAAACCTCCTGACTCGTTCCCGTTGTGGAGCAATGTTCCCGCTGTGGAGCAGTCGCGGGTCATGGTTCGCGGTCACGCGGTCGATCGGCAACGCGGCTTCACGGTCAACGGAGCCGCTCTGGAGGAGCCGCGGCTTCGCGGTCTCGCGGGTCGCTTCGCTCACGACTCCTCGGCCCCACGAACCACGGTCCACGAGAATCCAGAACGAGCAACGAGTGTCAGATCCTGAACTGTGGCCTCTCACCGGCCCTCAAGCCGCTTGGCCCACTCAGGCCGCTCCAGGGAAAGAAGTCTCCCATGATCGGCGTAAGGGCGGCCCCACGTGAGGCTCGGCCTGCGAGGCCCCGGGTCCACTGGCTTGCGGCGCTCAAAGTCG
>CAYXGP010000277.1:0-9484 GCA_964464515.1 uncultured Enterobacterales bacterium
CAACCCCAGTCAATCCACCGAAAACAACACAGTCTTCCCCGCGTCTCTCCCCCCATCATTATTCCGACTCGCCCCGACCACCACATCCCTGCGGCCGTCCCCATCCACATCCCCGACCCCGGCCAGCGCCGCCCCGGCCTGTTCTCCCCGCGCGTCGCCGATGATCCCCACACGCAGGTCTGCCAGCGCCCACGTCGCATCGGACGTGATCTCGCTCGCCAGCAGCACCACGGCCTTGCCCACCGCACCGTCGTGCGTGGTGTGACCCGGCGCGCCGATCAACAGATCGCTCCGCCCGTCGGAGTCGAGATCTCCGGCTCCGGCCACCGCGGCGCCCACCTGATCGGCCTTGGCGCCGACCACCCTCGGTCCGGCCAGCGTGATGTCTCCGCCCCAGCGGGGCAGCGATGACGCGAGCACCAGCACGGCCTCGCCGCCGTCGGTCCCGCCCGCGTCGCTGTCAGGCACTCCGACCAGGACATCTCCCAATCCGTCGCCGTCCACGTCGCCCACCCCGGCCACCGCGTCGCCGGCCTGGATGTAGCTCTCGTCCCCGAGCAGTCCCCAGTCGTCGTCGGCGAGACTCAGCGCGCCGGTCAGCGATCCGCCGCGCAGGATGTGTACCTGCCCCGCGTCGCTGTCTGCGCTGTCGCTCTTGGGCGCGCCGATCAGCAGGTCTCCGATCCCATCTCCGTCCAGGTCGCCGGCGCCGTCGAGCGCGTACGCGGCGTTGTCGTAGGTGGCCTCCCCGGTGAGCGTGGCGTCGGCGTCGGCCAGCGACATCGTGTCGGCGCGGCCGTCCAGCCCCTGTCCGCTCAGCAGGTAGGCCCGCCCGGAGTAGGTGCCGCCGCTGTCGTTTCCGTAGGCGCCCACCACCACGTCCGGCCAGCCGTCGTCATCGACATCGCCGACCACCGCCACCGCGCCGCCCGCATAATCCTGCGCGGCCTCCCCCGTCAGCTTCAGCCCGTCTCCGACCGACTGCTCGCCGCCGGTGAGATCGTCTCCCCACACCAGGTAGGCGGCCCCGGCCTCGGTCCCCGTCGTGTCTACACCATAGGCGCCGATCAGCAGATCGGCGTGCCCGTCCGTGTCGATGTCGCCCCCGGAGACCGACCAGCCGGCGTAGTCTGACTCGGCCTCTCCCAGCAGGACGGACCACGCGGCAGAGATGGAGGTGGTCCCTGTAGAGACGGCGGCGCCCGAGACGACGAACACCGCGCCCGCGTCGGTCCCGGCCCGCTCGCTGCCGTAGGCCGTGAGCACCAGGTCGTCGCGACCGTCGTCGTTGATGTCTCCAGCGTCGGTGAGCGAGGCGCCCGTGAAGTCCGTCTCGGCCTCTCCGATGAAGGCCGCAGGGACGCAGTGCATGGATGTGTCTGCGCCGAGCGGGCCGTCGCTGTCGCCGACGGCGCTGTCGTCGTCGTCGCAGTCATCTCCGTTGGAGACCACCCAGGGGAGTCCCTCGGGTTCGACGCATGCGTCGGTCGGGCTCGAGCGATCGCCGAGGCCGTCGGCGTCGTTATCGGGGTACCAGGTCAGCAGGGGAGACTGATTCAGCGCTGAATCAGTGAGATCGCAGTCGGCGTAGGGAGAGCCGGACTCCAGGGGGCGGATCACCCAGCTCGTCGACTGCGGGCGGGACTGCTCGCGGAACAGAGACCCGTGGTACCACGGGTGTTCGCCCGAACGCGGAAACGCGAGGCTGGCGGACCACGTTGAGGTCAGCGGCCAGCTCCCGTACGGAGAGAGGTGGACGGCGCTGCCGTCGGCGAACAGATACGGCGGCAGGAACCCCCACGTGTCCAGCTCGCAGTCTCGGTCGAACGCCGCGCCGCGTCGAGTCGCTGGCGTCCGGGCCCACGCGCTGCCCGCCGAGGTGGCCCACGACGAGAACGTCGCCTGCAGCTCATCGACCGTCCATGTGCACGTCGAGACGAGCTGCTGTCCCAGGATGCGCTGGACCTGCCCGGAGATGGCCCGACCCGAGACGCGGCGGCTGGCGATCCAGCTGCTCGTGTCTGTGGCGGCGTGGGTGACGGTGATCTGTCCGTCGGTGGGCCAGGCGCGGGTGGTCAGAGGGCACAGGGGGCTGTCCCAGCAGTCGCCGTCTTCGCAGTCCACCAGGCCGTCCAGATCGTCATCGCCGCCGTCTTCGCAGCGCTCGCAGGCGGTGCCCAGGCCGTCATCCACCTCGCGATTGCAGTCTTGATCGACGTGATCGCAGACCTCCGCGGCGTCGGGGTTGAGAGCCGGATCGGCGTCGTCGCAGTCGAGATCGTTCGAGACATACCCCGCGGGCGGGGTGTCGCAGGTGACCTCCTCGGTGTCGGGATCGCCGTAGCCGTCGCCGTCGGCGTCGGGGTACCAGTGCCCGTCCTTCATGCCGGGATCGGTCTCGTCGGTGAGCCCGTCGCAGTCGTTGTCGAGGGTGTCGCAGACCTCGATTCCCTCGGGACTGGCCGCCGCGTGGGCGTCGTCGCAGTCGGTGCCGTCCGCCGAGTAGCCCTCAGGCACCTCGCAGGCCACCGAGCTGCGGGTCGCGTCGCCGTAGCCGTCTCCGTCGGCGTCTTCGTAGATCACCTGCGCGTCGACGGCGTCCGGGTCTTCGCGGCCGATGTCGCCGTCACAGTCTGCGTCCGTGTCATCGCAATGTTCGGTGGCCCCGGGGTGAACAGCCGGGTTGCTGTCGTCGCAGTCGACGTCTGCTTCGTAGCCGTCGCCGTCGCTGTCTCGCTGGCCGGACTGCTGGGGACGCGTGGTCACCGGCTCGTCCTTGTCTGTGCAGGCCAGCGCCAGCAGCAGGCAGCCCCAGACCGGGGAACCCCCCGATCTCGGGGAGATCCTGCGCGCGGAGAGGCTCTTCTGGGTGGGGTGGGGGCGCTTCATGTCGATCTCATGAGGGTGTCGACCTCCCGGAGCTCCTCGGGGCGGTTCAGCGCGCGCCACTGAGCGCGGGCCAGCGCCAGCGCGCTCCATCCCAGATCGGGCTGCCCCAGATCGAGCGCCATGCGCCCCGCGAGCGTCGCCATCGTCGCGATGTCTACGTCTACCAGACCACTCTCATCAATGCGCTCGCGGCCTTCGCGCAGGTGGCCGTCGAAGCTCTCCCAGTCGCCCGCGTCGGCGCACGGGGGCAGCAGCGCGACCAGGACCGCGCCCACAACGGCGGCGCCGCGGCCCTCGCGCATCGACGCCAGCTCCGCCTCCAGGCCCCGCCGCGCTGCCGCGTGCTCGCCGCGCTCGATCTGCACCAGCGCCAGGTTGATGCGGGGGACCAGCAGGTCGGGGTGGCCCAGCGCGATCATCTGCTCGGTGGCCTCTGCGTAGCAGCGCTCGGCCTCGGCGAGGTCTCCGCGGATGCGCGCGACCTCCCCGAGCACCACGCTGCAGTCGGCGATGTTCCAGAAGCTCCCCGCGCGCTCGAAGGCCTGGGAGGCCGCCAGCGTCGCGGCGCGCGCCCACTCGATGTCGCCCTTCTGCAGGCGCGCGCGTCCCAGCAGCAGCCGGCAGCTCGCCCAGCCGTAGGTGTCGCCGACCTCTTCGAACCCGTCGCTGGCTTGCCCAACCCGGGTGATCACCGCGTCGAATCGGCCGCGCTGGATGTCGAGGACCGCGCGGTCGTAGCTGCAGTCGGCCCACAGCGCCGTCTGCCGCAGCTCCCGGGCCCGGGTGATGCCCTCTTCCAGCAGCGCCTCGGCGGCGTCGAGCTGTCCCTCCTGCCGCAGCAGCCGCGCCCGCAGCCGCAGCGCGTGGACCTGCACCTCCGCCCAGCCGTGTTGGCGCGCGCGGGCCTCCAGGTGGGCGGTGCGGATCGACGCCTCCCGCCAGTCCTGGCCGAAGATGGCGACCCGCGCGGCGGCCACCCAGCCGCGTCCCCAGCGCTCATCCTCGGGCCACAGCGCGAGCTCCGTGAGTGCCTGCTCGCGCTCTGCGAGGAGCCGGCGGGCCTCGGCGTGATCTCCCGTGGTCAGGCACTCGTCGGCGCCCTCCAGCAGCGCGCTCGTCGCCTCTGCCACCCGCCCACCGTGCAGCAGGTGGTGACCCAGTCGGCCCCGCGCGCGCGCCTGCTTTCCCACGCGTCCCTGCAGCAGCGCCGCGCAGGCCAGGTGGTGGCGACTGAGGCGGCCGCGCTGGCGCGCCTGGCGCAGCAGGGCCTCCCGCAGCATCGCGTGGACGAAGGCCCAGCCGCCGTCACGGGGGATGACGAGGTGCTGGTCGCGCATCCTCTCCAGCACCGCGATCGGTGGGGTGATCCCGGTCGCCGTACACAGCGCCTGCCACTCCGAGCGAGAGACCTCCTGGCCCAGCACCGCCGCCAGCTCCAGGGCGCGCTCGGCGATGGGATCTCCGTCCAGGATCTGACCGATGCGCCGGCTCCAGACCTGGTGGATGTCCTCGGGGAGATCGACCTCGGCGCCGCGCTGCAGGCGGAAGCCCGTCTCGCCGGCCTCGAGTATCCCCCGCGCCACCCAGTCGCCGACGAGCTGCACGGCGAACAGCGGGTTGCCCCGCGTGCGGGTCGCCACGCGATCGACCAGCTCCCCCTCCATGCCCAGGAGCGCCGCGATCAGGCTGCGCTGGTCGGCTTCTGGGAGCGGTCCGAGCGCGCGCCGCTCCACGCGCGGCAGGGCGGCGATCTCGTCCAGCCTGCGACGCTCCTCCGTGCGCATCGCCAGGGACTCGGCGCGCGCGGTCATCACCATCAGCACGGGCAGCGGCTCGTCCGTTGTGAGGAGGGCCCTGCAGAAGTCCAGGCTGTCGAGTCCGTAGGGGACGTCGTCGAGACACAGGATGACCGGTCGGCCGCGGGGCGTGCCCCAGGGGCCCGTGACCACCCACGCCAGCAGGCGCCGGATGAGCGCGTACCGCTCGTCGGGGCTGTGAAAGCGCACCGCGGGCGCGCCGCTCTGGCGCTCCGCGTCGGAGGTGGGCCGGAGGATCTCCACCAGCGCGTCCAGGCGTCGCATCAGGGGTTCGCTGCCGCCGAGGAGCGTCTTGAGGCGGCCCGCCAGCTCGTCACGGGATTGGCCGGCGCAGCGCAGGTGGCGCGCGAGCATGGGGCCCAGGCCGCGCTCGCGACCGGCGTCCGGGCTGTGGCTGGCCCGCAGGATGGTGGCGGCGCCCACCTCGGCGGCGCGCTCCGCCAGCCACTCCAGCAGCCGGCTGCGGCCGCACCCCGCGGGGCCGTGGAGGAGCACCGCGGTCGGGTGTCGGGTGTCGCAGACCCGCAGCAGCGCCGACCACAGGGCGTCACGCTCCGCCTGCCGCGCGACCATCGGCATCGCGCGGATGCCGTACAGGTTCAGCCCCACGCCCAGGAGGTTCGGCGGCGTCTCGGGGGGGCGCGGGCTGCGCCACGACTCGGGCACCGGCGCGGCGGTCGCGCGGGCGGCGGACGGCTGCTCAGCGCGCGCGGAGGCGTCGGGGCGGCTGGGGAAGATCACCGTGGCCTCGGAGGGCCGCAGGATCAGGGTGGAGGCGCGGGGATCCACCCCCCCGCGGAGCGCGCTCTCGAGCTGCGATCGCAGCGAGTGCACCTGCAGCGAGGAGCGCTCTGCTCCCGCAGTTGAACCCGTCGGGGGGGAGCCTGCCGGGTCGGGGCCTGTCGGGGTGTCCGTCTGGGAGTCTGGTCGGATCGGATCGAGGGTGAAGTCGCTGCTGTCAGGGAGGGGGTTGTCAGGGAGAGGCTTCAGCGCGGAGGTTGGGAGCTGCAGGAGGTCTTTGTCGCCGGACCCCTGGGGGTTGAGCTGGGAGGGGGAGAGCCGCTCGGTCTTCTCCTGGCCGGCCGGCGTGAGCGTGCCCGCGAAGGTCTGTGTCTTCAGCTCTCCGAGCCGCGCGGTGCGCTTTCGGAACACCAGCGGCGCCTCTTCGTCATCGTGAAGATCGGGGTCGCTGTCGTCGATGGAGAGCAGGCCCCAGATGGCGTCGGCGGCGTTGGTGTACCGGCTGCCCGGCGGCTTGGCGAGCAGGCGTCGGAGCCAGGCCTCGAAGCCCGCGGGCACGGGGTGGGTGGGCTTCAGCGGGGGAGGTGTGCGCTTGAGGTGCTTCTCGCACTGCTCATAGGGTGAGATCGTCTGTCCGAACGGCGGCACCCCGCAGACCAGGCTCCACGCGAGGCAACCCATGGAGTACAGGTCTGTCCAGGGGCCCTGATCGCGCCAGGCCCCGCGGACCTGTTCGGGGGCCATGAACGCGGGGGTGCCCACGACCATCGCGTCGCCGCCCTCCCGCTCCAGGGCGCGCGCCAGCCCGAAATCGCTCAGGCGCGTGTGCAGGGTCAGCTTGCCGCTGCGGCGCTCCTTGATCACCAGGACGTTGCCGGGCTTGATGTCGCGATGGATGACGCCGCGGGCGTGGCTGTGGGCCAGCGCCTCCAGGATCTGCAGCAGGATGGAGCGCACGCGCGGCCAGCGCAGCGCGCCGACGTAGCCGGACAGCGGTCTGCCGCCGATCAGCTCCATCACCAGGTAGGGAACGCCCGCAGAGAGCACCCCTGCACGGGCCGCCCCCGACGCCGCGTCGACGACCCCGTGATCGAGCACCCGAACGATGCCCGGGTGGGCCAGCCCCGCGGTGGCGCGGACCTCCTCGGCGAAGGACTCCAGGGCCCACGCGTCGTCGCGGCGGACCCCCAGGACGAACTTGATCGCCACCTGCGCGCGCTGGATGCGGTGACTGGCGAGCCACACCTCGCCCATCGCGCCCCGGCCGATGCGGCTCAGCAGGTCGAAGGGACCCAGGGTCGGCGGGATGGGAGCGATCGGCCCTCCAGGATCAAGCGTCAGGATCAGGCGTCGCCGCCGTCGGGCCGGTCGATCGAGTCAGGCCAGTCGATCGCGCCGGCCTGCCGGGCTGCGCTCAGCGCCTCGGGGGTCAGACCCAGCACGTCGGTGAGCACCTGGCGGGTGTGCTCGCCCAGGAGCGGCGGGGCGGTGCGCACGGCCCCCGGAGCCTCGGTGAGCTTCACGGGGACGCCGGTGGTGCGGACGGTGCCTGCCTCGGGGTGCTCCAGCGGGACCACCATCTGCCGCGCCTGTACCTGCGGCAGCGCCAGCGTCTGGTTCACGTCGCAGATGAGTCCGCAGGGGATCCCCGCCTCCTGCAGCCGGCGCACCCAGGCGGCGGCGGTGTCGGTCGCGAAGATCTCCTGAAGCCGGGGCAGCAGCGCTTCGCGGTGGGCCACGCGATCGGCGTTGGTGGTGAAGCGGGGGTCGGTGGCCAGGGCGGGGGCGTCCGCGCAGCGACAGAACGCCGCCCACAGCCGGTCGTTGCCGACGGCCAGGTTGAGGTAGGCGTCGCTGGCGCGGAAGGTCTCATAGGGGACGATGGACGGGTGCGCGTTGCCAGCCCTGTGCGGCGTGCCCGCGCCCGCGAAGGCGATGCCGGCCTGGTAGGTCAGCAAGGAGACCACCGAGTCCAGCAGCGCCACGTCCACCACGTCGCCGCGGCCGGTCCGCTCGCGCCGGAACAGGGCCAGGAGGATGCCCTGCGCCGCGTACATCCCGCTCGTCAGGTCGGCGATGGAGGTGCCGACCTTGGTGGGGGGGCCGTCGGCCGCGCCGGTGATCGACTGCAGGCCGCTGATGCCCTGGACGGCGAGGTCGTAGCCGGGGCGATCGCGCCAGGGGCCGGTCTGTCCGAAGCCGCTGATCGAGCAGTACACGAGGCGCGGGTTGTCGGCGCGCAGGGTAGCTGCGTCGAGGCCGAGCCGCGCCGCTGCCCCCGGGCGGAAATTCTCGATGACCACGTCGCTCTGCCGGGCCAGACGCCGGGCGAGATCGCGGCCGGTGGGCGTCTTGAGATCGATGGCGACCGACTTCTTGTTGCGGTTGATCGACAGGAAGTAGGTCGAGACGCCCTCGATGAACGGCGGGCCGAAGCCGCGGGTGTCGTCGCCCTTGCCGGGGCGCTCGACCTTGATCACCTCGGCGCCGTGGTCGGCCAGGATCTGGGTGGCGAACGGGCCGGCCAGGATGCGGCTGAGATCGAGGACGCGGACGCCGGTGAGGCTGGGGGGGGCCATGCTGTTCTACTAATCCC
Source organism: uncultured Enterobacterales bacterium (assembly GCA_964464515.1). Taxonomy (GTDB): domain Bacteria; phylum Myxococcota_A; class UBA796; order UBA796; family UBA2385; genus CAYXGP01. The sequence continues at coordinate 8,044 of CAYXGP010000277.1, forward strand.
TCTGGGGAGGGCGAGGCGAGCGACCCACCCGGGGGCGCTTCAGGGTACGGCATATCCAGCAGGAGATCCGAGCCCCATGCATGCGTCACGGATGATCTTCCCGACTCTTCTCTGGCCGCTCCGGGCGCTGCGCATGTCGAGTCGTGGGGTGGCGTTGGCGATCATCGGTTGGCTCCCTGCCTGCACAGGCGCTGGTCCCCCGCAGCAGGTCGCTCCGATCACCGTCGGCGAGATAGAGGAGACCCCTTCCGGGGAAGACATGACCGCTGCCCGCGCAGAGATGGTCCGCAAGCAGCTCGCAGCCCGCGACGTCACCGATCCACGGGTGCTGACTGCGATGGGCTCGGTGCCGCGCCACCGGTTCATGCCGCCCCACACCTGGCGGTCGGCCTACGGCGATCACCCGGTCCCGATCGGCCACGATCAGACGATCAGTCAGCCGTACATCGTCGCCTGGATGACCCAGACGCTCGGCGTCGAGCCCGGACAGCGGGTGCTGGAGATCGGCACCGGTAGCGGGTACCAGGCCGCTGTGCTGAGTGAGCTGGGCGCGGCGGTGTGGAGCATCGAGATCGTCGCGCCGCTGGCACGACAGGCCGACATCCAGCTCAGATCAGCCGGCTACCCGGTGGTGCGCTTCGATGATCGCGTCGATGAGCCGAGTGACCCGACTAGTGACCCGGCCAGCGCAGGAGCGCCTGGCGCGCGCGGGCCGCTCCATCTGCGCACGGGCGACGGCTACCAGGGCTGGCCCGAGGCCGCGCCGTTCGATCGCATCATCTTGACGGCCGCGCCGGAGCAGATCCCCCAGCCGCTGCTCGATCAGCTCGCGATGGGCGGGCGGCTGATCGCGCCGGTGGGTGACGACTGGAGTCAGGATCTGGTGGTGGTCGAGCGCACCGCAGAAGGACTGACTCGGCGCGCGGTGATGGCTGTCCGGTTCGTGCCGATGACGGGGGAGGCGCGGGGGGAGTGATTTCAGCTTGAGTGCTTATTGCTGAAAGAGAGCCTGACGAGCTCTTGTCGTGAAGTCGTGGGGCCAAACTCAGGATGAGTCTCCGTTGGTTCCTCATCTGTTTCGACGTGCCGCCGTTCAGTTGGCGCCGAGGTTTCGCGGTTCCCCGATTCCCCGATTACTCGATCACACCAACCACGTGCCCGCCATCCGCGATCCGCGGTTCTTCGTTCGTCCCCAGAGCATGCGTGACCGGTTAAGGAATTGATAACTACGAACCTGTAATATCCGTTAGCCTGGCGAGAGAGCCCAGAACCATGTTGAGGCGGTGTCACCGGTGTCGAATGTGGATCTGGAGGCATCCGCTCGGCTGCTCGCGGCGCGGAGGGACTCGCAAGAAGGGCGGCGGGCTCCTTGAAGTCAGCTTCAGCCCGCTCCAGGGAAAGAAGTCTCCCATGATCGGCCTGAGAGGGTAGTCGAGGGGTA
>CAYXGP010000278.1:0-9472 GCA_964464515.1 uncultured Enterobacterales bacterium
CTGCTCGTGACCGCCCGCCTCGACGGCGGGCAAGCCCTGGCTGAGGAGGAAGCTCCACCTCAATCTGCCAGGTGACCAGAACCTCGGGGTTCGTTGTTCCGGTCAGGAGGGAGATGGCTCCCCGTACGGGACTGGAAACGAACTGCGGATGTTGGCTCGCCTCATCGCACGATCCGTCTTGAAGCGAGGCTGAAAACCAAGGCCAGGAGCGGGAAGTCGAGGAGTCGGGCCAAGGCGTCCAGGGCCCTCAGAGTGCATCCGCTGGAGCGTGCGGAGGCGTGGGGAGCGCTGCTCGAGGAGGGCGTGGTGAACAGCCGGGCGGAGTTGGCCAGGCATCTCGGAGTGAGCCGGGCGAGGGTCACTCAGGTGCTGGCTGTTCTCAGTGTTCGCAGTGATGTGAAGGAAGCCCTTCTTCGTGCTGAGGAGGAGCGGGGGCGGCTACCGGAGCGTCTCTGGCGGCAAGCGGCCAAGCTCCAGGTGCATGAGCTGCAGGAGTGGGGTCTTGGGATCGCGGACTGCGAACGGTGAGAACAGCCACCAGGCGCGGTCTTCCACGCGGACTTCCGGACTCGGGCATGCGGCGGCCGGTTGGCCGGCTGGCTAGTCGGGCAGTGGGCGCAGCGAGCTGGCGATATCTGCGTCGGAGGAGTCGTCGGCTGCAATCCGCCGGTGACGGAGAAGGCAAGGCGTCAACCTATGCGCTCAGTGGGGCACTTTGCGGACGCGATGGAAGGGCGGGGGCGTCAAGGCGATCACGAAGAAGCCGCGAACTCTCCAGCGTTCTTTCTATGGATGAATTCGCCCAAGGTGAAGGTGCGGAACGTTCGCGTTTTGGGCTCGACCAGCCACACTCGGTCGGTGCTGCCCATCGCCTCGATCCACTCTTTCACGTGCTCAGACACCAGACCGACTGTTCCCGGAAAGACGCCAAACGCGAGCCCGATGAATGCCGGGACCTGAAGCAAGAGCGCGAACACGTGGTGGTCAGGTACCTCGAAGAGCTTGAAGAGGTCTGGGTTCGACACGGAAGGGAAGATCTCCCCCCGCACCAGGTCCTGCCGCTTGTCCGGGTCCACCTCCCAGATGAAGGTCCGCAGGTCGTCGGCCAGCGCCGAACGCGAGAATGCTTCCCCGATGGCGAGGTGTCCGAACCCCAAGGCCATCTTCACGAATTCGAGTTCGAAATCGTGGAGTCCCACGTGGTTCACCACGTTCATCGCTGGCTGCTCGATCTCCTCGGTGGCTGCCGAGGCCATCAACTCGTCGGCGTCCAGTGTTGGCAATCCTGCTCGACGCTGCTTCCTGTTGATGTCGCTCACAATCCGCCGGAACTCAGCTTCAGAATGGGCTTGGATGCTGATTTCTTGCTTGCCATCGGCGACAGGGGCCCGACGGACCTCTGGCCTCACCCACAGGTCCTTGGTCTCCGGGCCGAATCGATATCTTGCGGGCTTCGACGCGTCGTCGTCCTTGCCGACAAGCTCGCCTCGCCAGTCCATGCGCGGTTCTGCACCGCTCTGGCCCCGCAGGTCCAGTCGTACGCGGTGGTGCATCACGAAGAGGTTGTCGGTGAACTTCACGTCCACGAGCCTTCCAATCTCGCTGTTGGCGTCCTTGCTGACCCTGATCGTCAGCGCGTTGGGGCCACCGATGGCATAGGGCACAACATGCTCATCGGAGAACAGAACCTCGTCATCAAGATCGCGGCCCACGTAGGGGCAGAATTGCATGTTGACTCCGCGCACAGGCAAGTTGCTCCGATGCTGGGGATGTGGCACCCCCAGGCACGCTTCAGAGCTGTCTGGAGAGAATAATCACCGTCTCGGTTGATACCCAGGCGGCCTGAGAGGCTCGTTCCTCGTCTGCTCAAGGAGTACGTGGCGGAGCGTCCTCGGCTTCTCGGCCTCAGCCCCGTCGCTCAGGCGAACGTGGAGCACAGCTTCATGACCGGTGACCGGGTCGACATCCTGTTCAACAACCACGGCCCCAAGCGCTCGGTCGTGGAGGTGGAGGTCGAGGGTGAGCGGCCCGTCGTGATCGGTATCCACCAGGCCATCAAGTACCGGTCGCTCGCTGCGGCAGGACAGCTTCCCGCTCCAGGACCCGCAAGTGCGGGCCTACGTCGTGGCCTACCAGACGGAGTACCCGGAGGCTCGGGCGCTCGCGGACCGGTACGACGTGCGACTGGTATCCGTGCCGGCTGCAGAGGTGCTGAAGCGAGGCGCCTGAAGCCGCCGTGGGACATTGTCGCTGCTCCATCCCACTGGAGCTCCCGTGTCCCCCAGCCCCGACCTCCGCATCGTCTGCGACCGCTACCTCGACCACCGCCGACTCCGTCTCCGACCCCGCACCATGCGGCGCTACGAAGAGAACATCCGGCTCTTCCAGCGCTTCCTGACGGCCACTTGGGGCGAGCCTCCGTGGCCGGTGTCGGACTTCTCGAAGCCCCTCCTGGAGGACTACTACACGTGGCTACAGGTCCCGGAGAACGGGCTCCACGGAAAACAGCGCTCCCGGGACACCGCCCGCAAGATCGTCGAGGTCGCCCAGCTCATGTGGCGCTGGGCGGACGAGTCGGACCGATGGCCGGACCAGGTTCCTCGGCCCCGTCGCATCGACATGGTCCGGTCCGCGCCGCAGCCCGTTCGGGCCCCGACCTGGGCGGAGATGGACCGGTGCATCTCCTGGGCGCGGGGATGGAAGCGTTGCGCCCTCGTTGTGCTCCGCTACACCGGGATCCGGATCGGCGAGGCCGTGCAGCTGGAATGGCGCGATGTCGACCTACGCAACTCCGAACTTCTCCTCCGACCGGAGATCACGAAGGGCGGGCGCGGGCGGGTGGTGCCGCTCTCGAAGCACCTCGTGAAGGAGCTCCGGAACTGGCCGCGCCCGGGCAGTTTGTTGGTGCCCTACACCGGCAAGCGGAAGTCTCCCTGGAGGAACGCCCTCGCCGTGGACGCTGCCGCCTGTTGGGAGGCTGCGGGAGTCTCCAAGGCTGTGTGGCGAAGAGCACCGCATCACGCCTTCCGCCGGGGGTTCAAGTCGAACATGCTCAGGGTCGGCGCCCCTACCGACGCCGTGGACTACCTCCAGGGGCACGTCATAGCTGGCGCGCGGGGGAGGTACATCGACCCGTTGGTGGCGTTCGATCTTGAGGCGACGGTGGCGTTGGTGCCGAGGATCAAGCCTTCGGCGAGGTCGTCCAGGTGCGCGCGTCGGGGGTAGGCAGGAAGGTGACGGCGGCCGCTACCCCTTCATCCACTGTCGCAGCGTCTTCGGTGTCACGTCCACCAGCTCCCCTTGGGCCACACCGCGGCTTCTCGCGACGCGACGGACTTCGTCCGCGAGCCATGCTTGGAGTTCGCGCTGGAGGCTCCGCGTGTCGAGTTGCCCCCCTTGGGGGATCAGATCGTCAATTGGGGCTGCATCCGCAAATCGCGCAGCGATGTCTCGGGTCACGTCCCCGCGCCCTGCGGCGAGAGGGCTGTCCAGGGCTGTCGGCAACCATGCGACAAGTTCGGATTCGGTCGGATCCACGTCGAGCCATCGGGCCTGGAGTCGCCAGGACAGTGTGAACAGACTCCTGAGATTCCCTGGCAGTGGGTGGCTCTTCAGGAATTGCACGATGCGGGCGTGGTGCCCCTCGCCGAGGCTCACGACCACACCTGCCTCTCGCTCGACTCGCGCGTAGACCGCCGGCCACAGCCAGTCCAGCTCCTCCGGAATCTCTCTCAGGCTGGGAGCGCGCAGTCGCAACACCGCCACGCGATCAAAGAAGTCAGCGTCGAGGCGCTGACGCAGCTCCTCGAGGGGGACGTTGGTAGCGGTGATGAGCCGGAAGGTGCTGGTTTGCCAGGCGGTGTCGCCAAAGGGCTGGAAGCGACGTTCCTCTACCGCCTTGATGAGCAGCCGCTGCATGTCGCGGGCGAGGTCGCCGACCTCGTCGAGGAAGAGGGTGTCTCCGTCGGCCTTGGTCAACAGCCCGACGTGATCTGTGCCTGCACCGGTGAACGAACCCTTCCTGTGTCCGAAGAGCTCGGACCGCATGGTGTCGGCGCGGTATTGCCCACAGGCCACAGCGGGCCAGGATGTGTCCAATGCCTCCTTTCGGAAGGGACTCTGCATGCGAATCCAGCTCGCGAGAGTCGTCTTGCCCGACCCTCGTTCCCCCAGGATGAGCACCGGTGCGCGCAGGCGCGCAATACGGGCCGCCTCGTCGTAGAGCCGGCGGAGGCGGTCACTCTGAAACTGCCCAGGGTCCCAGAACACGCTCTGCTCGTCGGCCGACACCTCTGCGGGCTGGGACTGCCGATACCGCTTGTAGAATGTGTCGATGTCGAGCGCCACAGGCTCGACGGCCGTGCCCTTGTGGCGTTCGGCCGGCTTGAGCGACTTCAGCAGCCGAAAGGGCTCCTCGATGAACCCTGTCTCGCCCATGAGCACCCACACCGTCTGCATCGTCGGCGTACCGGGGCTGATGTGCACCAGCAGCTCGCCGGGGTGCTGGCGCCGGATCCTGGGGAGCTTGTCGCGCACGAAGGCAAAGATGGACCGGTGGTCGGTGGGGTCGGTGCCGTCCCAGGCAACAGCTCGGCACCGTACCTGGGGGTCTCTGTGCTCGACCTTGTCTATCGTCGCCTTTGCACGCGCTGCCGAGATGTCGTCGTTGCGGTGCAAGAGGACTAGGTCGCGAACGCGGCCTTGCCAAGGAGACTGGTCGTCGAACAGGAACGTCAGCGTCGGGCCCTGCACCTTGTGGCCGTCCGATGTCAGCCGGTACTCCTCGGACCGGAACTTCCGCTCGTAGGGATCGTGGTTGTACGCGAGCCAGCTGATGAGCACCGCGTCAGGCTTCTTCATCGGTTTCTCCGTCGCTGCGTTGGCCGCACCGGGTGCAGAGGTACACCTCCGGTGCCAGGGGCAGGGCCAGGACGTCGCAGCCGTAGGCGGTGTCCGCGTCGAGTGGGTCAGCCCCCGGCGGATTGTCAGGGCAGTCGAGGAACGGGAAGAGGGAGCCGCAGGCCGCGCAGTCTCGGAGTCCCCACAGGGAATCGCAGGAGGTGCAGGACACGCGGAAGCGATGTTCGGCGTGCCCGAAGTCGTAGGGGCCGCATTGCTCACGGCAGACCGGGCACGTGAGCTGGCGGGTGAGCGCCTCGCGGGCCGCGATCAGTCCGTCTCGTACGGACTCGTCTGCTGCAAGGGCCTGGCTTGCCTTGGCGAGCTTGTCCTTGAAGTGCAGCTTGTCGCGACTCCTGCGCGGATCTCGCGGGTCGATGGCGTCTAGCTGGGCCCTGAGGCTGGCGGTCGTCTTCTGTTGCTCCTCAATGCGTCGATGGAGGGCGTTCCATCGCCCGCCGCGGCCGGGGGCGACCAACTGGAGGGCCTCGGATCAGAGGGAGACCCATGCGGGCGCGGACGGCGGGGCCTTCCACGACCTTCGTGGGAAGGGAATATTGGGCGGGTAGGCCAAGATGTGGCGAGACCACAAGCGCCATCGGATCGCTCGCGCCAGCCGTTCCACGCTCTCGAGCTGCCAAGGGGCGACAGGGACGAAGATCGGCTCCTGGTCCTTGGGGCCCGGACCTCTCAGTCGCAGCCGAGTCAATCGGTCCGTGCGGGCGATGTCGGCTTCGAGGTGTAGAACGAGCGACTCTGATGAAGCCTGAGCGGCAAGCCAGGGCCCGGTGCCGGGCGAACCGTCCAGCATCGCCGGCAGCACGCAGATCCGAAGGGGTAGATGACCGTCCTGCTCGAGAGCCACGCCGCCAGATGGGGACCACACGAGGCTCACGGTTCCGACCGGACCCAGCAGCTCCAACTGCGCTCCCGGCCCCAGCCCGTGCTCGAGGGAAGCATCCGTAGGCTCGAAGCCCAACGCATCGAGAGCGCGGATCGTGAGCAGGGCCGCGTACAGCTGCATTCCGTCAACGGCCGCCTGTTCCTGGTTCCAGCGGGTCTGGGCGTCCTCATGGCCGATCAGCACGTGCCGCTCCCACGCCTGCCAGAGCTCCGCGACGCCACGGTACACATCGTCGTGGGTCAGCACATTGGTCATCCGCAGGTGGATCACCCGTCGTCGCCCACCGATCCGACGGTACAGCCCGGTGTCCTTCAGCGCCAGGACCCGTCTGCGGAGCTGGAGCAGTCGGTTCAGCGCACGCTCCGCTCGGGCCAACAGCCCCTCGTCAGACCACAGCTCTCCCCACAGCTCGCAGACCCGATGGGCTCGTCGGTAGTTGGCGCCTTTCCGGAGCAGCTCCTGCCACTCGTTCATGCTGCGTGCCTGCTGGACTACCCGTCGCACTTCGCGCACGCGCTGGGTCAACGCCTCGTCGAGACGGTCCACCAGCGCGACGGCGAGGCGATTCTCATACAGGTCGAAGAGGTCTTCTCGGACCAGCCCGAGGACTCGCTTGGGCCGGATCCCCCACAGCGTCCTACGGTCCCAGTCTTCCGAGCGAGCCGCGAGCACCATGGGTGCCCGGCTGGAAGGGCGCCTGCATCGAGACACCAGCTGGCGCTCTTCCTCGAGCTTGAGGTGGGTTCGAGGACGACGGCATGCGGCTTCCATGTGGGGGAGCTTCGCGCGGGCAACCTGCTCCAGCTCTGTCTCGTCGAGGGTGTCGTCCACGGGCGGCATCAGGGGGGGCTCGTCCAGCCACTCCAGCAGAGGTGCCCCCACCCTGAGGCGGATGCCGTCGCCCATCACCCGGAGGCAGCGCAGGGCGTCGGCATCGGGGATGGTCTGGGGATCGACGCGCACTTCAGCGATTGCCGGGCTCTGGAATCGACCGTCGGCCCCGGGCATGAGCAGGTGCCCAGGTTTGGCAAACGCGTGGCGGACGGGCAGCTCGCCAGGACCGTTCCAGCGCAGTTGCCCGACCGCCACCCGACCGGCCGGATTGTCGACCGGCTGGCCCGTGAGTTGGTCGGTCCAGCTCAAAGCTCGGCGCCCAGGCGCTTGAGCTCCCGACGCACCAAAGCCGTGGCCGCGGCGGGTGGAGTCTCCTCGACCCAGTCGGTCTCCAAGAGCTGCAAGACCTCTCGCAAGTCCTCTTCCATCAGGTCATGCCGCCCCTCGAGCTTGCGCAGCACACGGGTGCAGATCATCTGATCGAGGGCCTCGCCTAGTGTCCCCCCCGCCTCTCGGACCACCGGGATGAAGCTGCGGGCCTGGCTCTCCAGACGTCCGCCCCAGCCGACGCCGAAGTTGTCGACCATCGGCTTGCGGAGCGTGCTCTCCATCCACTCGAGACCGGCTTCTGCGCTGGTCGCGTGTGCCGATTGGGCTTGGGCGAACGCCGACATCACCATCTCGAGCGAGACTGGGTGTCGGACCCTCGGGCTTCCGAGCTTGAAGGGCTTGGGCCGACCGGGCAGCGTCAGCACGAACGAACGGTCGTAGGTCTTGTCCGCGAAGTCCTTGGTGGTCTCGTCGTGGTTTGCGGTCCCGACGAACCAGACGTTGTCGGGCAGCGGCAGGTACCTGCCGTCCTTCACGGCTGTGGGCGTGTCGCCCTTCTGCTGTGCGCTCATCAGCTCGAAGCGGCGTGTGGAGCGGTCCCTTCGCTCCAAGACATCCAGAACATCAGCCGCGTATTGCTCCGGGTGCGAGAGGTTCATCTCGTCGAGCAGCACCAGGAATAGGCGATTGCGGTACTTCGGGCTCTGGGCCTTGTAGAGGGCCTGCACGAAGCCGGACTCGTAGTAGCGGCGCTCGAAGGCGTTGAAGTAGCCGAGCAGGTCGTTGCGATCACGCCAACCCGCCTGCACCGACACGGTCTCGCACACTCCACCCACGGCGACGGCGAAGCGACGAGGAAGACTGCTCTTTCCAATTCCGCTGATGCCCTGGAGCAGGTGGAGACGGCTCATCGCCAGGCCGCCCAGGAAGGCCCGTACATCCTCGATCTGGTAGTACAGGTCCGGCTTCTCGTCTGCAGGGTCCCTTCCGATGCGGTGTTGGAGGTCCGCGGCGAAGCTGGCCAGGTCGAGTTCGCCGTCCCGCGGGCCGTAGAACCGCGGAGTGGGCTCGCTGAGCTCGGGGTCCGTGTCCATGCGCATGAGCTCTGGGAACACGGGCTGGTCGCGGTGCTTGTCCAGGCGTTCGTCGATGTCGGAGCGCAGATCATCAAGTGCTGCACGCAGCAGGCGCTGGTTCTCCTTCAACGCGAGGTTGCGGTCCTTGAGCAGCTCCACCTCGTCGACGTCGATGTTGCGGGTCTCCAGCTGCCGGCGGGCCATTCTGAGATCGCGGAGTAAGGTGCGGCGTTCGTCTTGCCAGCGGCTCTGGGCATCTCGAAGCTCGCGCAGCTCAGCAGCTTCAGCGGCGCTGGGACGGTCGGCGAGGTCGGCTTCCAGCTCGCGGATGCGGGCTTGTTGACGCGAGATTCGACTCTGGACCTCCTCGGGGCTCTCGTTGGAGAGGGCCCGCTCCGCATCCCGACGCTGCTCCAGCAGGGTCTCCAGTTCAGAGCAACGCTCTCGGAGCTCCGCTCGGCGTGCCCGTTCATCGGCGAGATCGGCCTCGACCTCGGCCATGAGTGCCTGGGCGCGGGCCTCGATGTGTTCGCTGACGTCGGCCCGCAGCGTGTCGGCGTCTTCTTGGGCCCACTGAGCCTCCCTGCTGGCCTTCGCTGCGGCGGCTTCCCGCTCCCGCAGCTGCTTCTCCGCAACAGCCGCGGCGGCCTCGAGCTCGTCACGCCGTCTTTGGAGCGCAGCTTCCGCCGCCTCCAGTCGCTCGCGGTGCTGTCGCTCTCGCTCGTGGAGGTCTTCGTGGTGGGTTTGGCGCTCCTTCTCCAACTCGCCTGCGAGCTCGGCGTTCTTGCTAAGTAGCTCTGCGTGGGCAGCCTGCAGTTCGCCGAGCACCTCTTCCCGTCTCCGGATGAACCCGGCGTCGGCGTCGGTCTCTCGGGCGGTGACGACCTCCGCTCGGGTGACCAGATCCGCCCTGAGTGCATCGAGCTTCTCGCGCTCAGGAGCGATGGCGGCACGTTCCGCTTTGGCCTCCTGGAGGGCCTGGGTGGCCGCGGCCTGCTGCTCAGCGGTCTTTGCCCGCTGCTCATCGAGTTTGGAGGCGCGCTGCTCGAGCGCCTTCTTTGTCTTCTCCGCTGACTCTTCAGCCTCCAGGACGGCCATTTCACGTGCGTCAAAGCCCTCGATGGCCGCCGTGTACGCCTCAACGACGCCGGCCAGCCGGCGCTTCAACTCGGAGAGGTCGACGGCCGGCGTCTCGGGGGCCGGAGTTGGTGACAACCCCTGCTTGGCGGCTTGGAGTTCGGCAGTCTTCACCTCTGCTTCCGGGCCGGTGATAGTGCCTGAGGCCGACGGCGGCGGCTTCGGCGATGCGACGGCCTGAGTCCGCTGGGTCTTGGTTGCGTCGGCGGCCACTGTGGGTGTCGAGTTGCTGCTCGCGGCTTGGACGAAACCGCTTCGCGGTGGCTGGTGCTGGCGTAATCGTGGGGTGCTG
>CAYXGP010000279.1:0-9460 GCA_964464515.1 uncultured Enterobacterales bacterium
TCGCACGACGGTGGGCGATGTGCAGCCGCGTGGGACCGCCCTCAGGTCGAGGGGGGAGATTGCTTTTCTTGGAGCGGCCTCAGATGAAGACGGCTGCTGTGTTGAGATTGTGGTTCGCTTTTCGCCCCCCTGAGGTGTCCAGTTGAGGAAGGCACCCGGCGCCCCGACAATCTGGGGGGAGACGCGCTGCGCAGATCGGGTGTCATCGGCTCAACGAGGGGAGAGACGATGTTGACTGTACTCATGGTCCTGCTGAGTGGAAACGCGAACGCGGCGGAAGAGTTCTCGGCCGAGGCCTTCCTCCAGGCCACACCGGCCGAGGGGCTGGCCTCGGGACTGGGCGCGCGCCTGGACGGCGGCAGCACCTTCTTGTCGTTGGAGGGACGCGGCGGGATGTACGGCACCTGGACCGGGCGAGCCACCGCCGGACTGGACGTGTTCGGCCGCTCGGACCGCTTCGATCTGACCCTGGGTCTGTTCCTGGGGACCAACGGCAGCACCGCCGAGCCATCGATCGAGGCCGCCGGGACTGCCGGCTTTGAGCTTGGGCTGGGCGTGCACCTCGGTTCGCTGCACGGCCGGTACCGCCACGCCGACGGCTTCCGTGGGCCGCTGGAGAGCCGGCTGACCGAGGACGAGTGGCGGCTGGGCTACCGCATGTTCGACACCGTCGAGGTGTTTGGTCAGTACATCCACTACAACCCCGGCGAGTATTGGGTCGTGGATGGCTATGGGGTGGGTGCCAAGGTTGTCTTTTGAACTTTGGAGTTCCCTGAGCGGGCCTGCGACCGCTGTCGTGTGGGGGCACCGGCCCACTTGAGGCCCATCGTCTCGCCTGCAAGCTATCGAGTCTGTTCGGGACCCGGGGTTCACGGGTAGCGGCACTGCGGATCGTGGTTCGCGTGAACGAGGAATCGTGGTCCGCGAAATCGAGGATAGCTATCGCTCCTCGCTGCACTCGCGCGGGATCGAGCCGACGTGGTTCCGCGAGATCGTGGTGCCGTTTCTCACGCGGTCACGACCGACCCGCCGGTAGCCGCGAGCAAAAGAGAACCGGACGAGGGTCACCGGGACAGGACCGGCGGCAGCCTCACCGATCGTTGTGATACCGCCGAATAATGGGGAGCACCCAACCCGGCCCGAACGCGCCCGGGAGCAGCTCCTCGATGGTGGTCCGCTCGACAGCGCCGCGGTCGTTCGCCAGCCAGACCACCATCTCGGGCCCGAACTCGTGGAGCACCTGCCGGCAGGCCCCGCACGGGGTCCCCGGCCGGTCGTCTCCGGTGATGATGGCAGCAGCGATGAGATCGCGCTCGCCCTCGCTGACGGCCTTGAAGACCGCGACGCGTTCGGCGCAGCAGGTGTGCGAGAAGCTGGCGACCTCGACGTTGCAGCCCGTGAAGATGCGTCCGCTTCGGGCCCGGACCGCGGCGCCGACGGCGTACCCGGAGTACGGCGCGAACGCGTGTCGTCGGACGGCGATCGCGGCGGCGATCAGCTCGGCGTCGCCAGCGTCCCCTTCACCGAGGCGGGCCTTACCATCGGGTGGCCTACCACCAGGCCGGCTGCCATCAGGCGGGCTACCAACGGGCAAGGGTACCCTCGATCAGCGTACAGAGCGCTGCGTTGCTGGCCTCGACCACGGCCATGACCTCGGAGTGATCGGCGGGCTCGTCGGTGAGTCCGCAGCCCATGTTGGAGACCGTCGACACCGCGGCCACCCGCAGCCCGGCGTGGACGGCGATGATCACCTCGGGCGCCAGGGTCATCCCCACGACGGCGCCGCCGAGCGCCGCGAGCATGCGCACCTCGGCGGGCGTCTCGTAGCTGGGCCCGGACATGGTCATGTAGACCCCGGTCTGCAGCGCGAGCCCCTGCTCGGCGGCCGTGGCGTCCAGCGCTGCACCGAGCTCGGCGTCGTAGGCCGTGGAGAGGTCCGGGAACCGGGGGCCGATGGTCGCGTCGTTGGGACCGATCAGCGGGTTGGTCCCGGTGAGGTTGACGTGGTCGGTGATCCGAACGAGGCTGCCCGGGGGCAGATCGACCCGGAGGCTACCGACCGCCGACGTAAGCAGCAGGCGCTTCACCCCCCAGCGGGCGAGGGCGCGGACGGCGCAGGCCCACTCGTCGCGCGGGCGGCCTTCGTACAGGTGCATCCGGCCGGCGAGCACGGCGATGCGCTCGCCGCCGAGGCGACCCACGGCGATCGCGCCGCTGTGGCCTGTGACGCCGGTGGAGGGGATGCCGACGTCGGCGTAGGGCAGCCGCGCCTCCACCTCGTCCAGGCGATCGATGAGCGAGCCGACGCCGCTCCCGAGGATGAGTGCCGTCGTGGGAGCGTCGCCGAAGCGCTCGGCGAGCGATGCGGAGGCGGAGATGTGGGGGGATTCAGTTGACATCCCCCCACGGTATTTTCCCGCGTCTTCCGGGGCAAGGTCCCGCGCTCAAGGACCGCTCCAGCGCGCAGCCTCAGCTCGCGGCGATGAAGCCTCGCTCCTCGAGGTAGCGGATGACCTGTCCGGCGCTGTCGTCGATGGTGGCGCCAGCGGTGCGGACGATCAGCTCGGGCGACAGGGGCTCCTCGTAGGGCGCGGAGATGCCGGTGAAGCTCGGGATGATCCCCGCCCGCGCCTTGGTGTACAGGCCCTTCGGGTCCCGCTCCTCGCAGACGTCGAGGGGGGTGTCCACGAAGGTCTCGATGAACTCGCCGTCGTTCATGATCTCGCGCACCTGGTCGCGGCCGGCCCGGTAGGGGCTGATGAACGCGGTCAGGGTGATGGTGCAGGAGTCGGCGAACAGCTTGGCGACCTGGCCGATGCGCCGAATGTTCTCGGTGCGGTCGGCCGGCGAGAAGCCGAGGTCGTTGTTGAGGCCGTGGCGCACGTTGTCGCCGTCGAGCACATAGGTCATCACGCCGCGCTCCAGCAGGAGCTGCTCGACGCGACGCGCCACGGTGGACTTGCCAGATCCGGACAGGCCGGTCAGCCACACGATGCAGCCGCGCTGGTCCAGCGCCTGCCGACGCTGCTCGTTGGTCACGTTGGCGCCGTGCCAGGTGATGTTCTTGCTCTTGGGGGTGGTCATGGAGATCTCCTTGGATGTAGCGTTCTGGAAGCGGTTCTTGAAGTGGTTCGATGAACCGGGCCGGGGGCCCCTGAGTGGTCGGGGCGGAGCCGAAGGGCGCACGTGTACCGTCCAGGCGGGCGACTGTCCACCCGACGTCGCGCCGACCGCGCAGTCAAGCAGTCAATGCCCCATTTATCAGCGCCGTGTTCAATGGCGTGTTCAATGGCGCGTTCAATGCCACGTGAAGCCCTGGACCCGGTCGAAGACCACCACGGCGCGTTTGCCGGCCTCGAGCTCCAGGATGCGGGCGTCGCGATGTTGCCAGCCCTGCGGCGCGTCGCCGATTTCGACCACCACCTGACGCTGCCCGGGAGCCAGCGAGAGCCGCGTGATCGCCACGCTGCTGCCGTCTCCCCACAGCCCGGAGGGGGGGTAGCTCTCGTCGATGACGGTGGCCGCGTCCACGTCCACCCGCAGCCGCACCGGCGAGCGACCGCGCTCGCAGATCTCGGCGGCCTGCATGTGCACCGGACGGGCGGCGCGCTCCTCCTCTGTGAGCGGTCGGCAGTCCTCGGACACCTCACCGGGATGCTTGAACGTGACGACCAGCTCGCCGTGCGTGATCTCAGGCGCGGCGTTCCCGACCAGGCTTCCGGCTCCGACCAGGCCGGTGAGCGCCAGGCAGAGCGCCGCCGCGGCCGCCCAGCGGGCCCACCCCAGGAGCGGCATCCGGGTTGATTGGGTCGACTGAGTAGACTGAGTTGACTGGGACTGGGGGGACTGGAACGCCTCGGCGTGGCTGGACAGGGCGCCCAGCCGCGTCGGGTCGATCTCGATCAGCGCGATCCGGTCCCGGTCGACGCGGTCCGCACGCAGCGAAGGCCGCCGCTGCCCGTCGAGCCGCTCTGTCGTCCACTGAGCCCCCTCCCGCCACGCGCAGTTGCCCTGGGGACACGACGCGATCAGGACGCCGCCAGCGCCCCGTCGCAGCGCCCGCTCGACGGTGAGCGGGTGGAGCCAACCGGCGCAGGGCAGCACCTCCACGATCCACCCCGGCAGGGCGGGGCTGCGCCCGTCCACGACAGACACCCCCGCGGTCGCCTCGCCGCAAAGGAAGGCCACTCGCGCGCCCTCCTGAGCCGCGAGTCCCTGATCCAGGCGCTGCCGCAGCATGAGCGTCTCCAGCTCCGGGACGCCCACGCCGCTGCTGTCGCAGGAGCCGGCGCAGATACCGCAGCTCACGCAGACCTCCGGATCGACGCGGGCCTGCAGCTCGAAGCGGTCGCTGCCGGCCGTGCGCGGCACCATGGTGATCGCCTCGAAGGGGCAGTCGGTCCGGCAGGTCTCACAGGCGTTGCAGAGCGACGGCTCCACAGCGGCGGGGCGGGCCGTCGGCAGACGCAGCAGCCAGGGCACCGCCATCGAGATCCCCCCGACCCCGAGAAGTCCGGCCCACAGCACACCGGTGCTGAGGCGATCGGTCCACGCCAGCGGGAGCAGGTACCAGGCGTCCATCAGGAAGGGCGGGGAGATGACCGACGGGTCAGCGGGCGCCACCACGTCCGCGGGGAGCGCCGCCGACAGCAGGAGCGTGGCCCCGATCACCCAGGCGGACATCACGCGGCTGGTGATCCACTGCGGACGTGACAGGCGCGACAGGTGCAGCCAAAGCAGCAGCCCCGCGGCCAGCGGGATCAGCATGTGGACGAAGAACACCACGAAGAACAGCAGCGACCGGGGGGCGTCGGCCGTCAGGAACGAGCGCTCCAGCGGATCCGAGAAGATCGGCACGACGTCGATCAGGCGGGCGGTGCTGAGCGCGACCGCGAGCCCCCGCTGATCCCACACGAGCCAGTAGCCGATCCACCCCACGAACCACACGAGCGCGAGCGCCCCCATCCCGGTGACCCAGGCCAGCCACCGCGGCCCCGCGAAGCGCCGTTGGAGCAGCAGCCGGAGGGCATGGAGGACGGTGAACAGGATGGCGGCGTCGGAGCTGTAGCGATGCAGCGCGCGCACGAAGCCCGACAGGCGCCCCTCCATCGCCACCACGGAGGCGTGCGCGCCGCCCAGCGACGGGCTGTACCAGATCAGCAGCACGACCCCCGAGACGGTCGCCAGCAGGAGCTGCACGCCGGCGATGGCGCCCGTCTGAAGGAGGGGGTTCTCGGAGTCCGGCAGCCAACGTCGGACAAGTCGATCGAGGAGGAGCGGGCCGCGTTCCAGCCAACGCAGCGCTGAGGCGGTACTCAACCGAGGTCGGAGGGCGAGGGCTCGGCCAGCAGCAGGCGCAGCGCCTCGGTCAGCCAGGTCTGCTGGCGCTCGCCGAGGGTGAACCGGTAGGCGACGTGTCCCTCACGGTCCACCACCACGTACAGGTTCGCGTGGCTGATGACGCCGGTCTCGGGGTCGCGCTGACGCGAGATCCCCATGTCGTCGAGGACGCGATTCACCTCGGCGGGGTCGCCGGTGGTCAGGTGCACCGCGGGCGCGGCCAGTCCGTACCGCGTGGCGAGCTCCTGGAGCACCTCGGGGGTGTCCTTCTCTGGATCCATGGTGACCGCCACCACGCGCAGGTCCGCGCGCTCGGCGGGGGTCAGCCCATCGGTCGCCGCCTGGAGCTGCGTGAGGATCAGGGGACACGTGGCGGCGCAGTGGGCGTAGATCGCCGTGAGCACGACCACCTCTCCCCGCAGCTTTGACAGGTCCACCGGGTCGCTGTTCTGGTCGATGAGCACCAGCTCGGGACGCGGGTGGCGGGTTCGCAGCGCCTCGGCCTGGAAGGTCAGCGCTTCGCCGTCCTGCGCTTCGACCCCGTCGGCGAGGCCGAGGGCGCCGAGCGTGCTCAGCAAGACGGCCGCGGTCGCGGCGGGGAGGGCGCTCCGCAGGGTGACGGTCTGCAGGGGCTCCCACCACACCAGCAGGGTGATCCCGACGAGCATCCACGGCGGGGTGAGCATCGCGCTCACCCAGATCAGGGAGACCTCGCCGGTGACCGGGTCTGCGCCGAAACACCAGGCGCGGAACTCCTCGGCGAACCCGCCGGGGGGGCTGGGCACCAGCAGGAAACCCACCAGCACCAGCTCCCAGCACGCCAGCGCGGTCAGCGTGAAGATCGGGAAGCCGCTTCCGGAGAGGAAGCGGCTGATGGACCGGATCATCGGACCTGCCACACATCTGCCAGGGCCTTCCAGTTCGCGAAGTAGTACACCGCGAAGCAGGCCAGGAAGATGAGCGTGAGCGTGAGCGTCCCGGGGGTGCGATGCTCGTCCTTGGTCGATCCCATCGAGGCGTCGGGCAGCGGGGCGCTCCAGGCCTCCATCGGGCGACCGGCGTTCGAGCGACCGAAGAAGACCGCGACGACCGTGGGCAGGATGAACAGCAGCAGTCCGACGAACGCCGCCACAGCGCCGACGCCGACGACGCCGAGCATGAGGTGCGCGCCAGCGTCGAAGCCGGTGGTCAGCTGCGAGCCGGTGAACTCCACGTCCCAGTGCCGGCGGGGCACTCCGTAGCTGCCCGCCAGCGACATGCCGATGGCCATCAGGGAGATCCCCGCGCCGAACACGTAGGGCTGGATGCGAACCAGGGTCTTCCAGGGGTACTCACGCTGGAAGATCAGCGGCACGACGTAGTAGCACAGACCGAAGAAGGCCAGGCTGGTGCCGCCAGCGACCGTCATGTGGAAGTGACCGGGGATGCGCAGGGTGTTGTGCGCCATGATGTTGATCTGCTGGGTGCCCAGCGTGACGCCCGTGATTCCGCCGCCGAAGCCGAAGATGACCAGCGACAGGAAGAAGGCCGCGAAGCCGGGGTTGCGCCAGGGAGCCGCGAACAGCCAGCCGAACAGCCGCTGGCCGTAGCCCTTCTTGCGCATGGCGACCTCGATCGACGCGGGCACGGTGAACCCGTGGATCATCGAGGCGAGGACGGCCAGGTACATCGCGTAGCTTGTGTTCCAGATCTTCCATTCAGCAGAGACGCCGGGGTCCACCAGCAGGTGGTGGGCGCTCGCCAGGTTGATGAACAGGATGTAGAGGACGAACGCCACTCGGCAGACAGCTTGATTCAGCGGCTTCGCGCCGGTGGTGAGCGTAGCGAGCAGGTACCAGACCGCCACCATCGCGCAGACGTTGACCTGCTGAGAGGGGTGCCCGAGGCCCCACCACATCAGCCGATACCAGGCCACGTCGATCGTCTCAACGATGTCGATGGACCACAGGAAGGCCGGGATCATCACCACAGCGCCGTGCAGCAGCGTGACGACCGCGTTGATCGCCGCGGCGATGGCGCCGAAGACGACCAGCGGCACGGAGCCCTCGTAGGTGTGGTCGCGCTTGGCGATGTAGATGGTGCCGAAGAAGTTGATGACTCCCACGAGGGTGCCGACAGCGACCAGGATGATGCCCAGATAGAACAGCGGGCTCGCCTTCAGCGGCGGGTAGCTGGTCATCAGCACGTCGCTGGTGCCGGCCATGATGGTGCCGTCCACCATGAAGGCGCCGACCGTCATCATGATGAAGCAGACCCAGGCCAGCGCCTTGGAGAACAGCCGGGTGTTCAGGAGCGTCGTCCCGACGAAGTAGAGGATGGGGATCTCCAGGAACAGAATCCAGAAGATCAGCATGTTCAGGCCATGCAGAGTCAGCACCCGGTAGTACCAGGTAGCGTCCAGCAGGTGGACCGCCGGCCAACGCGTCAGCCCCAGCAGGACCGCGGCGATCGCGCCGACCAGCAGGAACACGACGGCCAGAACCGCATGCATCTTGATGAAGAGCTGAGAGTTGAGACAGACCGGCAGTCCGGTGGTGTCGCAGGCCCGACTCTGTCCGGGGGCGTGGTTGGCCTTGGGAGCGGCGCTCGCAAGGCTGTCCATTGTCGTAGTAGTCATCGTGATCCTCCTACTCGACGACGTGGATGCGACCGGTCATCAGATGGTGACCGATGCCGCAGAATTCGTTGCAGACGACTGAGAACTCGCCGGTGCTCGTCGGAGTGAGCGTGAGAACATGGTCGTAGCCAGGCATCACCTGGAAGTTCATGTTCAGCGGCAGCAGCGACCAGCCGTGCTGAAGGTCGAGCGACGACAGGTGCAGCCTGTAGGTCTGCCCCTTCTTGAGCCTCAGGATGGGGTACCATTGCCACATCCGACCCAACATATAGGCGTCGCCGCCGGGGGCGGGCTCGACGACGGGCATGCCGTCCTCTTCTCCCACCTGGTTGGTCTTGACGAACCGCTCGACGCGCTCGTTGAAAGCCTCGGGCGTCACGGTGTAGGTCTCACCGGAGCTGTTCTGTTTTCCGTACAGGTGCCAGTACGGCATCATGGCGGTCATGATCAGGCACCAGACCAGGGCGAGCCCGATCCAGGTTCGCTCTCCGCCGCTCGGGCCCTTGAACCAGTCGGGGGCCGGGTTGTGAATACTCATCGTGGCCTCCGATCTACGGCAGGGTCGCGGGTTGAATCGAGGCGAGCTCGATCCATCCCCAGACGGTGTATGAGAGGATTGGCAATACAAGCCCCAGCACGAGCAGTGCCCAGGGGTTGTCCATCAGCTTCTGGAGCGGATGCGTGGCGGGGGGGTCAGCAGGTCCCACGGGGTTCTCCATGCGGGGTGGGTCTTTGTGGCTGTCTGCAGCCACGAGGTGAAGACGATTACGAGGAACGCCACGCCGCCGGCGGCCGCGATCAGTCCGCCGACGCCCATGACGCCCAGACCGATGGTCTCGCCGAGTCCGCGGCTGGCCTGCTCGGCGCCGTAGGCCTTCCGCGCCGTTCCGAACGCGCCGGCCAGGGCGAAGCCGCTGGCGAACACCATCTGTCCCACGCCGAAGACCACCGGCTGCAGGGCCGCTATGCGACGCATTCGGCCGCGGGGCGCGCGCATCCCGAGCGGCTCAAGCAGCAGGTAGGTCATCGCCATGAACGCCGCCGTCACAGCGCCGATCGACGCGTGGTAGTGCGCGGGGACGATCGTGTTCGATCCGCGGATGGACGCGCCGAGGATGAAGCCGAGGAGCGTCAGGGCGAGGCTCACGGCGAACCCCAGGATGCGGGGGTCGCGCCAGGGCTGCTCGGGCAGTCGGCCCTCTCTCCGAGCGGCAGCGAGCGCGCGCAGACACAGCGCGGAGAACACCAGGACGACCGGGAAGATGGCCCACTGCATCAGGCGGGTGAAGCCCACGCGGTACAGGGCTGTGGTGGTGCCGGAGAGCGCTAGAAGCGGTGAGATCAACCAGGGCGCCAGCAACAGACCGAACAGCGCTGACGCGGCGGAGCGCGAGACCACCGGGCGCCCCAGAGCGGCCCCCAGCAGGATCAACCACACCGAGATCATCGCGATCTCGCTTGTGACCTGGAGCACATGCCCCGTGCCCCAGAACAGCAGCTCGT
>CAYXGP010000280.1:0-4915 GCA_964464515.1 uncultured Enterobacterales bacterium
CTTACCGATCACCGCGTAGCCGCCCGCGGGCACCACCACGGAGCTCGTCACGTTGAAGCTGTCCGAGTCTGCGTCTTCGACGTACCACCCATCACAGAGCGCGAGGTCGCTGCTCCCGGGGTTGTAGACCTCGAACCACTCCCCCTCGGTGTCGCCGACCTGGCTGGGGTCCCTCATGATCTCGGTGATCACGAGATCACCCTCGACCAGCAGCCCCTCATCACAGTAGTCGTCGCAGTCGTTGTCGACACCGTCGAGCGCCTCCACGGCACCCGACCAGACCACGGCGTCCGCGTCGTCGCAGTCGAGGGCGTCGTCGCCGCCATGGTCAGCGCTGTCTTCACCGTCGCCGTCGGCGTCGTAGTCGCTGGCGCCGTCGCAGTCCGTGTCGACGCCGTCGTACCAGACCTCGACCGCGCCCGGGTTGACCGCGGCGTCGGCGTCGTCGCAGTCCGCTCCGCCGTACCCGTCGTGGTCGTACCCGTCGTCGTCGGCGTCGTAGTCGCTGGCGCCGTCGCAGTCGGCGTCGACGCCGTCGTACCAGGCGTCGGTGTTCCCCGGGTGAGTGCCCGAAGCTGAGTCATCGCAATCCGAGCCGCCGTACGCATCGCTCGTGTAACCGTCGCCGTCGGCGTCGTAGTCGCTGGCGCCGTCGCAGTCGGAGTCGACGCCGTCGTACCAGACCTCGCTCTGTCCGGGGTTCACGCTGCTGTCGGTGTCGTCGCAGTCGAGGGGGCCGCCTCCGCCGTGATCATCACTCTCCCAGCCGTCCCCGTCGGCGTCGTAGTCGTTCGCCCCATCACAGTTGGCGTCCAGTCCATCGTACCACGCATCGCTGGCGCCGCTGTGGACGCTCGCCTCCGTGTCGTCACAGTCCCCGCCGCCATGGTCAGCGCTGTCGTCCCCATCGCCGTCGGCGTCGTAGTCGCTGGCGCCGTCGCAGTCGGAGTCGACGCCGTCGTACCAGACCTCGCTCTGTCCGGGGTTCACGCTGCTGTCGGTGTCGTCGCAGTCGAGGGGATCGCCTCCGCTGTGAGCGTCGCTGTCCCAGCCGTCGCCGTCGGCGTCATAGTCGCCAGCGCCGTCACAGTCGCTGTCCACCCCATCGTACCAGACGTCCGTCGCCTCGGGGTTCACGGCCGGGTCGCTGTCATCGCAGTCTCCATCCAGCTCGGTCCAGCCGTCGGCGTCGTCATCGGCTAGACTGGTCCCCTCGTCGATCTCCCCGTCACAGTCGTTGTCCTGCCCGTCGGCGATCTCCTCTGCCCCGGGGTACGCGGTGGGCTCTGCGTCGTCGCAGTCGTCATCACAGGTGGTGAACCCGTCGGCGTCGTCGTCGAGGCAGGGATCGATCTCCAGCGTCGTGCTGCATGCATCGGTCGCCCCGCGGGTGTCGGTCACCTGGAGCGTCAGCGAGTGGGATCCCGCAGAGAGCTCCGTCGTCGAAAGCGCCACCTCGCCCGATGAGTCCGGGCTGCCCGACCACAACACGCCGTCCAGGTCGCTGTGCCACTCCGCGAGCAGCTCCTCCCCGGCGTCTTCGGCGTCTTCGAGGGAGGCCGCGAAGTCGACCCGGTCCCCCTGCTCGGCCGTGTCGCCGTCCACCGGACTGTCTACGGCGCAGCGCGGCGGCGTGTTGGGATCGGCGAGAAGGGTGATCTCGTCGCTGCCGGCCTGTCCGCGACTGTCCACCGCCACTACTGCCAGGGTGTGATCTCCGTCGTCCAGCGCCTGCTCGAAGCCTGCGTTGCCGCCATCGCAGTCCGTCGTCGTCCCCACCGGGAGCGTGCCCTCCAGGCTGCTCTCCAGCGTGATCGTCAGCTCATCGACCGGTCCGTCGTCGTCGATCTGCAGGCAGAAGGCGACCGGCAGCAGGGGATCGAACGCCGCGCCGTCCACCGGCCGGATGAACGTCACGGTCGGGATCTCATCGACGTCATGGATCGTGGTGTCCTGGCAGGCGAGCAACCACGGAAACAGGATCAATGCGCGCATGGTGTCTCCGGCCACTCTCGGGCCTTCTTCGGCGGCGGAATGTTGGTGAACACGTCTTCCCTCAGATCTGCCACGACGACGTCTGGCGCGCTCCCGCTCCCCTGCACAACCCTGAACGGCCGCCGGAAAACCAGTCCATCGGCAGAGAACAACAGATCGCCGCTGTGATCCCAGTCTGCCCAGTCGAGGCGACCGAGCCGCTCGACGGCCGGGCCGGGCTTCTTGTGCCGCACGATCTGAAACTCTCGGACATGCAGGGGACCGTTGATCTCGTATACGCCCACCAGGTGGCGCTCGAGGCTGATCCTCGCGTTGCATGGGTTTACGCGCGCGCTGATGGCCGGCGGGTCGTACCGTCGCCGCATGGTCGGGTCGGGCGTGTCTGCCTCTCGGCCTCTCTGCATGATGATCCACTCGCCAGGCCAGAGCGCCGCCGCGCTCCGACCAGACGCGCTCCCCACGATGAAGCGCTCGGGGAAGGAGCGGCAGTCGTTCTTCTCCTTGACGTTGATCCCCAGCGCGATCTCTCGGTTTGAGATGAACACCCCGCCGCCCCCCCAGGTGCCGCGTGACGGCCAGAACCCGAGGGCGGTGAACCAGGGGGGGCGGCAGATCGCCGTGAAGGTGTCCACCGACGCCTTGAACTTGCCGGCGAAGTACAAAAAGAGCTCGCCATCCGGCGACAGTGACGACCGCTCCGGGTAGACGCGCCCCGACAGCCACTGGCCCTTCTCCAGCCGGTCTGATGACAGATGCCACTTGATCATCCGCACCTGCTTCGACGGGCCCCGCCTGAGAAGGACCGCGATCCGGGCGTCGCGCGCGATGAATCCGCAGACACGGGTCGCGGGTGAGGTCTCGCTCATGTGCCTGTCTCAGGCAGAAGATCTACCAGTTTGAGCCGAGGAGGTAGGCAGCGCCGGCGTCAGCCCCACCAGAGTCGTTGAATTGTGCTCCCACGATGACATCATCGCGCCCGTCGCCGTCGAAGTCGTGCGCCGGATCGTCCTGAACTTCGGGGATGACAAGCTCGGGCAGGCATCCGCCGACCAGCAAGGCGATGACACAGCTCCGACAGAGCCTCAACGCACCACCCCGATCACGAGCCCGGCCGAGGCGCGGCGCCCAGCCCCATGACGCGCCGCGGGTTCGGGCTCTGGTGGGCGGCCAGGCTGACCGCGTCGGGTGGGAGGGTAGATGGGTCATCGGGCGGCGTGAGGTTGGTGGGGTATCCCGTCCCTGCTTCTATCCGGGCGCCTCTTCCCAGTCGAACCCGGGTTCCGAGGCCGCGTCGTCTTCGGTGGCCTGGCCTTCACTCGATGGGATGGCCCGCCTTGCGCCACGCCAGGTAGCCGCCGGCGACGTCTACCGCGTCAAAGCCCTGCTCGACCAGCCATCTGGTCACCGGAACCGATCGGTGGCCGGTCATGCATAGGATGTAGAGTCGGTGATCGCGGTAGGCTTCGAGCCGTTCCAGCTCGTCCTTGACCCGGTAGGACGGCAGGTGCAGCACGTCGGGCGGGTGGCCGAGCCGGTGCTCGATACGCGTGCGCACATCGATCACCAACAGATCCTCGCCCGCTCCTCGGGCGCGGGCCAGCTCGTCGACGCTCACGATGGGATGAGAAGCCACGTCGTCTCCAGCGGACGTCGGTCCGCTGAGCAGGAGGATCATCGCCAGCAGTGGTCCGCGCACCCCCTGAGCGTATCGTCGGCGCGGCCGCTCGCGCCCCGATCCAGCTCAGCCCCGGGCCGATCCGTCGCCTCCAGTCTCGCCTGCAGTGTGCCAGCTCACTCAAGCGCTCCAAGGAGCGTCGCCTCAACGAACCCAGACCGAGACGGTGCCGCTGTTCTGGAGCGCTGAAGTGCCCATGTCTCCGCACTCGATCGTGAAGCCCTCCGACCATGAGTCTGCGCCCTCGATCGTTCCGAACGCGATCGCGACGATCGAGTCGCCATAATCGCTGGAGTTGGAGTTGTTCAAGTGGTCGGTGTAGCAGAACCCGAGCTGGGGCGCGCCGCCGTCGGAGCTGTACGCACTGTCGGTGATGTCACAGAGGTAGTGTCCGCTGTTGTGGGTGTCGATCTCATTGTCGTGCCAGATCGTGCTCTGCCCCACGCTGTTGAGGCTCGAATCCACGCTGTAGGACGTGCCGTTGCTCGCCGCCCCGAGCAGCGACCACTCCGCGTTGGTCGTAGCGTAGCCGTCGACCTGGGCGTAGGCCTCTTCGCTGGCGTCATCGCTCGAGCCCGAGCAGGTCATCCGCAGATCGTCCCAGAGCCCATCGAAGGCGGAGATGTCCACCGCGCCCTGCCCGGTCAGTGAGACCAGCCCGTCGCTGCTGAGACCGTCCGCGATGGTCCCATCATAGGACCACGTCTCATCGGTGAAGCGGTTGTGCCCGTACAGGGAGATGAAGTCGTCCTCGTCGAGGCTGCTCATGTCGTACAGGTGGAGCACCGGCGTCCACCCGCCGCCGTCGGTGGTCATGTCGCAGGTGACGTCGAAAGGATCGAGCCCGGTCCCCCAGCCGTCAGGATCGATGGTGTAGGTGCCGTCGCCGGTGCTGCTGCCGCTGTCCAGGATGTCTCTGCAGTCCGCCCCGAGAGCGCAGCCGCCTCCGGCCTCCGGGACGATCGACGCGTCGGAGTCGTCGCAGTCGGTGCCCCCGCATGCGGCGTCGGCGTAACCGTCCTCGTCGAGGTCGTTGTCGATCGCCCCGTCGCAGTTGTAGTCCAGCCCGTCGCACCCCTCGGCGGCAGCGGGGTTGAACGCCGGATCGGAGTCGTCGCAGTCGCCGGAGAGGTCGGACGTGCCCGACGGCGCAACACACGCCTCGGTGGCGCTGTCGCCGTAGCCGTCGACGTCGGCGTCGGTGTACCAGGTGCTGGGGTCCGTGACGTCGGTGTCTTCGTCATC
>CAYXGP010000280.1:5015-9411 GCA_964464515.1 uncultured Enterobacterales bacterium
ATCATCCTCGTCGATCAGACCGTCACAGTCCTCATCTACCTCTGAGCAGATCTCCGCGGCGTCGGGGTGTACGCCGCTGTCAGCGTCGTCACACTCCTCACAGGCCGCCCATCCGTCTGCGTCGGCGTCGGCGTAGCCCACGCTGCCGTCGCAGTTGTAGTCTCTGGGATCGGCGCAGTCGCTCTCCTCCGCAGCGGGATGAACGCGCGCGTCGCTGTCATCGCAGTCGCCGTGCGATCCCACATATCCCGAGGGGGCCTCGCAGGCCTCGGCCGTGTTCGTCGATACACCGTAGCCGTCGCCGTCGCTGTCCTCGTAGAACGTCTCGCGCGCGCCCTCGTCCGTCTCTCCGTCACAGTCGTTGTCGCGCTCATCGCAGACTTCCGCGGCCTCGGGGAACGTCTCTGCGCTCTCGTCGTCGCAGTCCGTGGCGTCGGCGACGTGACCGGTCGGGGCGTCGCAGGCGTACGCGAGCGCATCTGCGTCACCGAAGCCGTCGCCGTCGGCGTCGGCATACCACGCCTCGCTGACGTCCTCATCCGTCTCTCCATCACAGTCGTTGTCGAGCCCGTCGCAGATCTCCGTGGCCGCCGGGTAGGTCGTGGGATCGGCGTCGTCGCAGTCGGTGGCGTTCGCGACGTGTCCGGCGGGCTGGCTGCAGGCCTCGATCGTGGTGGCGGCGTCGCCGTAGCCGTCGCCGTCGCCGTCGCTATAGAAGGTGACGCCCACCCCCTCGTCCACCTCGCCGTCGCAGTCGTTGTCGAGCCCGTCGCAGATCTCCTGCGCGGATGGGCTGACGGCCGGGTCTCCGTCGTTGCAGTCGGCGGCCGTGGTGTAGCCGTCGCGGTCTTCATCGAGCGCGGCGGCGACGGAGCCGGTGTCGACGTCGGCCTTGTCGGCGTCTCGGCATCCGATGAGGAACAGTCCCAGAATCAGTCGTGACATCTTCTCCTCCTCAGGTCAGGCTATCCCGCTGCGGCCGCCCTCAAGAGCGCTCGCTCCGGGCGTGAGTTCAGGTTGATGGCCCGCGCGGTGTGCTTGTTCACCGCCCTGTTGAGGACGGGAACCCGGTGGGGCGCACCGGATGGAAACTGACGGCCACGAAGATGGTCGGCGCAGATCGAAGAAAGGACTGGCCGCCCTGCCCGCTGGTGCGTAGATGTTGGCCGCGCGTAGCGCTGGTGGATGTCCAGAAGTGGTTCTGGATACAATGACGAGGAAATGGCAACCATGTTGCCGACACATATTCGCTGGAGCAGCATCGAGCTGCTTCACAACGTGATCCGTACAATCAACTATCTCGCCGAGACCGGTGTCCCCCGACCCGCTCTTCGCTACCGGGCCAAGGTCAAGCTCCACGGCACCAATGCCGGTGTTCAGGTGACCCCGAGCGGGGTCTTCGCGCAGAGTCGCTCGAAGATGCTCAGCGTGTCCGCTGATTCCAAGGGCTTCGCCCGCTGGGTGGCCCAGACCGAGCCCTTCTTCGCCGGGATCGAACCTGGCACCACGGTCTTCGGCGAGTGGTGCGGACCGGGTGTCGAGCGGGGCGTGGCGATCTCGGCCATCCCTGACAAGGTGTTCGCGATCTTCGCGCTCCAGCAGGGGCGGGATGAGGCCGCCCGCTTCATCACCGAGC
The DNA here is from genome assembly GCA_964464515.1 of uncultured Enterobacterales bacterium. Taxonomy (GTDB): domain Bacteria; phylum Myxococcota_A; class UBA796; order UBA796; family UBA2385; genus CAYXGP01. The sequence goes on from CAYXGP010000280.1 coordinate 6,652, forward strand.
CCACACAGATCCGCGCTCGGATCGGCGCGCACCCGAGTGTCCATGTGCTCCCCTGGTGCGGCGAGTCGATCGCGCTGGACTTCAGCGACGCCGCCGATCTGGAGCGGAAGGCCGAGGTCATCAACCGGCTCGTCGCGGCCGTCGAGGGTGAAGACCCCTGGGTCAAGCGGACCTTCGGGATCGGCGGAGTGGGCGAAGGGCTGGTGTTCTACCCCCAGGGCGATCTCGACCCCGAGCGCCTGTTCCGACTGATGTTCAAGGCCAAGGGCAGCAAGCACCAGACCGTCGGGCGCAAGCCTGCCCGCACGAAGGCGGTGGTCGCCAGCGGAGTGCCGGAATTCGTGCGTCTGGTCGTGACCGAGGCCCGGCTCCAGCAGGGGCTCGCCGAGGCCTGCGGCGGCGAGGCCAGCATGCGCCACACCGGCGCCTTCCTTCGATGGGTCGTCGCCGACACCCGGAGAGAGTCTGTCGCTGAGCTCGAAGCCGCGGGGCTGAGCTGGGCCCGGGTTCAGCGCGCGGTTCAGACCCGCGCTCGGGAGTGGCTCAAGGCCAGGTGCTGATACGGACATCAAGGCCATTGGCCCCACGACGCGTCGTGGGGTCTGGTGCCTTCCTGCGTGACGACGATCGCTGGATGACCGGTGTCGCATGAAGACCGCACTCTTCTATTGGACTTGCGGGCCGACTCGAAGCCCATCGAGTTGGAGGGGGCCTGGATTTGCTGCTCCCGCCAGGCCCGCAGGGTGAACCCTGCGGTGATCTTGCGACTGGATCCAGATCCGATAGGTCACTGTGTCCCTCTCTCCGGTTCTGCCATGCCTGTCCACCTCACCGAGCTCTGTTGTCCCCGATGCGGAGGGGCGCTCCAATACCGTGTCGGTATGCCCGTCCAGAGCTGCCCCTTCTGCGAGGTGCCGATCGCCATCGAATTCGCCCGGGAGAATGGCCACGACGTTCAGGTCGAAGCCCACCAGCTGCGTCCCTTCCGGGTGGAGCAGGCCCAATTCGAGACCGTGCTCCTGGAGTGGCTCGCCGCGGGCGACTACACCCCGGACGACATCCTGTCTTCAGTTCTGGTGTCCAGGTACACCGGAGTGTTTGTTCCATTCTTCCGATTCCGTGGCGAGTACCGGGCCAACTTCTCTGCCTCCGCCGGCTACTCTCGGGTCGAGACGTACACCGCCACAGAGACCGACCTCGACGGAAACCGCGAGCTCGTGGAGCGCACCCGCACCGTCACGGACTGGCGACCGATGAATGGCGAGGCCAGCGACGACTTCCAGATCTTCTGCTGCGCCAGCAAGACCCTCCCCGCGAAGTACCACGCCTGGTGCGAAGAGCAGGTCTGCGATCAGCTCGGCGGGTGGACCACCCTGAACGAGAACGACATCGAGAAATACGCCCTGGAGCCGTTCTCCCGAGCGGCAGACGAGGTCTTCACCGCGCGGGGCAAGCCCAAGCTCCGGGAGCGCGTCGAGGCACGCTGCAAGAGCGGCGTGCCGGGCGACAAGACCCGGGACCTGAAGTTCAGCTACCGGGTCCGAGACCGAAAGGCCCACCACGTCTACCAGCCCCTCTGGATCGCCTCTCTGCAGTTTGGCGGCGAGCAGTTCCACTTCATCCAATCCGGCAGCGCGCCCGATGCGTGGACCGGGCAGCGCCCCGAAGACAAAGAGCGCAAGAGAACCCTCAAGGCGCTCATGAAGCCGCCCACCTACAGCGCCGTGGCCTGGGTGCTCGTCGGGTTGCTGGGCTTTCCGCTGGGGGCGATCCCCACGATTATCGCGGTGGTGATCGGCGGTCCGATGAGCCTGATCCTGTACCTGCGGGCCAAGAAGCAGCAGAAAGCCATCCTGTCGCGCTCACGAGAGGTACGTCAGCGCCTGCTCGGCCGGGTCAAGACACGCGGAGGGCTGCGCCGGGACGGGGCGCTGGGGGTCAGCGCGAGCGACGTCGCGACCATCGAGGCCCAGCTCGACGCCGAAGCCGCCGAGGAAGAACGACGCGTCGCGACCGAGAAGGCGGTCGCGCGAAAGGTCACGCTCGACCATCGGCGCGCCTGTGGGGCCTGCGGGCAGCCCACCGAAACGGGGTGGGCGTTCTGCCGCTCCTGCGGGGCGCAGCAGCATCGTTGACTCAACGAATCGGTGCGACCTGAGTTTTCGCCAGGAGATCGCCCAGCCGTCGGTTGTTCGGAGTGGCGATCATCACCAGAACATCGATGAGCATCACGACACAAACCAGAATCATGTTGAAGAAATCCCAGAACGGCAAGGCAGCCAGGATGATCAGCACCACATAGTACGAGTTTCGGAGCACGCAGGCCTGCTGGCTGGCAACCTCACCCGTCGTGGCATCGACGACCCGAAAGTGGCCGAGCTGTTTGCCCGGGCTGTACTTCCCGCCGTGAAGATCGCGAATGGCCCAGTAGATGGCGACCACCGGGAGCGCCAGCTTCGCCACCAGCGCGGTGAGGTATCCGAAGAAGACGATCGCGGCCAGGCTGCCCACCAGGAGGAGGTACTCCAGCCCGGCGGTCGCGAGGCGCCGCGTGACCGGGGCGGGCGGAATGCTCGGCGCGCTCTTGCTGCCGACCGGTGAAGGGGGGGCTGCCCCTCCCGGGCATCCGGCCTTGTGGCCGCTCGTGCCGTTGGTCTGCGCCCCGCAGAGTTCACAGAACATGTCACCTCCAGCGATGTGATCAAGGTAAGGCCGGCCCAGAATAAGAGCCTTCCAGAACGGGTTATGAAGGTCAGGTTC
>CAYXGP010000281.1:0-9375 GCA_964464515.1 uncultured Enterobacterales bacterium
CCCACCACCACCCCCTCCCGGCCCCCCCCCGCCCGCGCCCCGGGGGGGGCCCCCACCCACGGCGCGGTGCTGCACGACAACGGCGGCTACGGCATGCTCGGGATGGGGCATGCCCCGCCCGCGGTCCTCGAGACGATGGCGCGGCCATCGGTGATGGCGAACGTGATGACGCCCAGCCTGAGCCATCGGCGGTTCACGGGTCGCCTGCGCGCCGAGATCGGCCAGAAGCGCGGCGGCTGTCCCTTCGCGCGCTTCATCTGCATGAACTCCGGCTCCGAGTCGGTGAGCGTCGCCTGCCGCATCAGTGACATCAGCGCGCTGAACGAGCTGAAGAGACGCGACCACAGCGGCGTGACCATGCTGTCCATCGTCGGCTCCTTCCATGGCCGCACCGACCGGCCGGCGCGGGCCTCCGACTCCATCCGGGAGACCCTCCAGGCCAACCTGGCCTCGCACCAGGGCAACCCGCTCCTGACGGTCCCGTCCAACGACGTCGCCGCGCTGCGGGAGGCCTTCGCGCAGGCCGAGCGCGACGGTCTGTTCATCGAGATGATGCTGATCGAGCCGGTGATGGGCGAGGGCAACCCCGGGGTCGCGATCACCCGCGAGTTCTACGACGCGGCCCGCGAGCTCACGACCGCCCACGGCGGGCTGCTGCTGATCGACTCGATCCAGGCGGGCCTGCGGAGCACCGGGTACCTGTCGCTCATCGACTACCCCGGCTTCGAGGACTGCGAGCCGCCCGACATGGAGACCTACTCCAAGGCCCTGAACGCCGGTCAGTACCCCCTGTCGGTCCTGGCCTGCGGCCCCCGCGCGGCAGAGCTGTATGTGCGCGGCGTCTACGGCAACACCATGACCACCAACCCGCGCGCGCTGGAGGTGGGCTGCACGGTGCTCGACGCCCTCACACCACAGCTGCGCGCCAATATCCGGCGGCGCGGCGCCGAGCTGGTCTCCGGCCTCGAGGCGCTGGCGGTGCAATTCCCCGGCGTGATCACCCGCGTCGAGGGCACCGGCCTGCTGCTGTCGGCCGAGCTACGCGCCGACATCGACGTGGTGGGCGCGGCGGGCATGGAGAACTGGCTGCGGCGCAGCGGCCTGGGGGTGATCCACGGCGGGAAGAACGCCCTGCGCTTCACGCCGCACTTCGCTCTCAAGCAGGGCGAGGTCGAGCTGATCCTGCGGATGGTCCGCGAAGCCATCGTTGTCTTCACGCAAGCGGCGGCCTGATGTCCCAGAGCCAGGAGTGGTCTGGGGGCCGGGAGCGGTCTGGAGGCCGGACGCAGTTCTGCGGACTGTTTACGGCGCTTGTTACGCCCTTCACTGGTGGCGCACCAGACGAGGCCGCGTTCCGCCGCCTGGTCCGCGGCCAGCTCGACGCGGACGTGGACGGTCTGGTGCCCTGCGGGACCACCGGCGAGGCGCCCACGCTGACTATCGCCGAGCGCCTCTCGGTCATTCGCTGGACGGTGGAGGAGGCAGCAGGCGCTGTCCCCGTCGTCGCCGGCATCGGCGGCAACAACACCGCCGCCACGGTAGAGATGGCGCGCCAGGCAGCGGCCGTCGGCGTTCAGGGCGTGCTGGCGACGGCCCCCTACTACAACAAGCCCACCCAGGAGGGGCTGCGCCGCCACTTCACGGCCATCGCGCAGGCCGTGCCCGAGACCGGGGTCTGCCTGTACGACGTCCCAGGCCGCAGCACGATCTCGATCCATCCAGGCACCGTCGCTGCCCTCTCGGAGACAGGCAACGTCATCGCCCTGAAGGACGCCACAGGAGATCTGTGCAACGCCACGCGTGTCCTCCGGTGCTGCGGCGACCGCCTGAGCCTGCTCAGCGGCGACGACTTCACCACGCTGCCGTTCATCGCCGTCGGCGGATCGGGGTGTATCTCGGTGGCCTCGAACGTGGTCCCGGGACGGATGAAGCGGCTGGTCGACGCCGCCCGCGCCGGAGAGCTACCGACGGCCCGCGCCGAGCACAGCGCGCTGTTCCCGCTGTTTCACGCGCTGTTCCTGCAGAGCAACCCCATCCCCGTGAAAGCCGCGATGGCCGACATGGGGCTCATCTCTCAGGATCTGCGGCTGCCTCTGTGCGAGATGGACGCCGAGCCCCGGGCCGCTCTGCGGGCGGTGTTGCGGGAGCTGTCGCTGCTCGGGTGACCGGCAACAGATCGTACAGATTCGGCAGCCAGATCGACCGCCCGATCAGCTCGGTGATGTCCCAGCCCGTCAGCACGCTGCTCTCCCACTCGACGTCCCAGACCACCTCGCCCTCCGGCGTGGTCTCGCGTATCCGCAGGTTGGTGCCGTAGTTCTGCATCGTGTTGCCCCCGGGCAGCCGGTGGGCCTCGCCGTAGTACGGCGCACCGACTCCGTCGCCCACGCCGAAGCTCCAGACCTCGACCAGCGCCTGCGTCTCTGCGTCGATCTCGTACTCTCGGCTCACGCCCTCGTTCGAGTCAGCGGAGGCGTGCGTAGACAACAGCAGCGTCCCGCTCTCGGTGAGAGTCACCCCGTGCTGCCAGTCGAACCGTGACGACTCCGGAACGAACGCCCAGTCACCCTCCTGGCCCCAGGTGTGCAGGACCGCACCGGTCTCTCGCTCGATCTCCAGCACCGTCATGTTGGTGTAGAACGAATACAGCAGAGTGTCATTGGACTCGCTCCAGAACAGCGCGTTGGAGCTCCAGCCGGTGCCCGGCGATGACCACAGGGTCGCCCGCGCGCCGTCGGTCCCCACCGACTCCAGCGTCTCTGCGAGTCCACCGTCCCCCACGGAGTACGCCCCCCACAAGATCGTCTCATCGGGGAGCTCGGTGAACGCATGGTGGATGTTCGGCGTGGATGTCGTAGAGACAACGCTCCCGTCGATCTTCCCGCGCACCACCGCTCCGCTCTGTGCGTCGAAACGATTGGTCTGATCCCACAGGAGGTCGTCACCATCAGCCGACAGGCGCGTGTAGTAGGTGGAGACATCGGTGGGGTTCTCCTGCGCCCACACCACGCGCCCCTGCCTGTCGATGATGATGCGCCACATCCCGCTCGCGCCGGTGATCGACAGCGCGAGGTGCCGACCCGTCGGCTCCCAGCGCTCCGCGTCGGCGCTCGTCACAGTGACGTCGGGGAGAGCGGACGGGACCCCCTGCGTGGTCGTCGTCCCGGCGCCGATCTCCCGCGCGCCCCGGCCGTCATCGACCTGGACCCGCCAGTCCACGGAGGCGCCATAGGGCACGCCCAGCAGGAGCAGCTCCTGCGGACCCGCGCGCGCGCTGTATCGGGGGGTCGCCTGCCAGTCCGCCCCATCCCCGGAGTCATCGTCTCCAGAGTCACCGTCCCCAGGGTCATGGGCATACTCTGCCCAGATCGTCGCGGCGGTCTCCTGCTCCCACGACACCACGACGATGCTGCCGATGTCGTCGTGCAGCCGAGCGCTGACCGCTCCGGTGGTGGAGGAGCCCGTGTCGTCGGGCGCCGTGACCTGCGGGCCGTCGGACGTGGATGGGGCCGAGTGGGTGACGGCTCCGTCGGGTGGGACGCATCCCATCCAGAAACAGAGAGCGACGAACATCCCCCCTCCAGCGCGAGCACGGTAGCATGGGGCCGGATGACGGACCGACCCCCATACCGGATCAGCCCCTCGCGGGTCGGCCGCCACTTCTTCCTGCAGTGCGATCGCCACCTGCGCTTCACCTCTGCCGCCACCCCCGCGCAGCGGCAAGCCGACGGCGTCCCCACGGACCTCCCGCCCACCACCCCGCTGACCGCGGCGATCTTCCAGAGCGGCTTCGACTGGGAGGTGGAGGCCGTCGCGCGCCTCGGCGACGCGGTGCATGTCCCCCCGGGAGAGGGCCCGGTGACCCAGCGCACCTTCCGCGTCTCGAAGACGCTCGCGCTGCTGCGCAGCGCCCCCCCTGGCACCTTCATCTACCAGGCGACACTCCGTCCCCCGCCCCTGTTCAGCGAGCGGCACGGCATCCCCTCCGCTCTCGTGCAGGTCTCGAGCGCCCGCCCCGATCTCATCGAGGTGCTCCCCGACGGTAGCGGCGGACGCCTGCTGCGCGTCATCGACATGAAGCGCGGGCAGGCCGTGCGGGTGTCGCATCGCGTGCAGATCCTCTTCTACGCGCTCCTGCTGGACGCGCTGCTCACAGCCGACGAAGGCACCCGCGTCGATCTGGAGACCGGCGGCGTGTGGCTCGGCGGCACCGGCGCGCCGACCCCTTGCGATCTGTCGGGGATCCGTCCGCATCTGGAGCAGCTCCTCCGAGAAGATCTGCGCAGGATCTTCACCCTCCCTCCCCACGAGGTGGACTGGCACGTCCGCCCGCGCTGCGAGTGGTGCCCGTACTTCGAGCACTGCCGGGGCGAGATGCGCCGCGCCGACGACCTCTCACGCGTCCCCCGCCTGTCCGCGGCCGCGCGACGGACGCTCCGCGAGCAGGGGATCTCCACCGTCGCGGCGCTCGGCGCGTTGCTGGCCGGCCCCCCGGAGGCCGCCGACGCCGTCCTGGCCCACAGCGCCTCCCTCGCCGGTCAGCGCCCCCACCTCACCGCGCGGGTGCGGGCGCTGCTGGACGCACAGCCGCAGCTCCACGGGCGCGCTTCGCTGGCCCTGCCCCGCGAGGAGCCACACGAGGTCACCGCGTTCCTGCTGCTGGAGCGCGAGCCGCTGCATCGCCGGGTGTACCTCGCCGCGCTCCAGACCGTCACCGGTCCGGCGGTCCCCGAGCGCCTCACCCATGCCCGCGCCGACACCGCCGCGCGCGTCTTTCTGGCCCAGACCCCCGAACAGGCCCGGCAGGTGCAGCGGCAGATCATCGGCGCGCTGCATGCGCTGCTGCAGCGGGTGGACGCCTACAACCTGGGCGCACCGGAGCCCGTGAGTCTGCAGGTCATCTGCTACACGCGCTCCGAGCGCGCCCTCCTGCTGGAATTGCTGCTCGACGGACTGGCGCATGCCGATCTGTCGGACGCCGCGATGACCCTGCTGTTCCACTTCCAGGGACCCGAGCTGATCGACGCCAGCGACAGCGCCCACCCCGAGGCCACGCCCGATCACGCAGCGGTGCCGCTGCTCAGCGCGATGTCGAACCTGCTCGCGCTGCCGATCGACGTCTCCTACACGCTGCCGGAGGTCACCGGCGCGCTGGGGGTCCCCGGCTTCATCCGCGATCCGCAGATTCACCCCGAGCTGAACCACGGGCTGCGCTCAGATGAGATCTTCGCCATCTGGACCGGCGCCCCCCCCGAGCGCACGGCGGCGCTGCGGGTCCATGCGCTGCGTCAGCTCGCGGCGCTGCGGGCGGTGTTCGACGCTGTCCGCGCCCGCGCAGCCGCCGCGCTGCGCACGACCGCGCCCCGCTTCCAGCTCCCCACCCGCGCCCCCGCCGCCGACGCGTTCCGCTCGCGCGTGATCTTCCTCACCCGCTACGAGAGCTTCCTGCGCTGCCACAGGGTCCGCGACCTTCGCCGAACCGCCCCCTCCGCCGTCCCCTACGTCGACGCGATCCTGCGGGGGACCGCGCAGGGGGACGGCTGGGTGACGCTGGACCAGACACCCGCGCGTCGCCTGGAGACCGGCGACTTCCCCAGCCGCCTCCTCGCGTCCGACGACGACGCAGGGCGCGACGCCCTGCTGGAGTTCAACGACTACGCCCACCGCGCGAGCTTCTGGGGTCCTCCCACCGGCCCCTCCCTGGCGATCGTCGCGATCGGGGACGTGGACACCGACGCCCTGGGCCGCGCGCTCCGCATCCGGGTCCGTCCGACGCACGCCTCGTCGCTCCCGCTCCTCGAGCCGGGTCAACGCTGCGTGCTCTTTCCCCGCTTCACCGACTTCAGCACCGATCGCCTGGCGGCGTTCCTGGCGCGCGGTGACCGTCCGGAGCCGCTTGTCGTGCAGGCGCTGCGCGATCCGAGCCGCCCCGCAGCGGACAGCCCGCTGGAGCTCCACCCCGACGCCTCCGGGCTGGGGTTCACGCCGAGTCAGCAGGCAGCGCTGGAGGCGGTCTGCCGTCAACCGATCACCGCGCTCTGGGGGCCCCCCGGTACCGGTAAGACCCACTTCCTCGCCAGCCTGATCGTGGCGCTGGCCGCCGCCCACCGCGCCGCGGGCCGTCCGCTGTCCGTGGTCGTCTCCGCGTTCACGAACGCCGCCATCGAGCACCTGCTGCGGCGCATCCACGCCCGCGCCATCGAGCGCTCGCTGCCGCACCTCTCGCTGGGCAAGGCGCGCGGCTTCCAGACCGCTCCGGCGGTGGGCGGTGACATCGACCCGCGGGGGATCCGCGGCTGGCTGGCCCGCAACCCCCTGGCGGTCATCGGCTCGACCATCCACCAGCTCATCAAGGACCCCGCGCTGGGCGGCGTGGATCTGGTGGTGGTGGACGAGGCGTCCCAGCTCGACGTCGCCAGCGGGCTGGTGCCGGCGCACCTGGCGGGCCCGACAGGGCGAGTGGTCTACGCCGGAGATCACCTGCAGCTCCCTCCGATCATCGCGGGCACCTACCCGGATCCGCCGCCGGGGAGCCCCGCCCTCCATCGCTCGATCTTCGCGGCGCTCAGCGCGGTGCGGGGCGGCGCGCTGCGTCACCAGCTCCTCGAGAATTTCCGCATGAACGACGTGCTGACGTCCGCGGCCGCGACACTCCGCTACGGACCGGACTACCGGCCGCGCGACGCCGCGGTGGCCAGCCAGCGCCTGGATTTCACCCCTCCCGACGGGCTCGACCCGCTGTGCCGCGCGATCCTCGATCCCGCGGCCCCCCTGGTGGTGGTCATCACCGACGGGATCCGGGCCGCGCGAGAGAACCCCGTCGAGGCCGATCTGATCGCGCGCCTGACCTGCGCGCTGCGGGCGGGTCTGCGAGACGCGGGCGGCGCTCCGTTCACGTCGGACCGCGGCTTCTTCACCCGAGGGGTCTTCGTGGTGTGTCCCCACCACGCGCAGATTCAGCAGATTCAGCAGGCGCTCGCCGCGCGCCGGACGTGGGACCGCCGCCCCTTCGTCGAAACCGTCGAGAAGACCCAGGGCCAGGAAGCCCAGGCGGTCATCGTCGGGTACGGCGTATCGGATCCGGAGCTCGCCGAGCAGGAGGCCGAGTTCATCTACAGCCCCAACCGCCTGAACGTGGCGATGACGCGCGCGCGGAGCAAGTGCGTGGTCTGTCTGCCCCGCCCCCTCGTCGCGGGCACCCCCGAGATCCTCGAAGATCCCATCGCAGCCGAGGGCCTGGCGATGATGCGGCGCCTGGTACAGGAGACCGCCAGCCACGGCGAGCGGCTTCGTTTTCCACTGGATGGCGCCTCGGTCGAGGTCCTTCGCGCCATCACTCCGTGGTCTCACCCTGTCACGCGCGGGCGCGATGGTTAAAGAACGCGCGGAGGCCCACACATGCCGGAGCTGGACTACGACGCACTGGGACTGGCGGAGTTCATCGCGCTGCAGGAGGAGATCTCCCGCCAGCTTCGGCGGAGATTCCAGCGCGCGGTCGCCCTGCTGTTCACCGACGTCGTCGGCTCCACGGCGTACTTCGCCCGCTTCGGCGATGAGGAGGGGCGGCGGCTGATCCAGCGCCACCACAACCTGCTGAACGCCGCCCTCGACGCCCACGGCGGTCGCCTGATCGACACCGCCGGCGACGGCGCCTTCTGCGTGGCCGCTTCGACAGGCGACGCCGCCGCCGCGCTGACCGGGTTCCAGGAGGCCATCCTCACCGAGAACGCCGGGCTGCCCCCTGACCGCCGGCTGCATGTGCGCTGCGGGTTCCACTGGGGCACGGTGCTCATGGACGGCGACGTTGTCACGGGCGACGCGGTCAACCTCGCGGCGCGGGTCTCGGGCACCGCCGCGGGGGGCGAGCTGCGACTCTCCGAAGAGGCGGTGCAGGAGCTCCCCATCGGGATGCGAACGCGCTGCTCCCCGGTGCCCGAGGCCGACCTCAAGGGCGTCGATCGGCGCGTCGGGCTGTACACCTACGACTGGCGCGATCCCACCCGGTTCCCCGCGTCGGTCTGGGTGGTCGAGACCGAGGAGCACGTCGCCCTGCCGATGAAGGTCCGGGTCACGTTCGGGCGACTGGCGCGGCACCAGGGGCGCACCGCGAACGACATCCCGCTGATGCACCCCGACCCACGAAAGGCGATGACGATCAGCCGCTGGCACATGGAGCTGCGCTGGACCCCGCGGGGGTACATGTGCCGAGCCATGTCGCGAGGTACGATCGAGATCGACGGGCGGGCGCTGCCACGGGGAGCCGAGGTGCTGCTCCAGCCGTTCGCGCGGGTGGTGCTGTCTGGGGTTCTGAGTCTGCATTTCCAGCCCAACCTCGGATCGCAGACGGACGGGACGCGGTCGATGCCGGAGATTCCGCTCGCCAAGCTGGTGGAGCTGGCAGAGCTATCGGCTGGCGGGGATTGATCAGTCGCGCGCCTCCAGCCGCGAGAACGACGCATGTACCCAGCCCGCCGGACCCAATAGAACCCCGCCGTTCGCGAGCAGCGCGATCCAGGTGATGGTGCCCCCCCACCACGCTGACAGGAACCCGATCTGCGCGACACCGGCCAGGAGCATCACCCAACCCATTCGACTCACCGGGCCGGCGGCCAGCAGCCCGTCGCTGAGCACCGGGGCGTCCTTTCTGCGCAGCCGTCCCGCCCGCCAGGCCTGGTAGGAACGCTCCAATGTAAGGAGCCGAACCCCGCCGAGCAGGGCCAGCCCCCCACCCATCGCCAGCATGAGCGCCAGCGGCCGCCCGGGGTAGTCCGCCCCCTCGACCCCGAGCCAGATCCACGGCACGATCAGCGCGGCGAGCGCGAACGGGAACGCCACCCCTCCGAACGCGACCCGCAGCCACGCCCGGCCGAGCGCCCCGGCCTTCAGCGCGGCGTCGGTGGGGCCGTGGTACCGCACCCGGCTCTCCTCCACCTCGACCCGCGTGAACTCCACGCGCTCAGGCACGAACGGGGCGGCCAGCAGCACCGTCTGGGACACCCCCTCGGGCGCCCAGGGCTCCAGCGCGTGGCGCTCGGGGTGGCCGGCAAGCCCCCGACCGGCGTGACCGTGCCCGACGAGGCGCACCGAGTAGTCCCCGTCGAGGTGGCGCGCGTGGATCTCCATCCGGTGGCTCTCGTTCAGCGCCCGCTCGGTGGGACTGCCCCGCCGGATAAACAGGTAGAGCAGCTCGTCGAACGGCGCGAGGAGCACCTTGTCACGCGTGACGTCGTCGCCCCGCACCACGAGCAACTCCACGGGGCCGTGCAGAGACAGCACCCGTGTGACATCCGGTGGGAGAAGGGGGCGGGGCACGCGGTCAGATCGGCGCGCTTCCGGACACCGGCGTCACCCGGAAGCGGACCTGCTCGCCGGCCA
>CAYXGP010000282.1:0-9291 GCA_964464515.1 uncultured Enterobacterales bacterium
CATGGCCGCCGCTGACGAATCCGCCGCCGGGGGTTCTTACGACGACATCAACCTTGCCCTGAGCGCGACCACGGCCCTGGGGGAGCGATGACGCGAATCAGCATGCTCATTACGCTCGTCGCCGCGCTCGCTCTGCAAGGCTGCGCCAGGCCCGACTTCGTGATGCCCGACCAGCCGGCGCTCGGCGATCCCATGAGTCCGCCGCCGACGCCACAGGCCAAGGCCCTCCCGGTCAGCGTACAGCTACCGATAAGCGTCGATGCCGTGGGGATCCCAGAGCGCGGGAAGCCCAGCGCTCCGCTGCGCCTCGCGATCCTGCCGGTGTCGATTCACCCCAGCGTGGATGCTCTGGGCCCGAGCGCATCTGAGAGGCTCGAAGATCTGTTCCCGCGTGTCCTCCTGGAGTCGGGGTTGTCGCACTTCGTGGGACCGGATGTGTTGATGGCGGTCCCCGCCGAGAAGACCGCAGTCCGCGATGGAACGGTGCGCTGGAACGCCCCGCTCGGCACCCTCATGCAGGTCGAGCCTGTCATCGACGCGGATCTCATGCTGCAGGTCGAGGTGCGTCACGCCAAGGAGACCCACCCCCAGCTGGATGTCCACTTCTCGCTGGATCCCGATGAGCTGAAGGCCTACTCGGCCGACTACGCGGCGTGGAAGGAGACCATCGAGTCCGCGATGGAGGCCATCAAGACGCAGAAGAAGGACTACGATACGGCATTCAACAAGGCAAAGGCCGAGTACGAAGGTAGCCGAGGGAAGTACGAAGGCCGGAAGGAGGCGACACCGGGGGACCTGGCGCTGGTGGAGTACCAGGACATTTCACGTCGTCTCGACGCCCGCCAGTCCGCGTTGGAGCAGGCCCTGTCGGACTGCCCGTCTCCCGACGATCTGGAGAAGTCCGTCGGCGAGAGGGTAGAGAAGAAACACACCGACGCTGTCGAGCTGGCGGTGCGTGTGCGTATCGTCGATGCGCGGAGTCTGGAGGTCCAATGGATCGGCGACCTGGAGACCCGAGACGAGACGCTGTCTGCTGGGGGTACCCGCCTCCTCGAGCGCTTCCTGGACGAAGTCAAGCCGGGAACTTGACGGGGCCCAACACGTGACCGGTGACGCGGTCACCCACCGGCTACACCCAGCGCGAAGTTCAAGACCCTGCGCGAAGATCAAAACCCGAACATGAGGGCGATCACGCCCGCGTCCTCGCCACCAGAGTCTGCGCTTTCATCGGCGAACACCACGTCTTCGAAGCCGTCTCCGTCGATATCACCGACCGAAGAAACAAATGACATCACGCTGTCCTCGTCCATCGCGGGGATCTGCACGTCAGCGCTGCCCACCCCGAGGGTCCCCTGCAGGCCGTACAGGTGGTCTCCCCCGATGATGTACCCCCAGCCCGTGGGGCGCGCGTCGGTGGCCGCGGCGATCGTGGCGATCTCCAGGACTCCGTCGTCGTTCAGGTCCATCCAATCCACCACCGCGCCGATCTGATCGTCCTCCGCCTCTCCTGTGATCTTGAGATCGGCCAGCGACAGCGACTGCGCGCCCTCCAGCCCGTCCAGCGCGCCGTCGCTGCGCAGCAGGTAGAGGGCCCCTGCGTCGGCGGCCGCGGTGTTCTCGCGGTAGGCGCCGATCAACAGATCGCTCAGGCCGTCGCCGTCCTCATCGCGACCCGAGGCCAGCGCCGATCCTGCATAATCAGACGTCTGCTCGCCGAGGAGCTTGAGATCGGCGTCGGAGAGATCCGCGCGTGTGCCGGAGAGCGCGCCGTCGGCGAGCAGCAGATACACCGCCCCCGCAGCGCCGCCCGCTGTGTCTTCGCCTGTGGCGCTCACCAGGACATCCGACAGGCCGTCCCCGTCGACGTCTCCCGCCGAAGCCACCGCTCCTCCCGCCGAGTCTGCGCGGTTCTCGCCCGTCAGCGTCAGATCGGCCCTGCTGAGAGAGACCTCACCGCCCAACACACCGAGGCTCGCTCCGGTGAACAGATACGCGGCGCCTTCGTCGCTGCGGCCGGCACCGGTCGCGCCGATCAGCACATCCGACAAGCCGTCTCCGTCGATGTCTCCAGCGGACGCGATGGAGCCGCCGGCGGCGTCGTACAGCGCCTCTCCCAGCAGCTTGAGGTCCGCTCCCGCCAGCGAGCCCCCTGCGGACATCCCGCCGTACAGAAGATAGACCGCCCCCGCACCGCTGGCAGACGTGTCATCGCCGGCGGCGCCAATCAGCAGATCGTCGAACCCGTCGTCGTGGATGTCGCCCGCGCCGCTGAGCGCAGCGCCGGCGGCGTCCCCCGTGGACTCACCCAGGAACGTCATGTCCGCGTCGGATGCCGAGCCGCTCGTGCCGAGCAACGAGATGAGGTTTCCCCAGAACAGATAGACCGACCCCGCGTCGCTCTCCGCGGTGGACGAGGCGCCGATCATCAGCTCGTCGCGACCGTCGCCGTTGAGATCACCCACGTTCGCCGTGACGCCGACCCGATCGGAGGGCTCGTCACCCAGCAGCGTCAGATCGGCCGTGGACAGCTCCCGCAGACCGCTCCAGGCGCAGTCGTCCACCTTCCCGTTGCAGTCATCGTCTGCGCCGTTGTCGCACAGCTCGAATCGACCGACATGCACCAGCGGCTCTGAGTCATCACAGTCGTCCCCGCCGCTCTTGTCGAGCTGATGGCCGTCGCCGTCGGCGTCGTGATCGTCGTCGCCCGCGCAGTCCTGATCGACGTCGTCGTACCACGTCTCAGCGGCCCCCGGGTAGACGTCCGCGTCTGTATCGTCGCAATCCCCAGCGCCCGAGACATAGCCGGAGGGCTGGGCGCCGCCAGCGACCCTGGCCGCCGTCTCATCACCGTAGCCGTCACCGTCCGCGTCTGCGTACCAGGTCATGTCCGCACACCCGGCGGCGTCACAGGTGAACGACGCGGGATCGCCGAACTCGAAGTAGGGTCCGCTCCAACCGTCGGTGTCTGAGTCGACGTCTTCGGGGCTGTTCTCTGTCTTCGTCTCGCCCCAGAGCCCCTCCACCGACGCGAGGGTGGAGGTTCCGCTCATCCAGGCCCCGCCGCCGTCTGTCGCCGCGTTCGTATGAACTCCGCCGCCGTCCAGGCTGACATCCGACTCGACGATCGCCAATCCGCCCCCTTCCGGAGCGGTGTTGCCCGTGATCTCGCAGTCGGTCATCTCCAGCACGGCGTCGGAGAGGTAGATCCCCCCGCCAGCGACAGCGGCGCTGTTGCCGGTGATCTCGACGTCGCTGACCGCCGCGATCGCGCCCGCGGTCAGCCGCAGCCCGCCGCCCTGATCCGCGACGCCTCCGGTGAGTGTCAGTCCGCTGATGGTCACGGAGTAGGGGCCGTCCACCGCGATCACGGGTCCGCTCCCGCCGCCCTCCAGCTCGGTGGAAGACGCGCCGCCGACCCCCAGCACCGAGGCGTCGGCGGCCACCGTGAGCGTCAGCGGCCACGACCCCGGGCAGAGGTAGAGCGCGCCGCCCTCGGACACCACCCACTCCGTACCGGCTGTCTCGGTCAGGTCTGTGACCTTCCCGTCGTCCGCGGCGAAGAAGATGTCGCCGATGTAGGCGTCAGGGGTGCCGTCGCAGTCGAGGTCCTCCTTCTCGTCGGTGCACCCGGTCAGCGCGTCGGGGTGGACGCGCGCGTCGTCGTCGTCGCAGTCCGAGCCGTTGCCCACATACCCGTCCGGCTGCGTGCAGTCGTAGACGACATTCGGCGCGTCGCCGTAGCCGTCGCCGTCGCCGTCCCAATTCCAGATCGACGGGCCCACGTCGGCGTCGGTGTCGTCACAGTCGTCACCGCCGTGCTCGTCGCTGTCCCAGCCGTCGCCGTCGGCGTCGTAGTCGCTCTCGCCGTCGCAGTCGCCGTCGACACCGTCGTACCAGGTGTCGTCCCCCCCGGGGTACGCCGCGGCGTTCCGGTCGTCACAGTCGCTGCCGTCCTCGACGTGACTCTCCGGGGCCTCGCAGTCGATGACGGTGACCCCCGAGGTGCCGTAGCCGTCGCCGTCCATGTCGGGGTGGTACTCGACGCCGTCCGCCAGATCGGGATCGTCGGCGTCGACCAGGCCATCGCAGTCGTCGTCGACGTCGTTGCAGACCTCCGCGGCCCCCTCGCAGGTCGTGGTGCTTCCGCCGCTGGTGACCCCACCCGAGGTGGAGGTGGATGTGCCTGAAGTTGTGGTATTTCCGCCGTCGCCGGGCGGTGGGGGCGCTGCGCCGGTGCAGGCCAGCAGCATCGCAAGGGTCGCGGAGCGCATTCGGGTTCCCTCCTCTTCGGTGGATCATATATCCGACGCCGACGCGGGCCCGGGAACCTCCCGACAGGGGCGCTGTCGGTAGTCGGCAGCGAGGCGACCCGCAGCGTCACGAACCAAACCAGGGCTCCCGCGTGGGAGCGCTCAGGAGACCCCCATGCCCCGAATCCGCCCGCACACCCTCATCCCCACCCTGCTCGGAGGTAGCCTCGGCCTCATCGGCTTCCTCGCGTTCCACGGAAACCTGACGGAGGCGCCCGACTCGCTGGTCGAGACGCCGGAGAGGTTCGTTGAGCTCGTCCTCCCTGAGTCTCCCGCGGCCTCTCCCGCAGTGTCTGCGTATCTGGAGGTCGCAGAGTCGACGCCGCAGAAGAGCCCGAGCGCAGGTGAGGGTGTGCGGGCCAGGTCCGAGGAGGGCAAGGTCGGTAAGAAGGACGCCAGCATGAAGGCTGCGAAGGCCAAGCGCAGCAAAACAAAAAAGGCCCAGGCGAGCAAGGAGCACTCAAAGCTCATCACCAGCCTGCTCGCGACGCGCGGAGACGGCGCGGCGCCGGCCATCGCGGACGTCTTCGCCGACTCCAACCTGCCAGGCGACGCCTCTGGCGGCGTCGGCGGCCTGATCGGCGCCAGGGGTACGCAGGTCGGTGGGCTGGCGATGCGCGGATCGGGCCTCGGCGGCGGCGGCACCGCCCAGGGCCTCGGAGGATTGGGTACCAGGGGCCGCGGAACCGGCAAGAGCGGCTACGGCGCGGGCGGAGGCAACTTCGGCGCGAAGGGTGGAGGGGGGATCGGGTCCGTCCAGCCCCAGCGGTCTGCACCAGAGGTCGACACCGAGCACTACACAGACTACGGCGTGACGGATCATGTGATCGTAGAGTCAGACCCCCTCTCGACGTTCAGCATCGACGTAGACACGGCCAGCTACACTATCTCCCGGCGAAAGCTGCAGGGCAGCGGGATGCCGCCCGAGGCCGCCGTGCGGGTCGAGGAGTTCGTCAACTACTTCGACTATGACTACGCGGGGCCAACCGACGGCGCGCCGTTCGCCGCCCACCTGGAGGCCGCCCCCTCGCCCTGGGAGCCCACCCACCACGTGCTGCGTGTCGGCATCCAGGGACGGGAGCTGAGCGCGCGCGATCGCAGGCCGGCGCGTCTCACCTTCCTCGTCGACGTCTCCGGGTCGATGTCGAGCGGCGACAAGCTGCCACTTGCCCGCCGCGCGATGAAGTACATGGTCGAGCACCTCGACGCGGAAGACAGCGTGGCGATCGCGACCTACGCCGGGCGCACCGAGCGCATCCTCGCGCCGACCTCGGTCGTGAACAAGGGGCAGATCCTCGACGCCATCGACCAGCTCCAGAGCGGCGGCGGCACCCACATGGACTCCGGCGTGAAGCTGGCCTACGACATGGCCCAGCAGGCGTTTGTCCCCGGGGCAGAGAACCGGGTGGTGGTGCTGTCCGACGGCGACGCCAACATCGGCCGCACCAGCCACGAGCAGATGCTCGACACGATCACCAGCCATGCGAAGAAGGGCATCACGCTGTCGACGGTCGGCTTCGGGACGGGCAACTACAAAGACACCACCATGGAGCAGCTCGCCGACAAGGGCGACGGCAACTACAGCTACATCGACTCGTTCTCCGAGGCAAAGAAGGTCTTCGGCGAGGATCTCTCCGGAACGGTGCAGACCATCGCGCGCGACGTGAAGATACAGGTGGAATTCAACCCGGACGCGGTGATCTCCTATCGACTCATCGGCTATGAGAACCGCGACATCGCCGACAAGGACTTCCGCAACGACAAGGTCGACGCAGGAGAGGTGGGCAGCGGCCACTCCGTCACGGCGCTCTACGATGTGATTCTGCGTGATGACCACGCCAGCCACAGCGTCGCCACGGTGCGGCTGCGGGCGAAGCCCCCCGGGCCCGACGCGCCGGCCCGCGAGTGGAAGACCGCCATGCGCTCCGGGCTCGTGCATGCGGAGCTCGCAGACACGTCCAACGCGTTCCGGCTGGCGCTGGGCACCGCGACCTTCGCCGAGAAGCTCCGGGGCTCTCAGCACGTCCAGGAGATCAGCTACGGTTGGATCGCAGATCTGACGCGAGGCGCTGTCTCTGATGGCCGCGGACTGGAGCTGGTCGGTCTGATCGAGACGGCGGGAGCGCTGACCGGAGAGGGCTCGGTGGCGCAGCGCTGACCTCCGCAGACCGGGTTACGTTACTGCATCTTCGCAGAAGACCCGACGACAGCCCGATACGAATGTACATACCGCTCCTCAGCGCCTGCATGACGGTGCCCAGACCCGTGCCCGTCGAAGCGCCCATCCAGCCCCTCACGATCACCTCGACCGACACCGATCGCGGACGCGCGCTCGTCCACGGCGTCGCGACGTGTACAGACTGCCACGGCGCCGATCTCACGGGGGAGACCTTCATCGACGGGTTCCCGATGGGGAGGCTGGTGGGCCCCAACCTCACGCGGCCCGACCGCACACCTGAGCAGTGGGTGGCCGCCATCCACCACGGCATCGACACCGCTGGAGACGCCATCTTGATGATGCCGGACTACGCGCTGATCACCCAGGCCGACCTGGCGGCGATGGTCGCCTACCTGGGCAGCCTCACGCCGTCAGGAGAGATCCTGCCAGCCTCCAGGCTGGGACCCATCGGGCGGATGCTGGTGCGCAAGGGGGAGTGGCGCTACGCAGCCGAGCACATCGACCACGCCGCGCCCATTCCCACCGACGAGGGCGATCGAGGCGCCTATCTGGTGACGCTCAGCGGGTGCATCGACTGCCACGGCGGCGGCGCAGGTCAGGGGTTCGGGCCCGGCCAGCCGCCCTCAACCAACATCACGCCGCACGCCGACGGGCTGGGCAATTGGTCGTTCGCCGAATTCGACCGCGCGATGCGCACCGGAGCCACACCAGACAACCGCACGCTGGACTCGATGATGCCCTGGGCGGCCTACGCCGGCTGGAGCGCGGAGGACATGCAGGCGGCCTGGAACCACCTGCAGACACTGGAGCCGCTGCCGTCACCGGATTGACCTGGCTCCGCCGAGCCGATGGGTGGGATACAAGGTCGTCGGCGGGAGGCCTGATGGCGCTGGTCATCGATCTGTTCGATCCTGAAGGCGGCTACTATCTCTGCGCGGTCACAGACGACGCGGCCGGGTTCGAGTCCTACCGGCTCTCGCTGTGGGGATCGCCAGCGCTCAGCAGCCGCGGTGCTCGCCTCCTGCCGCGGCTGCGGGATGATGATCTGTTCGTCCCCCCGAGCGATCTCGATGCCTTCGAGGCCGAGTGCCGAATGGTATCGAACGCCGCGGCCGATATCGCTCGGGAGGTCCGCGGACCACACACGTCAGCCGACAGCATTCAGCGCTACATGACTCGTTTCATCGCGGTCATCGCTCAGGCACGGTTTCGGGGTGCCGGTGTGTGCATCAGTTGATGTTGCCGACGGGCCAGTATCCATAGAGAGAGGCAGAACGGGGTCAGGCCCACCGCCGAGCAGAGCGCAGAGTCACCGTCCGTCTCCTCGTAGGACTCGTCTCCGCCGGAAGGGGGCTCGTCCGGCTGGTCGCAGTCGCCGATCCCCATCCCGCCGTCGCAGATCCTGAAGAAGGACCCGAGCTCCTCTGTGTATTGGATGTAACGGACCTGCCACGGTGTATCGATCCCTGTCGGATAGAGAACGAGGTCCTGCTCGAGATCGTCCGGGGTGTACCGCAGGTGGAGCCGCGTGACGTACAGATCGTCGGTGTATCCATCAAAGCCCAGCTCACTCGCCACATCGGAAGACAGGTACGAGAACCCGGGCGGGCACGGATCGCACTTCCCGCTGCCCCAGCCGTACTCGAACACCACCGACACCTCCCCTGCGCCCGGCTGGAGCGCAGCGTCGAGTCGCTCGTCGTAGGACTTGCTGAAGTCGCCCTCGAGCATACAGTCGATGTCGCCCACGTCGGCCCCGACGTGGGTAGAGGAGAGCCACGCGCCGTCGTCCAGATCACCGAGCACATGAACGATGAGATCCTGCTCCCCAGCAGACGACGTGGTCCCCAGGCGGAGGGGAAGGGACACCACATCGGAGTCGTAGATCACCTGGAGTGGAGGAAGCCAGCCGTCCTCCATGGGCTCGACCGACTCGGCGAAACCGGTGTCGGCCGTCAGGCCTGTATCCGTCGGTGTCGTGTCTTCGGTCTCTCCAGCAGACCCGGACGTCCCGGAGTCTCCCTGCCCGGTGTCGAGCGCCGCGCCCGTGTCTGCGGTGTCCGCGACCTCATCGGGTGCGATGCGAACGGCCAGCAGCGCGCTCCCGCCTCCGATGTACTCGTCGAGCAGCGCTCCGGCCTGCTCGGAGATCTCGAAGCCGTTCGCCGCGAGCCAGCCGTCGACGTCGTCCCAGGTGTCCGGCTCGATCACGGCGACGTCGTACCCGCCGACGACGAAGCGCGAGGTGACGCCGACAGCGACGTCCCCATCGGACAGCTCTGCTTCGGACGTTCCCCCAACGTAGGACGAGCCCGAGCCGCTGGAGGTGCCGCTGCCGCACCCGCTCGACGCAGAGCTGGACGTATCGACATCTCCGCTCCACCCCTCCCCTTCGATCCACACCCACTGGACGTCGTCGCAGGTGTAGCTGACCATTCGGGGCGCGGTGTAGGTCTCCAGCTCCTCCAGGGTGCTCTGAGCGACCACCCCCACGTCATCCGGGCCGACCCCGCGCGGCACAGGCACGATGAGTCCGAACGTCTCGGGCGCGCCCTGGAAGTCGTTGGACATCGTCAGGGTAGTCGTGGAGTCCTGGCGCGTGACCACCAGATGGCTGGCTTCATTGGTCACGTCAGCCGCCCCCACATAGGTACCGCAGAAAGCCTGGGCGTTCGGGGCGGCGAAGAGGAGGAGGATTGGGTTTGTCACGGGCGTCTCCTGTCTTTGGCGGCCCGCAGGATACCCGTGCATGCGTGACCGGTTAAGTGATTACGCGCTTTAGGAGTGGAATCTGAGCGATGA
>CAYXGP010000283.1:0-9261 GCA_964464515.1 uncultured Enterobacterales bacterium
CGCGATCGGCGGAGGCTGGATAGTGTGGAAACTTGTTATTCTGGAGCAGCCTTACTTGGCCGAGGCCCTCCGCGAGCTCCGCAAGTCCAACTACACCGAAGTCATCGATCACCACTTCAGCTTGGGCAGCCACCTCAACGCTCGCGACCGCAAAGCCGTTCGTCGCACCGTTTCCGGCCTCGTGAAAGTGCTGCACCCCAACGGCGAAGTCAGCAAAGAGGATCTTGAAGGCATCCTGGCGTTCGCCGTCGAGGGACGTCGCCGGGTGAAGGAACAGCTCAAGAAGATGGGTGCTTTTGAGTACTACCACACTAGCTTCAGCTACCTGGACAATACAAGCGGTGAGGAGCACTACGTCGGCGTCCCTGAGCAGGGCGGGCGCGACCTTATCTCCGCAGACCCGCTCGCCCCTGGCACGCTCTACACCTCGTCGGTGAGCGGGGATGGGACAGTTGGGTTGTACCGCGTCGAGGTCTCCGTCGCGTCAGGCACGGGAAAGCTCAAGCTCGCCGGAGGAGTCGCCGGGGCGATGAAGGAGTCCGTGTCCCGGGCGTTCGGCTATCTCCAGGCCAACAAGACACCCTTCGGAGTCGCCCGAGATCTTGACACGTCAGACATTCACGTTCAGGTGATCGATCTCCTTGGAAACCGCGTCGAGGCTGAGATCGGCGTTGCGTTCTTGGTCGCAGTGTACAGCGCGTTGCGAAAGGCCCAACCCCAGGCCGGCCTGATGGTACTCGGCGACTTGACGGTGCAGGGCAATATCAAGTCTGTCCGGTCGCTCACCGAGCCGCTCCAAGTGGCGATGGACAACGGCGCGAAGAAGGCGATGATCCCAGTCGGGAACAAGCGGCAACTTCTGGAACTGGACCCTGAGGTGCTGGAACAGGTGGATCCAATCTTCTATGGTGATGTGCGGCAGGCTGCGTTCAAGGCGTTGGGAGTGATTTAGCTATGTTGTGCATCCAGACTTGTGTTCAGTCCGATCAGAGAGATTTCCAGTGCTGACAAGAGAAGCAGTTCGACGTCGGGTTTGGGGAGCATATCCTCTGCTGGAAGGACTACTCGAAGGCAAGCCGCTCACCGGGCGCTTCGAGGTTCGGACGTCCACACAGGATACGGTTTTTGACAAGGTGAGGCGATCGGCTGCCCTCGGGGCGAAAATCCTATGCAATCAAGAGGAGATAAAGCGGGCTCTATCAACACAGACGGATGATGGTGCACACGAGGCTCTGCGTCGGGAGATCTTGCTCGCCTCTCGGAGCCTGCGAGAAGCCGCTCGCTTCCTGAATGAACTCGCCGACGACGCAGAGCGGCTGGTGCGGCTTCGACGAGGTTCGTGAGCACCAAGGCGCCATCCATCAGGGCTCAATTCCATCAGGTTCTGCCCAGGACTGTGGACCCGGTAGTGGACCCGTCGTGGAGGGCTTCGGCGGGGCCGGGGTTCTGACCATCCTGCCGAGGCCAGTGACCGGCCTCGGTGAGGCGGCGCCGGAGCGTGGCGCGCGAAACGCCGAGGGCCTTCGCGGTCGTCTTGAGCCCGTGGCCCTGGTCGAGCATGGCGAGAGCGGGACGGAGATCCATCTCAACGCGCGGCCGGCCGCAGTGCTTTCCGGCGGCCTGGGCACGACGGACACCAGCGATGACCCGCTCGCGGATGATCTCCCGCTCGAAGGCGGCGAACGCAGCGATGATGGCGGTGAACAGGCGTCCGCTCGGCGTGGTGGTGTCCAGGCCGTGATCGCGCAGGGACACGAATTCGACGCCTTGCTCACCGAGCTGGTCCAGGATCTCCAGAACGTGCCGGAGGGACCGACCGAGCCGGTCGAGTTTCCAACAGGCGACGACATCGACCCGCCCAGCCTGACAGGCACTGAGCATCTGCTGGAGCTGTGGGCGGTCGGTCTTGGCACCGGAGAGTCCTTCATCGACGAAGGTATCGTAGATCTCCCAGCCTCGCACTCGGGCCGCCTCGCGGAGTTCATCAAGTTGTAGGCCCACATCCTGGCCGTGCCCTGTGGTGCTGACCCGGGCGTACAGCGCCGCGCGTTTCGGCCGCGACATCAGCGATCACCAGATGCACGTCGGGCGATCATGCATCGGGCGAGGCGGTCGAGGTGCTGCTGGTGCTGCTCGGCGAAGGCGGTCACCTCGTCGGGCGAGAAGCCCTCGGGCGGGTGTGCGGCCACCGACACCTCGGCGATCTGCAGTACGCGCTCGACCTGATCATCGTGTGGCTGCCGGTCGGCGAGCTTGCAGCGGCAGGTTCCCTTGGGCATCTCATCCTCCTCCCAGGGCAGAGCGGATCAGCTCGATGGCGCCAGCTCCTCCACCCATGCCGAGGGCGGCCAGCGCCAACGCCACCTTCCATGCCCTCCGCTCCACGGAGTCGAGCCGAGACTCGAAGACGCGGATGGCGGTGAGGAGCTGGTCGTGGCGGCTGGCGCTGGCGGCGTCGTGTGCTTCGGTGATGGCCTCCAGCCGCGCCAGTCGCTCCCGAACGTCGGCGAGCTCGCTGGCCCAGCTCGGAAGCCGATCTTCCTGGCGCGGTGGAGACATCGATCACGCCTCCTGCGGCATCAGCCGGCGACGACGGGCGCGCAGTCCCGACAGCCGGGGGATCTTCGCGGGCGTCTCCGAGGTCGGCAGGGTCCACTCGAATCGGTCGGTGTAGAGCACGATGTCGTGGAACTTCAGCGTGACCTCGACCGCCACGACGCCGGCGTCGAGGTCCATGACCTTCCGCAGCCAGTTGAGAGCGCGTTCGATGGGAGACATCAAGAAGCGGCCTCGGTGAACTCGACCACCACGGTCGCAGCGCCAGCGGCGGGGGTGCCGCCCACCGTCACCTGGACGGCCGCAGCGGAGGCCAGCGGCGCCGTGGCCAGCTCCAGCTCGGTGAGGCCGGTGACCTCGGGGTTGTTGTCGGCCGACGCCATGAACTGATCGGCGTCGGCGGCCGTGCCCGCCTCGATGGTGGCGCCCGCCGAGTAGGCGGTGGAGACGTTGACCTTGACGCCGAGGACGACGGCGTTCTGCGGGAGCTGGAGGGTGCTGGACGCCGTGGACGTACCGACGGAGACAGCGACAGCGCGCACCGTACCAGAGGGCGCAGACAGGTTGGCCTCGGCCCAGGACTTGGTGACGGCGTCGTCATCGGCGGTGGGCGTGGCGACCTGCATGCGGGCGAGGGCGGTGTCGCCGGAGTCGCGGGCCTGGAGGACGCCGGCGTTGCCCTTGACCTGCGGGCCGTCCCGGCCGAGTTGGAAGGTGGAGCTGTGCGTGCCGCGGGCACGGGAGAACGTGGTCATGGGAGATCACTCCTTGGGAGAGAGGATGTCGCCGTCGAAGACGACGAGCAGCGCGCAAGGTCGAGGACCACCAACCGCTGTCGCGCGCAGCCAGCGGAAGGGGGTGACGTCTACGAGCCCACCGACGCCGAACATGGCGGTCGATGACTCTGGAGAGAGCGTGACGGTGCCGAGGTCAACCCAGCCGACGTCTGGGGCGCCTTGGCTCAGGTTGGTGCCTTGGAGGACAACGGTCACGGGGGGAATCAGCTCGCCGATGGCCCAGACCTGAACCGCAGTGTGGGTCATCCCGACGGGACGACGGATGGTGTCGAGGTCGGTCCAGGGACCGGGCTCGTCGACCGAAGCGCGTTGGAGTCGGCGCCAGGAGGTCAGCGGAGTGCTGCTCATGACAGCTTCCAAGGGCGGTACCCGCCACCCGACGGCGCGTGGAGCACCTGTCGGCGGTTCGCGCGCTTGGTGGTGTAGCTGACGTGGACGTGACCGCCCCGATCCTCGTCGTACCAGATGAGCTGGTCGAAGGGCACGCCCAGACGGACGACAGCCGCAGCGAGCGCCTGTGCCGAGAGCCCGTCCACCTTGATGTCGGCAGCCTCTCCGCTCATGTGCTGACTGGTGGCAGAGCCGTGGACAGCGGCGTTGACCTCCGGGCTGCGGTAGCCGCTGGTCACCCGAACCGGGCGTCCCAGCCCATGTCGCAGCGGGTCGAGCACGTCGCCGACCAGCGCCGCCATCGCGTCCTGTGCATCGGGCGTCGGCTGGTTGCTGAGCCCGAGTCGAGCTGCCGCGCTGCTGGCGGTCATCTCCGCCCAACTGAAGAATCGTCCGAGCTTTCCCTGCATCTTCTCTCCGAGTCTGCGTGCCCCCTGCACGGGCGAGCCGCCGCCGGCAGCCGCCATCACAGCCACCAGCCCCACGCCGAGAGCGCCCAGCAGCAGCACGGGTCCGTTGCCCCGCGTCATTTCGCCGCCTTCGCGGACCTGGCCGCGCTCAGCAGAGTCTGCGGGATGGTCCGGTCCCACCAGTAGGTGCCAGCCGACTTGAGGTCCGTGAACTTCAGCCCGCTGGTCGGTGCCAGCTCCAGGAACTGACGCCAGCCGGCGACTGTCGGCGGAAGCACGAACGCAGATCGCAACGTGGAGCCCTGAGTGATCCGCAAGGCGCCGTCGATGATCGCCGGCACCTGCTGGGTCCGGGTCGCCCAGGACCGAGCATCGGCCAGAGACTCCACGATTTCGGGTCCGAATCGTCCCCAGGTTCGCTCCATCCAGGCGTCCGAGGCCCACGACCAGCCCAGCGAGGGCCATGAGCCCGCATACGACAGGTGCCGCTGGACATACCGGCGGATCTCGTCGGTGAGCTGCTCCTCGTCGGGCCAGTCGGGGGCGAGGTGACCGGGCTCCAGGTTGAGGGCGGCCACCTCGTCCGTTGTCTTCACCACCCAGCGGGCAGCGCCTGCCTCCCGAAGCCCGATCTGGTCACCCTTGACGCGCCCAAACTCGGCGTAGTCGATGTTGTCGGGGTTCCACTGACTCGGAACGCCGATGCGGAGCCCCTCATGGACGGGGGCCTGTCCATCGACCGGCACCAGCATCGACCGCTCCCGGACGGCGTACATCCACGGCGCCCACGGCCATGCCTCGGTGTCGATCGCCGCCAGGTCTTCCAGCCTGCCCTCCGCTTCCAGCCTGAGCCGTGACGACTCAGCGGGGTCAGAGGTTCGTTCTGCCTTGCGGAAGCGGGCATTGGCCGAGCGCAGGAGCCGGGCGGCGTCGGCGGCGACCTTCCTGCGGGCGTCCTCTTGTCGGCGCTCGCGAACAGAGGCGAGTCGAGCCACCGTCTTCTCCGGATCCCGGGACACGAGGAGAAGGATCTCCTCGGGCCCGAGGGCCATCTGCGCGCCGGGGTTGTTGGTATCCCTGTCTTGGGACCGCAACAGTTGCTTCATCCAGCCCAGCTTGCCTTGGATGAGATTGAACCGAAGCCCGTCCTGCGACCGGCGTGCAAAGTAGTAGTTGATCTCGATGGCTGTCAGCGTGTTGCCTTGGCGAACGCCGCGACCGTTGCGCTGCTGAAGCGTCGCCGGCTCCCACGGAAGATCCAGGTGGTGGATCGCGCAGGTTCGGGTCTGGAGGTCGATGCCCTCGTAGGCGATGGCGTTGGCGATCACCACGTCGTACTCGGGCTCTGTGCCCTCGTCGGGGTCGCCGTTGAACTTATGCGCGATCCGCTGACGGTCGGCGGCGCCCTTCGCCGTGATCGCGTTGAGGACGGCGATCCGCTCCTCGGGGATCCCGGCTTCGATGAGCACGTCCATCATCCAGCGGTGTGCTGCGACGTTATCGACGAAGATGATGTGTCCGCACGTCGGGTTGGCGAGCACGCGCTGAGTCAGGGCGTCGAACTTGGGGCTGTGCGGACTTACATCGGCGGTCGCCGCAGTCTTCCAGTCCAGGCCGGCGTCCAACTCGGCGTGGATCGCGACCAGGGCCAGCCGGGCGAGCAGTCCGAGAATCTGCCCCTTCTCGGAGACCGATGTGGACTCCAGGGCTGCCTCGATGCGCGCGACGTACTCGGCGTACTTGGTGGCCTGGTCGTCGTTCATGTCGACCTCGACCACGTTGACGGTCGGCTCGGGGAGGCGTAGCCCCACGTCCTCGGCCGTCTTGAACTCGCCGTAGCGGAAGATCACGTCGCGCAGCTCGTGCAGATTCTGGAACCCGGTCACCGCCGACCGTTCGACCACATCCATCTTGGAATCGACCACCGGCTTCAGCTCGATGCGCAGATACCGGTCGATGAACTGCTCGGGGTCGCGGATCCCCATGCGGGACCAGGCGTCGTGATCGACGTACTGGATGAGGTTGTAGAACTCCAGTGGGCTGTTCTTGGCTGGGGTTGCAGACAGCAGCACGATGCCCGCACCGCCGGTTCTGCGACGAACGGCGGCTGCCCGGAAGTCGAGCTGCCAGGCGCGCTTGGAGCCTGTGCCGGCGTTGCCCATGAAGCGGGGCACCCCGCCCTCTCTGGCCTCGGGCAGGTACAGGTTCTTGAAGTTCTGAGCCTCGTCCACGATCAGTATGTCGACGCCGATGTCGTCCCATGCGATGCCGGGATCGTACTGCCACGAACCCGGCAGCTCCATCATCTCGGCCACCCAGGCAGACACACCCTCGCGGAGGATGGCGCGCTGGCGCTCGGTCAGCGTCTTCGCCTTGCCCGCGTTCCGCTGGCGCAACTTGATCTCGCGACGGATGGCCTCGGTGTGGTTGGCGTACTCGCGTACCGCAGACTCATTCATCCGAGTGCGGGAGAGCGCCGAGTAGGTGAGCAGCACCACGTCGTACTCGCCGGCCTGGAACCGCGTCCACTTGTTCGCGCGCTCCTGCGGGCTGTCTGTCACAGACGTGACCAGGCCCTTCCGCGGTCCACGACTCAGCCGCTTCTTCTTCGAGCCGATGACCGCCACCCGGTAGTCGGGGAGCACGCGCTCGATGTCTGCGGCCCACTTCCAGATGATCGAGTTGGGCACCAGGATGACGGGTCGTCGGCACCAGCCCTCCTGGCGGGCTCGGGCCATGACGGCGATGCCGGTGTAGGTCTTGCCCACGCCCACGTCGAATGCCAGCAGGCCGCCCCGGTTCGCCAGCAGACGCCGGGCGCCGGCGACCTGATGGGGATGCAGACGGATGGTGTCGTTGTTCCACCGGGCGATGGTCAGGGGCTCGGCGGCGTAGGTCGGCGCGACGTACCCCTTGAATCGACGGTTGTAGGCTTCCTCGACCCGCGAGCGCCGTTCGTCATCGGAGCCAATCCAGGCGCGGAACGAGTGCTCCCACTCTCGCGCCTTCGCAAGACGGATCTCGTCCAGGCTCTCATGTCGCCGTTTCTTCGGCCGGAACACGGTTCTATCGTGATTCACCCAGCCGATGAACCAACGCGATTCGGCAGACAGGTAGGCGTCGCCGATGTCCTCGTAGTCGGTGCCCTCGACGACCACCAAGCCGCTCTCCCGGGTCAGGGAGACCGTGCCGTAGTTGCTGTTGAGGGTCTCAGTCAGCCAACCCGCCACAAGGTCCAGCGGGATCCATCCCTGTCTTGGAGACACGCCGTCGATGTCATCGAAGACAGCGGGGGCGATGGTCTCGACGAGTCTGCGGGCCTGGTTGGTGGCAGTGCCGTCGCCGTGACGGGCTCGGGCCTGTGCGCGGTCGTGTCGCGGCCAGAGGTGCCCGCTGAGGTAGTCTTCCATCGGCAGGAGCTGGTCCCACTCCTCACCGTCCAGCGCCCAACCAGCCTCAACCATCGCCTCCTGCGCGTCGGCGGTCGAGCGCAGCGTGCCCCCCTGGTCCTGGTGGAAGGTCAGGAGTTGGACGAGGTTCAACGCTCGCTGCGTCCGGTACAGCAGCTCGGCCTGGGCGGCGATGTCGTCAGGGCGACCCAGGTAGCGCGGGCGATGGACCGGGCGCTGACGGAGCCCGGCGATCAGCGTCCCGCCGCGCGTGAAGGCAGACAGGAATCGCTCGGCTCCGGTGACGCCTTCGCGGATCAGGCGGGCCAGATCGGTGTCGGCGCGGGGGTTTCCGTTCGCCTCGACCCATGCGGTGAGGGCGGCGTGCAGCTCGGGCCAGAGCTGGGAGGGCTGCGGGTCGTCCTCCCGGGCCAGGGCCGCCAGGAAGGTGTCTACACGCATCCCCAGGGCGACCGCCGCCGACAGGTGGGGTGCCAGGGCGCGCTCGGCGCGGGTGACGCGACGGGTTCCGCTGGTGCGCGTCCTATGAGCGGCGGGTGCAGAGTCGGCCTGGATGGAGCAGTCGGCGCAGATGGGACGCTCGACCAGCTCGGGCAGGCGCGTGAACTCGCCGATGATCTGGTAGCCGTGGCGGGCGCGCTGGCTGCCATCCTCCCGGCCCAGGATGTGTGAGGGGTTCTCCTTGAAGTACCGACCCTCAACGATAAAGCTGTCGGCGGGGGCGATCTCGCGGAGGGTGCCGCCCCTGGCACGGAAGAAGATGAGGTCGGTGACGAGGAAGGCGCCGGGGAACAGGTTCGACGGCAGGCGGTAGGCCGCAGACAGGTGATGCCGACGCAGCACCTTCTCGCGCAGCGCACGGTTCTTCGCGCCCCCGCCGCTGACGAAGCCGGCTGGGATCAGATAGACGCCGAGGCCACCGGGGGCGAGCAGGTCGAGTCCGCGCCGGAGGAAGTAGGCGTAGGCGACTTTCTCGCGGTAGGAGCGGTCGGGGTCTTCGGTGACGGCCGCGCCCCGCTGGCCGTAGGGCGGGTTCGCAACCACCAGATTGATTCGCCCCTTGGATTCGTCGCTGTGCTCCCGGATCCAGCGCTCGAACGGCGCGTTCGTCAGCGCCAGATCAGGCACGATCGCTTGGAGCATCCGGGCAGACAGCTCCGACCACTCCACCGTCAGCCAATGCACCGACTCGAAGCCCGGCCCCGAGAACGCTCGGACGAACCGCCCGATCCCCGCCGACGGCTCCAGCGAGAGCACCGAGCCATCCGGGCCTGTCAGTCCAGGCAGCAGCGGACGGACGACTCGGGCGATCTCGTTCGCGACCTTGGTGGGCGTGTAGTATTCGTGGATCAGCCCACGGGGGTCGGGCGCAGGGAAGTCCGGCGGGAACTGGTCGCGCAAACGCTCGATGGAGAGCCCGCCCCAGCCCGAGTACCGCGACAGCACCCGACGCTGCGCCGCCGTCATGTCCTCGGGGCGCACCGTCGCGGCGATCTGCATGGCGGCGAGGTTCGCGGAGGAGCGGGGGGGCCGGGGGCCCCGCAACACCCGCGGGGCCCCCCCCCCCGGGCCCCCGCCCCCCCCGCGGGGGGGCGGGGGGGCGTGGGGGGGGGTATATAATTGGGATCGGATTATTAAATATCTTGCTTCGGATTAATTACATATTTCAAGGCCTCAAATACCCCACCCACCCACCCC
>CAYXGP010000284.1:0-9220 GCA_964464515.1 uncultured Enterobacterales bacterium
CCGGGCTGGCCCGTCGGATCGACGTCGGCCGCAGCGTCGGCGATCGGCCGCTCGCTGGTCTGGAGCTGAGCGCGACCGAGACCCCCGCCCTGCGCTGGCGCATCCTCGGCGCCCACCACGGCGATGAGCTGTCCAGCGCCGCGGTGGCCCTGAAGATCGCCGCCGATCTGCTGGAGCGCCACGCCGCGGGAGACACCGCGCTCCTCGATCGCGACGCCGTGCTGGTGATCCCCCACGTAAACCCGGACGGCGTCGCCGCCACCAGCCGCTACAACGCTCGACTCGTCGACCTCAACCGCAACTACGGCTACCGCTGGTCGTCGGGCGAGTACCTGTCCGGCGCGGCACCCTTCAGCGAGCCCGAGACCGCGGCGATGCGCACGCTGGCGGCCTGGGGCGGCTTCGGCGCGGGGCTGTCTCTGCACTCCGGCGCCTTCAACCTGGGTTGGGTGTGGAACCACACCACCGAAGACACTCCGGATGAGGATCTGCTGGCAGATCTCGCGGAGAGCTACGCAGCGGAGATCACAGGCGACGGCTTCTGGACCACCAACGGCGCCGACTGGTACATCACCTACGGCGACGCCAACGACTGGTCGTATGGAGCGTGGGGCACCCTGGACTTCACCGCCGAGGTGTCGGCCGACAAGATCCCCGACCCCGCTGAGCTGCCCGGGGTGATCGACGACCACCTGCCGGCGGTGCGCGGCTTCCTCGCCTGGCCCGACGTCATCACCGGGCAGGTGATCGACGCCACCAGCGGCCGGGGGATCCCCGCGACGATCGACGCCCCCGAGGACGGCTGGTGGCTGGAGAGCGCGCCCGACGGTCGCTTCGGCCGCCCCCTCCCCGCCGAGGCGTCTCCCACGCTGGAGATCTCCGCGCCGGGGTACGCGCCCGGGTACGCCACCCGCTCCTCCGACCTGATCTTGCTGGAGCGGGCGTCGCTCGGAGAGGTGCTCCCCTGGCCTCGCCTGCTGTCCCGCGACGGGGAGGGGCGCTTCGCGGTGCCGGGCGCCACAGGGGTCTCGGCCCCCACCCTCTCCCGTCCCGGAGAGGAGCCCGTGCTCGCCACGCCGATCGGCGCCTCCTGGCAGGTCGATCCCAGCGCCCTCGCGCCGGGTCCCTGGACCGTCGAGATCGACGGCGTCGTGCTGCCGCGCGCGCTGTTCATCGGCGACGCTCGGTCCCTGAGCGAGAGCAGCGCCGTGATCACCCACGCCGCGCTCGACGACGGCGTCGTCACCCTCACCGGAGACGGCTTCGCGCCGGGCAGCCGCGTGTGGGCCCTCCTCCCCCCTGCGCGCGAGCCGATCGCGCTGCCTGTGGTGTCGGAAGACGCGCACGGCTTGCTGGCCGACGCAGGCGCCCTGGTAGAGGTCGACGAAGAGATCGACCTGTGGGTGATCACCGCCGGTCGTCAGCTCGCGGTGATCGACGCGACCGGGGCCGCGCGCGTCGACGATCCCGCCAACGACACCGGCGCGCCGGATGACGACGCGGAACGGGTGGCGCCGTCTGGTTGTCAGGTGCTACCGAGCACCGCAAGCTGGCTGCCTGGCCTGCTGGCGCTGGCCCTCCGGAGACGCCGATGACCCGCCCCTTCCCCCGAAACCTGTCCGCTGGCGCCGCCCTCCTCCTCTGGAGCGTCGGGTGCGACCGCCAGGATCTGTACGGCGACGCCACCTTCACCGACAACGTCAAGAGCGCCTACGCGGAGTGCAGCCCGGGGGAGATCCGCTTCCTCTCCGCGAAGCACGGGCTGCAGCTCGCCTTCGATGCATGCGGCTCCAACAAGTTCGCCAACTTCGCCTGGTCCCCCAACGGGATCGACCTCTACTTCCAGCTCACCCACGGCGGCCACGTGATGGACGCCGAGATGAAGACCATCCTGGGCGTGCCCACCGAGACGCCCGTCGCCGACGCCGCGTGGCTCCGCGACGGCGTGCTGGTGGTGCCGCTGCCGCCAGAGGGCAGCCTGGACACCAAGGTCACGTCACGGGAGACCGCCTCGAAGGCCGCGCGCAGTTCGGCCGAGAAGTACCGCCTGGGCATCTACGACCGCGGCGACCGCACGCTGCGACTGGTCGAGCTGCCCGTCCGTGAGCCGCAGGACCTCCAGATGGTCGACGGGCGCCTGCTGCTCACCGGCCTCGGCGACACCGGTACGCGGCACCCATTCTGGGTGAACACCGACACCGGCGCCGCCGAGCGGGCCCTCCCGTGGATGACCCAGCCGGCAGAGTCTCTCGTGGTCGCTGGCGACCTCGTGGGCTGGAGCGACCTCGAAGACGGCGGCCTGTTCACGCGGGACGGCCTCTCCGTCCGCGAGCTGCCCGGCGTGCGGCGGGTGATCCCGCATCCGGGGGGACGCTACGTGGCGCTGGAGGTGGACGGAGAGTCGATCTCCCTGTTCGATCAGCGGAGCTGGAACGAGCTGTCCGAGGAGTCGCGAGAGCGGGAACAGCGCCGCAAGCAGAAGTGGCTCGAGGGGATGCCGGAGTGGATGCCTCGCGAGATGCAGCCGCCCGAGCTCCAGCTGCTCGATCTCACCGAAGGCGGGCACTTCCGCGTCACGTCCTTCTACGGGGAGCACTTCGCCTGGTACACCGCGCAGGACTATTGGTGCTCATTCATCCTGTGGGGATTGGAGGGTAAGCAGCTCCATCGCAACATCGCCTTGACCGATCTCGCGGAACGTCTTCGGATGCTCGCCGCAGGAGATCACACGCTGGGGATGGAGCGACTGGAACAGAACGAGACAAAGCCCGATGAGCCAGCGCAAATGCACCCCTGATCAGGTGCCGATGGCATTACGCTTCCGTTAGCAGAGCCCCACGGGAGCAGAGATGGAGCGCGCGCCCCAGCAGGATGACCACAGTCGGCGCGAAGCGCTGATTCTGGGGCACTACCCGATGGTGCGGCAGGTGGCCTACCGCATGGCCCGCCGGTTCCCGCGCTGCGTCGACGTCGATGATCTCATCAACATCGGGATGATCGGGCTGATCGATGCCGTCGATCGCTTCGAAGACACCCGCTCCGGCTCATTCGGCGCCTACGCGCGGATCCGCGTCCAGGGCGCCATCGTCGATGAGATGCGAAAGAACGACTGGGTCCCCCGGAGCGTTCGAGATCGCGCAGCCATGCTCAAACGCGGCCGCGAGGCGCTGGCCGATGAGCTCGGCCGTCCGCCCACGCAGCGTGAGCTCGCTGAACACCTCGGCGTCGATCTGGCTCGCCTCAAGGCGCTCCTCGAGACCGCCGACATCCGAGTGCTCGTGAGCACAGAAGAGCGCGAGGACGACAACGCCACCCTCGGCGACTCCCTCGGCACCGACAGCGCCGAGCGCGACCTCGAGCGGATGTTCCTCGCCAGCAAGGTGCGCGAGAGCGTCGGGCAGCTCCGCGAGCGCGACCAGCAGATCGTCGAGATGTACTACTACCACGGGCGCACGTTCAAGGACATCTCCGAGGTCCTCGGGGTCACAGAGTCGCGGGTGAGCCAGCTCCACTCCGCGATCAAGCGGCGGATCCGCGAGCAGCTCCGCGTGCTGGTCGAGGATTGAGACCGTCTGCGGGGTGGGGCCTCGTACCTTCCCTCGCCGAGCGCTGCTCAAGGCGCCAGACACACCCCGAGCTTCTTCACGATCTCCGGGGCAAAGCGCGTGCCGCTCGCCTCGGCCACCCCGCAGTGCTCCGCGCCGTTGATCTCCACGCAGGGCGACACCACCGTGCCATCCGGCGGCGGTCCGCCGGCTGACCGCAGGATGCAGCCCGACGCACCTCGGAACGACTCGATCCCGATCTCGAAGCTCTCGATGCGGAAGTCAAACCGCGCGGCGACCTGCGAGCGATAGGTCGCCAGCGCCCGCGTGATCGGCACGAGATGCTGGAGCTGCACGTGTGTCTGCGTGATCGGCACCGGAACGCGCAGCGTACCGGGACGGAGCTGCAGCCGGATCTGCCCCGCGAAGTTCTCTCCGTCGTGCCGGACGTAGATGTTGGACGCTCCCTGTAGACTCACGCCCAGCGCCCGCGACAACGGCGCGGTCAGGTCGGGGTTCGAGAAGAACGAACGGTGCAGCGCGCCGATCCCCTCCCAGATCAGCACCAGCTCCGCCGGCTCCACGTCAGCCGCGGGCACGGCCGGCTCCGACGCTTCCGCCTCGGTCTCTTCTGTCGCGGCCTCCACCGCCTTCTCCGCAGCCATCTCGACCGCGGCCTGCTCTGCGAGTGCCCGTCCTGACGGCGGCTCGGGCCCGTCGTCGCAGGCCAGCAGCCACACCAGGAGAAACGCTGGTAGCCCTGACAACACTGGCAGTCCTGATAACGCTCGCAGCCCTGTCAACGCTGGTAGCCCTGTCAACGCTGGTAGCCCTGTCAACGCTGGTAGCCCTGTCAACGCTCGCAGCCCTGTCAACGCTCGCAGCCCTGACAACGCTGGTAGCCCTGGGATCACCGCCGAGGCTGGATGAGTCCGTGGCGCCGCTTGACGTCCTTGATCGCCTTGGACAACGCAAGCTCGTAATCGACCGTGCCCTCGGGGATGTTCTTGACCTGCGTGCGCGCCTCGTCGCGGATGGCGCGCTCGTCGACGTCGTGATCCCGCAGCAGGCCGAGCAGCCGCTTGTAGAGGTCGCGGTCGTCGGCGTACACCTCGTCTATCCAGCGCGAGATCATGAAGTTCTCGACGAACTGCCGAGACAAGAAGCGCTCCACGTCATCGCCCAGCGGGTGCCCCATCTCATCGGCGGCCTGAGAGCGGGTCTTGCCGTAGCGATCGTACGGCACGCTGTGGCGCGCCATGTACTCACGGACCTGCTCCCGGAGCGCGGAGTCTCGGCGCAGGTACTCCTCCATGACAGCGACCAGATCCAGCTCTGCCTCGGAGCGATTGGCTGGCTCCACCTCGATCGAGGAGTCTGCGCACAGGGTGTCGATGACGGCCTTGGCGATGACGGGAATGCGGACACGGTAGAGTTTCATCTGTCAGCCCCTCCGGTGGGTGGGAGTGAGATCGAGATGCCGATGCGCAACGGATTGAACACATAGGCGGTGCGAAGGGACCCGGCGTCGCTCGCCGACTTTCGCAGCTCGACCTCGCGCAGGAAGGAGACGCTGTAGCCCACCTCGACCCGAATGGCGAGCGGCGGCTCTCCGATCCCCACCCCCGCGAGCACCTCCACGACCGGCGCCACCTGCGAGGCGAACGGGTCGATGTTGCCCTCGCTGTCGAGATCGTTCTTCTCGGGATCGTACAGCGCCAGCATCCGGGAGTCGAAGCTGTGCCAGGTCTGCACCCAGGCCAGCCCCAGCAGACTGCCGAAGTACGGTCGCAGACGCCCGCCGACGTCGACGGAGAGCTCCGGACCGACGTGCAGGCGACCCGCCGTGAGCCGGGTGTAGTGCTCATCGCTCACCAGGCGCGTCTCGCCAGCGAGCCATGTCACGCGGTCCTGCCCAGCCGCAGTCGTGAGGGAGAGACCGCTCCGGAGGTCAACGACCGGCGCCATCTCCAGCCGGACATCCCCGAACACCACCGGCCCCACCGCGAACGACGCGCTGTCCGCTTCGTCACCCAGCCGATCGGTGAGATCACGCTGCCCCCCGGCGCCCACCGAGATCTCCGCGGCTGCAGCCAGCCCTGCCAGCGCCAGCGGGATCATCGGGCCAGCTCGCGGCGGGCGCGCTCCAGGGCCTGCAGGTCCATGTCCCACAAGCGACCGCCGTTGGACATCGAGGCGCAGCGCTCGGAGTCAGCCTGCCAGTCCGCGGCGATCTGCGCGCGGAGGTAGCCGCGATACGCCGCGTCGATATCACCGCTGGTGTCGAACCGATGCGCGTCTACGAGGGTCTGTCGCTCCGGGCGTCCGAACGTGAAGACCCCCGCATGCTCCTCGACGACATAGCCGCGAAACCGCCGCTCCAGGTCGCCCGGTAGCGCGCTGAGCATGGTGCCCTCGACGATGGTGTTGCCGCCGAGGGAGTCATCGACCGGCATCGGCGGCGGCGTCCACGGCTCCTGCTTCGGCCAGTCGTCAGTCTCCCACTCATCATCGTCGTCCCAGGCTCCGCGGCGCACCGCGCTGGAGACAGGCGTGACCGGCTCGGAGTCCTCTTCGAGCAGCGCCAGCGCTCCCACCTGCCCCTCCACGGGCTCCGACGAGCCTCGCACCGGCACCATGGTGTCGGAGAATCCCCCCCCGAAGCCGTCGTCGTCGGCCGGAGCTGCGGCGAAGGCGTCGTCGGTCGCGGGGGGCACCGAGGGGAAGGGCTGCTGAGGAAATGAGAAGGGCTCGCCGCCAGCTGGCGGCGCAGGCCGCTCGGTGGTGAAGCCGAACACGCTGTCGACCTGCTCGTCGGCGATGGCGACGGCCTCCAACGGCGCGGGCTCCGGCGCGGCGCTCGGAGCCGGGCGGCTACGGCGCGCCAGCTCCGCGTCGGCCAGGTGAAAGTCGGTGAGCGACTCCACATCCATTACGCGCAGCTCCACAGCCGGCGCCGCGCCCTCCGCCAGCGCGATCGCCACGACGATCTCACTGGGCACTCCCCAGTATGCGCGCACGGGGTAGCACTCGAAGTCCGCGCAGAAGTCTCCGACGCCTGCCCCGCCCTGTCCCGCGACCCGCAGACCCGCGCTCGAGTCGCGCACCTCCTTGAGCAGCGCCTCGAAGAAGGCGGCGCTGCACACCACTCCCTCCGAGCGGAGCCCGCTGGCGCCGACCTGCGCCCGCCGGACATCCAGCGAATCTCCAGCGTCCAGATCGAGGGGCCCGCTCCCGCTCAGCGCGATGGCCTCGCCCACGGCCGGACCGGCTGGGAGATCTCGCTCCCCGTCGGTGCCGCCCGTCACCGGCCCCACCGCGAGCCCCACCGACGGGCGGACCTGCGGGGGGATGGCCGCGAACTCGCGCGTGGGCACGAGGGGGAGCTGTCGGGGGCCCCCCATCGCCTTGAGCGCCGCGAAGGCGAACAGGGCAGCCGCGCGCGCGGAGTCCAGCACCGCGACCCCGTGATCGGCGACCCCCGCAGAGAGCGCCACCGCGTCGTCGGAGCAGATGCCGGCCCACGCCTCGGTGACCACACCGGTCTGCCAGTCGCTGCGCGTCGCCAGGTGGGTCCGCAGGGGGGTGAGCCCGACCGCCGCGACGAATCCCCTGGAGGGCGCAGCGAGGCGGGGCTGGAGGAACCGATCCCGGAGGACCTTGCCAGGGACGTCGCGAACGCGCGCGCAGACCACCGAGAGGAGATCCCACACCAGCAGACGCTTCAACAGGTCCGACCAGACCGACGCAAGGGCGCGACAGCCCAGGCGTCCGCGGATCCCCTTCAGCATCGCCCCGCCCACGCCCGCCTTCTTGTAGGCCTTCTGTGGGGCCAGCTCGGGCAGGCCCCCGATGAGGAGCGGGCCCCGGACGGGGTGCAGGAGCGCCGTCAGCGGATCGGTGACGGTCCCGAGCATCGAGATCAGGGCGAGATCAATGGCCAGGGGCTGCTTGTCCACCCGCTCGCGATGAGCCTTGAGCGCGACATCGCAGGCCCGCACCAGCTCGTCCGCCGTGCCCTCCGGCAGCGGCAGGCCCGCCAGCTCCGCGAGCTCGTCCAGTCCCCGCCCCTGGTCGAGGGTTCCGCGCGGGAAGCACAGGAGCAGCGGCTCGGAGAGGAGCTGACGGGTCACCCCGCCCCCCGCCACGCGCAGCCCTGAGCGCCCGGCGAGCGAGAACGCCGCCCCCGCGCGCGCAGAGATCTCGAAGGACAGGCGGCTCAACAGTGCGCCTCGCTCCGCTGGCGGTCGGGAGCTGATCCGTCCCGCCATCTCATCCAGATCGCGGACCGTCGAGACGGACAGTCCCGGGAGCTCCCTGCTGCGGCAGGCCATCACCTGGCTGCACACGCGAGCCAGGACCAGGCCGGGGACATCCACCCGAGCGCGGCCGAACGGCGCGGCGCGACAGAGCAACTCCAGCAGGGTTCGGACGAGGGGATCGGCGAGCAGCGCCGAGTCATCGCCCTCGGTGATCGCGGGCATCGACCCGCCGGTGAGCAGGCGGGGCCCCACCATCATCAGGGTCTGTGCGGCCGCCGCCGCGATCTCCGGCCCGCAGGCCGCGGGGAGCGCCCACCGCGCCGCCGCCGATCCGCCCGGCTGGAGAGCACCCGCGATCTCCACGACCGACGGGACGAGCCCCACCGCGAGCGCCGGATCATCCAGCCACGCACAGCTCCGCAGGAGGTCCCGGATGCGCTCAGGCGTGTCCATTCGCTGCTCCCGTCTTCGATGCTGGGCCTATTCGATGCTGGGCCTATCGGCGTCTACAGGCGCTCGGCAGCGGGCCGCGGGACCACACAGCGAGCGGCGTCGGGCTCCTGCACAGCCGCTGTGGAGCAGCCCGCCGAGGAGATGCCCCGGGCATCATCCCTGCCGAGGTCCACTAGGGGATCTCGGCGGAGGTGTCGAGCGCGCGGATGAGCCGCTGGCGCTCCGCTGCGTCCAGCGGAAGCAGGAGAAACAGCGGCCCCAGCTCACGCGCCAGCAGCGTCAGCCCCCCCGGGCCTACGACCCCGCCGGTATGGACGGCCAGCGAGAACTCCATCTCCAGCGGATCCTCGTCGTGAGCCGGGAAGGCGACCGCCGTCAGGAGAGCGCTCCAGCAGGGCGCGGGGGCGCCGTCTGTCGTAGCGGTGACCGCCTCGGCGGCGCCGGTGGGCAGGACACGCAGCGAGAGCCGAACCTGGAACGGCTCGTCGAGGGGCTCGGGCACGCACGATGACCACTCCACGCTCTCGGGAGACAGCAGGGCCTCCAGTCGCTCAGGGGAGAGGTACCGCTGCAGCGGGGCACCATCCGGGGCCGTCGCCAGGGCGAGCGCAGAGAGGAGCAGGGGCTGGAGCAGGGGCATCATCGGCGGCGCAGGCTCCCCGAGAACGACTGGTGCTGGGTGATGTGGCAGGGGCCTTTGGTGGCGCGGGGGTAGAGCACCTCCAGGCGCCGGGCCCAGTCAAAGGTGTGCGAGACCACCAGCCCATCGCGGACCGAGATCCGCACCTCCCCCTGGAGCGGCCCCGTGGCGGTCGTCTGGGGACGGTCGGACCCCCCATCCCGCTTTCGACGGTGGGATCTGGGTGGCGTGGTGGACCTGCATGGCCGCCTGGGCCCTGAACAAATCATTGGAACCGGGAGGGAAACACGGTGGGGGTGGAAGTGGGAGCGGTTGGCAGA
>CAYXGP010000285.1:0-9212 GCA_964464515.1 uncultured Enterobacterales bacterium
CGCGATCGGCGGAGGCTGGATAGTGTGGAAACTTGTTATTCTGGAGCAGCCTAAGTCGGCCGATGGAACCGGCGACCTCATCAGCCTCGCGCAGGCCGGCAGTCGCTCGATGGATGTGCTGGGCTGGAGCACCGATGATCAGTGGGTCTACGCCATGCTCAGAGACACCGATGAGACCGCACAGACCTGCAATCGCTGTGAACTCTTGCGGGCCGCCGCCGATGGTTCGGGGACGGTGGAGGTGCTCTGGGAGGGGGACTACTACACTGCATGGCAGACGGTGTTTTGATGTCTGAGAGGGTGCTCCGTCGGTCTGGTTGATTCGTTGGTTCGGGTGATGGAGGGGACAGAGGTCAGCGCGGCCATCTCCTTGCCGTTCTACAACCGGCTCCGCGGTCTCCTGGTGGCGAGTCGTGGATCGTGGGTCCGTGGAACCGCGGTGCGCGAGATCGAGAAACCGCGGGTCTCCTGATCTGGATCTGCCCTGGCAGGGATCCTCTCGTAATTGAAATTGAATTTCATTTCCGGCCGTTGTCGGTGGCTCGTCCCGGCGTTACCATCCGGGCCTCAAGAACCTCTAATTGAAATTGAATTTCATTTTCATTCACCCGGGAATCCGAAGAGACAAGCCATGCGTACATACCTCTCCCTGCTTCTGCTGACCGCCTGCGGTGGCGCCGACAACGACACCGCGGCGGTGACCAGCACCTCCACCAGCGCGACGGGCACCACGACGACGGGCGGTACTTCAGGCTCGGGGGCGGGGAGCACGCTGCAGGACGGCTACGACTTCCCCAGCGCCTTCGCGGACGGCAGCTCCGTCTCCTACACCGGCCAGATCTTCCGTCAGCTCCTCATCGACGACATGAAGACCCACCTCGACGGTCTCACCGAGCGTCTGAGCAACGGCGAGGTCTACCCGGTCTCCGGCGACATCGAGGACGAGCTGGGCTTCTACTTCGAGTTCGACTCCGACACCTCCGGTTCGGTGCAGCACGGCCAGTCGTGGTCGTCTCCTGCGCTTCAGAGCACCTACGACGAGATCTCCAGCGGCAAGAACCTCGTCGATAAGCTCGCAGGCAACGACGAGACGGGCCAGCACGCCGACTGGTCCACCGAGTTCGCGGGCTGGCAGGCCCCCGGCGTGACGACCCCGGAGAGTCTCGTGCGGGAGTGGTTCGCGCAGATCGACTCGCAGGCCGTGGACTGGTCTTCGGGCACCTACCCCCTGGACCCCGACGGAGCGCCGGTGGATCGCGTGACGCTGACCGCCGACGGCCTCGACCTGGCGCAGCTCCTGGAGAAGTTCCTGCGGGGTGCCGTCTCCTTCAGCCAGGCCTCCGACGACTACCTCGACGACGACACCGACGGCAAGGGGCTCCTCTCCGATCACACGGCCCCTGACGAGGGCAAGCCCTACACGGCCCTGGAGCATGCCTGGGACGAGGGCTGGGGCTACTTCGGGGCGGCGCGCACCTACCGCGACTGGAGCGACGATCAGATCGCCGACGATCGCGCGGTCGACGCCAACGGGGACGGCGTCATCGATCTGACGAGCGAGGTCTGCTGGGGTCACTCGGTGAACGCCGCCAAGCGGGATCGCGGCAGCCAGACCGGAATGGATCTCACCGCGGACGCCTGGGACGCCTTCCATGACGGGCGGGTGCTGCTGTCCGAGACGGCCGGAGCCGCGCTGACCGACGCCGAGCTGATCGAGCTGCAGGGGCACCGCGACGTGGCCCTGGCGGCGTGGGAGGCGGCGGTCGCTGCCACCATCGTGCACTACATCAACGACGTGCTGGCCGACATGGACACCTTCGGCACCGACGCCTACGCGTTCGGCGATCACGCCAAGCACTGGTCGGAGCTGAAGGGCTTCGCGCTGGGGCTGCAGTTCAACCCCCGCTCGCCCGTCGATGACGCGGCGTTCGTGGAGCTGCACGCCTACCTGGGGATGGCGCCGGTGCTGCCGAGCGCGAGCCCCGTGGAGATCGACGCTTACCGCGCGGCCCTCCTCGACGCGCGTGACCTCATCGGCGATGCCTATGGCTTCGACGCTGCCGACCTCGGGGACGACGATGGACAAGGTGGCTGGTAGCTGCCCCCAGCGGGAATCGCGATTTCCGCTGGCAGCGCTCTGCGCTGCGGAGAGCGCAGCGCTCTCCGGGTCGTCTACGCCTCCTTCTGGGGGGGCTGTCAGCCGCCCCGCGCCTGGAGCGCTCCCCCCAACGGACCACTTCGTGGGTCTCCAGCCTCCACTGCGAGTCGCGATCTGATGCCTGCTCCACGCCGCCGACCCTGGGGACGATGATGGACAGAACGGCTGGAAGCTCTCCGCGCTCCTCGCTGCCGAGCTGGCTCTTCCTGGGCACGCTCGCGGCGGCGTCGCTGCACCCGAGCTGTGGTCCTGCGACCGACACGGGCAGCTCGCTGCCGTCGGCGACGGTGACGGCCCTGCTGACGGCGGTGGGGCCGCAGGTGGTGGTGCCCGCCCTCGATCGCTTCATCGCCGAGGCGGAGCTCCTGGAGGCGTCGCTCTCCGGCGAGCAGGCGGCGTCCCAGGCGCAGTGGCAGGCGACGATGATCGCCTGGCAGGAGCTGGAGGTGATGCAGATAGGCCCGCTCGGCTCCTCGCTGACGGCAGCGGGCGGACAGGACGGCCGCGACGAGATCTACTCCTGGCCCACGGTGAATCCCTGCCTGGTCGATCAAGAGACGGTCCGCGGCGAGTACGGCGGCGCCGACTTCTTCACCACGCGGCTTGTGAACGCCTACGGCCTGGACGCGCTGGAGCACCTGCTGTTCTACGGGGCGGACAACGCGTGCCCGAGTCAGGTCGACATCAACGCGCACGGCTCGTGGGACGCCCTCGGCACAGACGGCGTGGCGGCGGCGCGCGGGGCCTACGCGGCGGCGGTGACCGCGGAGGTCATCCGGCAGGGCCGCGCGCTGCGCGACGCCTGGACCGGCGGGTTCTCGGACGCCCTGGGCGCGGGCGCAGATCCCTACGAGGACGATCAGGAGGCGCTCAACGCGGTCTTCGACGCGCTGTTCTACCTGGAGTCCATCACCAAGGACGAGAAGCTGGCGGTGCCGCTGGGCGGCGGCGACTGCGGCGCGGAGCGCTGCCCCGAGGACGTCGAGCTCCCGGAGAGCGACACATCCCTGGCGGCCATCGAGGCCAACCTGGTGGGCTTCCGCAGCTTGCTGACCGGCGGCGATGACACGGGCTTTGACGATCTGTTGACGGAGCTGGGCCACGAAGATCTCGCCCAGGAGATGACCACGACGGTGGACGCGGCGATCGCGGCGGTCGCTGCTGTGGAGGGGCCGCTGGAGGAGGCCGTTGAGTCGCGGCCCGAGCAGGCGCAGGCGCTGCACGACGCCGTGAAGGCGGTGACCGATCTGCTGAAGGGCGATCTGGCGACGGTGTTCGCGCTGCAGATCCCCGACGAGGCGGCGGGCGACGCCGACTGATGCGCTGTGCCTGTCGATAGCCTCCTCCGCGCCCTCGTCGATCCCTTCACCGATCGGGGCAGCCGGACGTGGATCGGCGCGCTGCTGGTGATGGCGCTGATCGCTGCAGTGATGCGGAAGCATCGGAGAGCCTGGACCCTCCAGGGCGTCTGGCAGGTGATCCGCCACCCGTCCACCCAGCTCGACGCGCAGCTCTACGTCGGCGGGCAGCTCATCGGCCTGCTGCGCGGGGGGGCCTCGCTCGTCTCTGCGTGGTGGCTGGCGACGCACCTGGTGCGTCGGCTGGATGCTCTGCTCGGTGTGCCCGAGCTCCCCTTCCTCCAGGCCGGCGCCATCTCATCCGGGGCGGTCTCTGCGCTGTACGCGGTGACGCTGTTCGTGTGCTGGGACGCCAGCCGGTGGGTCGTGCATTGGCTCGGTCATCGCGTGCCGGCGTTGTGGGCGCTCCACCAGGTACACCACTCCGCAGAGGTGCTCACCCCGCTGACGTTTCATCGCATCCACCCCGTCGAGTCGCTGATCTACGAGCTGCGTGGGTCGCTGACCACCGCGGCGGTGGCGGGGATGTTCTTCTGGATATTCCGGGAGCGGGCGGTGGACGTGGAGCTGCTCGGCGTCTCTGCGTTTGGTCTCATCTGCAACGTCACCATGGGGAACCTGCGGCACAGCCACGTCTGGATACGCTTCCCGCGCTGGCTGGAGCGCTGGCTGGTGAGCCCCGCGCAGCACCAGCTCCACCACAGCGCGGACCCCGCGGAGCACCACTGCAACATGGGCACCTGGCTGGCCGTCTGGGATCGTATGGCGGGCACCCTGCGCCTCTCTGCAGATCGGCCCCCCGAGCGCTTCGGGCTCCCCGAAGCCGAGCGCAACCACGGCGACGATCTGCTGTCTGCGTGGTTCGGGCCGTTTCGACGATTGCTACCGGTCGCCGCGGGTGTGTCGGTGCTCGCGCTGCAGGTTGTCGGCGGACCGGCCCGCGCTGATGAGACCAGCTCCCCCGACACCGGGGCCGACGAGGCCGAGTCGGGTGGTGAGTCGGAAGACAGCGAAGAGGAGGGCGCGCCGCCTGAGGGTTGGGACGACCTGCCCGGCGCGACCATCATCGTCACCGACGAGGGCGGCACCCGCGTGGCGGGCAGCGCGCATGCCGTGGACGAGGCGGCGCTGGAGCGGGCTGAGCTGGACGACATCGAGCGCATCGTCTCGCACATCCCCGCGGTGACGACTCGCGGCGAGGACGGCTTCGGGCTGCGACCCAACATCGGGATCCGCGGGGCCAACAGCGACCGCAGCGCGAAGGTGACGCTGCTCGAAGACGGCGTTCTGTTCGCCCCCGCGCCCTACGCGGCGCCCGCGGCGTATTACTTTCCGATGTCTACGCGTCTGGTGGGGGT
Source organism: uncultured Enterobacterales bacterium (assembly GCA_964464515.1). Taxonomy (GTDB): domain Bacteria; phylum Myxococcota_A; class UBA796; order UBA796; family UBA2385; genus CAYXGP01. Next base: position 4,875 of record CAYXGP010000285.1, read on the forward strand.
GGAGGTGTTCAAGGGCCCCGCAGCCACGCGCTACGGCCCCCAGACGGTCGGCGGCGCGATCAACCTGCGGACACGGAGCGTCCCCCGCAGCCACGACTGGGCCACAGACGTCTCTGCGGGTCTGCACGGGGCGCTGAAGGCGCATGCATGGGGCGCTGCGGCGGGGGAGGGCGGCGGCGTGCTGGTCGAGGGCGTCCACCTGCGCAGCGCGGGCTTCAAGGAGCTGGACAGCGGCGGCCCCACGGGGTTCTCTCGGAGCGAGATCAACGCGCGGAGCCGCTGGGCGCCCAACGCGACACACGAGCTGCAGCTCAAGCTGGGGTACGGAATCGAGACGTCGCACGAGACGTACCTGGGGCTCACCCTCGAAGACTGGCAGGACACGCCGTATCGGAGGTACGCCGCCAGCGCGCTGGGTCACATGCACTGGGATCGCACGCAGGCCGAGCTGGCCTGGGGCGTCGTCGGGGCGGTGGATGTGCGCACGGTGGTGTACCACCACTACCTGACGCGCGCGTGGACCAAGCTGAACGGCTTCGCGGACGGTCCCGATCTGCACACGTTGCTCCAGGAGGCACCCACGACGGGGCAGGGGGCTGTGTACCTGGGCATCCTGCGGGGGGAGCAGGACAGCGCCGGCCAACTCCTGCAGATCGGCACGAACGATCGCACGTTCCACAGCGGCGGTGTGCAGACACGCGCGCGGTGGGAGACCGGCGCGGAGCGATGGTCGAGCACGCTGGAGGGCGGCGCGCGCGTCCATATTGACGACGTCGCGCGGGTACACACCGAGGCGCCGCACGAGATGACCGGCGGCGAGCTGGTGTCGGCGGGAACGGGCGCAGAGACGACGCTGGACAGCCAGGCGTCGGCGCATGCGCTGTCCGTCCACCTGCACGAGGAGCTGCGGCTGGGGCAGCTCTACCTGCTGCCGGGTGGGCGCGTCGAGGTGATCCGCACCGCGCGCGAGGACGTGGGTGAAGACTCGGAGCCCCCGCTCACGCGCGTGGCGACGCTGCCGGGGATGGCGGTGATGGTGGGGCTCGGGGAGTGGACCGACGCGTTCGTCGGGCTGCACCGAGGGTTCTCACCGGTGGCCCCAGGCCAGCCCGAAGAGGTCGAGCCCGAGCTGAGCTGGAACACCGAGCTGGGCGCGCGGTTCTCCCAGGGCGACCGCCACGCCGAGCTGGTGGGCTTCTTGAGCGACTACGTCAACCTCACGGGGCAGTGCACGCTGGCCGGGGGTTGCCTCGGCGACGACATCGATCGCCAATTCAACGGCGGAAAGGTCTGGGTGTACGGCGTCGAGGCGGTGGCCGGAGACGCGCTGCTGGGGCCGGGCTCGCTCACCATCCCGCTGGAGATCTCCGGGGCGATCATCCGGTCGCGGTTCCGCACCGCGTTCGACTCGGACTTCCCGCAGTTCGGCGACGTCGAGGCGGGCGACAGCCTGCCGTATGTCCCCCAGCACCAGGGCGCCGCCTCGGTGGGCCTGCGACACCCGAGCTTTGAGTTTGGTCTGGGCGTCACGGCCCGCAGCGGGATGTTGGACCAGGCCGGTACGTTCCCGGAGGCCGACGTGCCTGCGCTCGTTCTGTTGGACGCAAACGGCAGCGCGCCGGTCGGTCGCTGGCTCTCGGTCTATGCCACCGCCACCAACCTGCTGGGGTCCACGGCCATCACCTCGTGGCGGCCCTACGGGGCGCGGCCGACCGCGCCGTTCCAGGTGATGGTCGGGGTCAAGGCCCGCGATGGACAGCGCAACTGAAGACTGGGTAACTGACGACTGGAAGGGAGGACGCTCATGAGCTGGTATCTCGCGATCCGCTGGATCCACATCATCGCCGCCACGGCGTGGGTTGGAGAGGTGTTCACGATCAACTTCGTGCTCGTCCCGGCGATGGGCAAGCTGTCGCGGGAGGAGCGGGGCCGCGTCATGCTCGAGGTGTTCCCCCGAATCTTCCGGCTTGCGTCATGGCTGTCGGGAACCGCGGTGCTCGCCGGGATCTACCTGTTCTATCAGCGCTTCTCGGGCGGCTGGGGTGAGCTGCTGTCGACATTCTCCGGTCGGGCGTTCCTGATCGGCGCCACCCTGGGCACGGCCCTCACCGCGTTTCACTTCATCCTGGAGCCGCGGCTGGAGGGAGCAATCTGTGTCGCCGCCGAGGAGCCAGAGGGGGAGCAGGCCGATCAGGTCATGGCTACCCTGCGCGTGGTTCCGCGGGTCGGCATGGCGGTGATCACGCTGGCGCTGCTCCTGATGATGATAGGGGCGAGGGGGATCTGAGCTGTCTGGTAGCTGCCGGTCTCCGGAGGTGCCGTGCTCCCCATCATCCTCGCGCTCATCGCATGTGATCTCCGGTTCGACCCGACCGGCTCCGACACCGCAGCCCCCGATGATCTGGACGCCGACGGCGCAACGGTCGAGATCGACTGCGACGACGCAGATCGCTGGACCCACCCCGACGCCGCCGAGACCTGCGACGGTCGCGACAACGATTGTGACGGCGAGATCGACGAGGGCGTCGGCGCGACGTTCTACGTCGACGCGGACGGTGATGGCTTCGGGGACGCGGCGGAGGCGCTGATCGCCTGCGCCGCGCCCGACGGGTTCGTCTCCAACGACGGCGACTGCGACGACACCGACACCGCGATCCACCCCGGCGCCGTCGAGATCTGCGAGCCCTTCGGAGAGGCCCGCGACAACGACTGTGATGGCCTCGCGGATGACGAGACGGCCATAGGCGTCGAGACATGGTACGTCGATCGCGACGACGACGGATATGGCGCGGATGTCTCTGCGGTTACGAGCTGCGAGGCGCCGACCGGGTATGTCTCTGCAGGCGGCGACTGTGACGACGACGTCGCGGGCGTGAACCCCGGCGCATGGGAACACTGCGACGGGCGCGACATGGACTGTGACGGCGTGGTGGACGGAGCGAACGCGATCGACGCCCTCATCTGGTACCGAGACGCTGACTCTGATGGCTTCGGCGACGTGGATCAGCGAACGCCGTCCTGCTCGGGTCTGGTGGGCCACGTCGCAGACAGCACCGACTGCGACGACACCGATGACACGCGATATCCCGGCGCCACAGAGTTCTGCAATCAAGAAGACGATGACTGTGATGGCGCCATAGATGAGGCTGGCACGGTCGATGCCGTGGACTGGTACACCGACGCTGACGGCGATGGGTACGGCACCCAGCCTGCGTTGGGCCGGTCCTGCGACGGCGCGATCGGTCAGGCGTCCAACCAGGAGGACTGTGATGACACCGACGCGACCGTGAATCCCGCTGCGGTCGAGGTGTGGTACGACGGCGTGGACTCCGACTGTGATCGGTGGAGCGACTACGACGCCGACGGGGACCAGATCAACTCTGCAGAGTACGGCGGGGGCGACTGCGATGACTCATCGAGCGATGTCAAACCTGGCAGCACCGAGATCTGGTATGACGGTGTGGACTCCGACTGCGGCGGCGACAACGATTTTGACGCCGACGGGGACGGCTTCGAGGGGGACGGCGGGGCCGACTGTGACGACGCCGATTCAAGGACCAACCCCGACGCGTTCGACCTCTGCGCAAACGACGCCGATGACGACTGTGACGGTGTGGTCGATGACTGTATCTGGTCATCCGACATGCCGGTGTTCGCGGCGGCGGATCTTCGCTTCTATTCGTCCAGCTACACCCGCGACCCTCAGTTCGGAGCCAAGGTCACCGGGGCGGGGGATCTGGACGGCGACGGGCTCGATGACATCGCCATCGGAGAGCCCTGGATCGATGACTATACGGGGACGGTGAACGTGTACCTCTCCTCCGGCGCCCTCTCCTCGCCGTCTCTGTCCACCTGGGAGGCCGATGCAGGCTCCTCCATGGACGACGGGTGGGGAAGTAGCGTCACCGACATCGGCGACTTCAACGGTGACGGCTACGACGATCTCATCGATGGAGATCCAAACGTGAGCGACTCTGGTGGAGCCGCGGTCGTGTTGCTGGGGCCGGTCTCCGGTGGAGGGTTCAGCGGTTCGGTTGCGTTGGTTGGGGGAGATGGGAGCGTCGGTGATGGAAACGGCAAGGCGGTCAGCGGCGCGGGGGACGTTGACGGGGACGGATTGGCGGACGTGGTGGTCGCGGCGGACCGGTTGGACGCCGGCGGCGCGGGCGCGTATGTCGTTCTGGGCGCAGCGACGGGCGCGATCGCGGCCAACATACTGGGCACCGTGGACGCGCTCAGCGACGTCGGCGATGTGGATGGAGATGGTCTGGACGATGTCCTCGTCGGCGGAGACGGTGGGTACCTGTTCCGCGGTCCCCTGTCGGGCTCGATATCTTT
>CAYXGP010000286.1:0-9202 GCA_964464515.1 uncultured Enterobacterales bacterium
GGATAGAGCGGCATGATCGGCCATTTCAGCCTGCACCCTTTTCGAGGACGCACCCGGTGGGAATCAAGGGGAGAGCGTCGCGCTGCCATACCAACCGTAGTCGAAGCCGTAGTCACCAACCCAGGTGTGGTAGTATTCGAGCTCGTTGGCCAATAGATTGGCGTAGAATGCGATGTAGAAAGTCCCACCGGATTGATACAGCATGAACTCACCGTATCCGTAATAGTCAGCGGTGTAACCGAACACCATACCGATCCAGTCATCTTGATTTCCGCAGGCTCCGCCGTAGTCGGTTCCGTCGTAGGCGTCGACCTCGAACACGAAGTCGCACAGCCCGCAGCTCTCCGACGACGGGGCGCCCTCGGTTCTCCAGATGATGTCGCAGGTTCCGTGCGGACCGGCGTCGATGACGTACTCGCGTTCACCCTCCCAGGTCGTGTAGCTGCTCAGATCGGAGCAGTCGGTGTCGGTGACGCCGTTGCAGTTGTTGTCGACGAAGTCGTCGCAGACCTCCCAGGCGTCCGGGTTGATGCGATCGTCGCCGTCGTCGCAGTCTCCTCCCTCCGTCGCGTAGCCGACCACGCCCTCGCAGATCTGATAGGCGCCCGCGCGGTCATCGCCGTATCCATCCGCGTCGCGGTCGGTGTAGGCGGTGACCGTCACCCCCTCATCCGTCTCTTCATCGCAGTCGTCGTCGCGCCCGTTGCAGATCTCCTCGGCGTCGGGGTTGACGTCCGCCGAGGTGTCGTCGCAGTCTTCATCTTCGGTGAAGCCGTCGCCGTCAGCGTCCACGGGGTTCGTCGTGGTGATGGTGGTAGTGCCCCCGGTGGTCGATGTGGTGGTGGTGCCCCCGGTGGTCGATGTGGTGGTGGTGCCCCCGGTGGTCGATGTGGTCGTGCCCCCGGTAGTCGACGTGGTCGTGCTCAGCGTGATGCCGTCGTCGTCATCGGACTCGTCGGCTTTGTCATCACAGCCCGTGGACAGGCCCAGGGAAACAAGCAGAAAGGGAAGCAGCCAGCGATTCATCGGATTCTCCAGGTCAGGGACCAATGGCGTCAGGGGACCAGCAGCGCAGAGCCATACCAGGCGTAGTCGTAGTAGGAGCTCCAGGAGTGTTGGTAGCTCAGATCGTAGCCCACCAGGCTGGCGTAGAATTGGGGATAGAACGTCCCGCCGTACCCCATCAAGACCATCTCTCCGTATCCGTAGTAGTCGGCCGTGTAGCCAAACTCTTCGCCGAGCCAGTCGCCGTAGTCTCCACATGCACCGGCGTTGTCGATCCCATCATAGGCGTCGACCTCGAAGACGAAGTCACAGGCGGAGCAGGACGAAGATGACGGGGTCCCCTCGGTCGACCAGACCCAGTCGCAGAGGGTCGAACCGGATACATCAACCGTGACTTCACGCTCTCCGACCCAGGCGCTGTACGGGTGGCTGGTGCTCCCGGAGCCGCTGCCGGTGTAGCTCAGCTCTGCCTCGCCGTACCAATCGTAGTAGAGGACATAGGAATAATAAGTGGTCGTCCTGTCATACCAATAATAGAGCGTATCCGCAGAGAGGCTTGCATACCAGACCGGGTAGAACGTGCCGCCGTACCCGTACAGCACCATCTCATCGCCACCGTAGTCCGGATCGTACCCCAACTCCATCCCCAGCCAGTCGCCGTAGTCGCCGCAGTTTCCGATCAGATCCGTTCCATCGTAGGCGTCGACCTCAAAGACGAAGTCACAGGTAGAGCAGGAGGAGGACGATGGCGATCCCTCGGTCGTCCAGACGAAGTCACAGTAGTCTCCCCATCCTGCGATCTCGATCTGCCACTCCCGATAACCCTCCCATGTGTCGTAGCTGTCGCTGCCGGACGAACAGTCGATGTCGGTGAAGCCGTTGCAGTCGTTGTCGATGAGGTCATCGCAGACCTCTCGGGCGTCCGGGCTGACGTCGGAGTCCGAGTCATCGCAGTCCCCCGCTTCGCCGTACCCGGACGGCGCCTCGCAGGCGTCGACCGTGAGCGGCGCGGTGTCGTCTCCCCACCCGTCGCCGTCGTCGTCGATGTAGAACGTCGCGGCGTCGATCGCACCGCTCTCGTCACCGTCGCAGTCGTTATCGACGCCGTCGCAGACCTCCAGGGCAGCCGGGTTGATATCGGGGTCGAGATCGTCGCAGTCGGTGGAGGTGTCGTAGCCGTCGCCGTCGGTGTCGAAGGTGGGGACGGGAACCGTCGAGCCGTCCAGCGCCGCGTTTGAGTAGAACATCCGCGTATAGTCAGAGGTGTAGCTGTAGATTCCCCACGTCCAATTCGCCGCGGCGGGGTCATACGTCGAGTCAAGCGAGAGCGCGTACCAGGATCCGTAGTCATGGTACAGCAAGGCAGGACCGTACCCGTAGTAGTCCTCGGTGTGACCGAACGTATATTGCGCGTCCTGATCGGTCCCGACGCTCTCTCCGGTCTCGGTTCCGCACGTCCCGTCGTCGCCGGACTGCGCCCACTGATCGAACGTCCACGTGACGTCGAATCCAAACTCACACCCCGAACACAGCGTGCCGGGTGAGACTGCCTCACCCTCCACTTCCCAGACGTAGAAGCAGTTGTGGACGTCCGGTCCCGCGTCTGACAGGACCAGGTCGAAGGTCGCGTAGCCTGACAGGGAGCAGGACTCGTCCACCGCACCGTCGCAGTCGTTGTCGGCCTCGTCGCCGCAGGCCTCGTGCTCGCCGGGGCTCACCGACGCGTCGCTGTCGTCGCAGTCGCCACCCACCTCGGCGTAGCCGACCACGCCCTCGCAGACGTACGCCGCCGCGTCGTCGTCTCCGTAGCCGTCGCGATCGACGTCGGCCCAGGCCTGAATCGTCACCCCCTCGTCGACGGCGCCGTCGCAATTGTCGTCAGCGCCGTTGCAGACCTCGGCGGCGTCGGGGTTCACGGCTGCGTCGCCGTCATCGCAGTCGTCTTCTTCAGCGTGGAAGCCGTCGCCGTCGGCGTCGGTCAGCGTGGTGCCGCCCGTCGAGCCGGTGCTGCCCGAGGTCCCCCCGGTAGTTGAGGAACCCGCGGTGCCGCCCGTCGAGGAGGTGCCTGTCGAGGAGGTGCCCGTCGAGGAGGTGCCTGTCGAGGAGCCTGTGCTTCCGCTCGTCATGGTGCCGAGCGTGAGCCCGCCGTCGTCGTCTTGTTCGCCGTCTTTGTCGGTGCAGCCCAGGGCCAGGCAGAGCAGAGCGCGAGCGATCCAGCGATCCATCACCCCTCCAGGAGGGAGATTCTATACCACGCGCTCAGCTCTCCCAGCCGCTCCAGTACCGGGCCCGCATTCGCTCGATGTACCGAAGCAGCCGCGGGCTGTCCCGGATCGCATCCGTGAGGGGCGATGGGTAGGGGTTGGCCGACATCGCCCACAGAAAACCCAGGGCGGTGGCGTCGACCGTCGACGGCGGGCCGAGCACGAACTCCTGCTCGCCCAGGACCGCGCTCAAGGCCTCGAGGTCGGCGCGCCCGCGCTCTGCGCGCTCGGCGTCTGTCAGTCGCCCCGTTCCCTGTCCGTGCAGCGCTCGCCGCATCCGCGCCCGAATCACGCGCGGCAGCACGAACCGAACGGGCGGTGGCATGTGTGCGAAATAATCGCGCGCGCTGGAAGAGAAGCCGGACCCAACCCAGCGCTCGTACACACCGACGAAGTACAGGCTCTCTTCCAACATCCGGCGGACCGCGTGTCCCGTGGCCTGTCGGCTGGCCGGCAGCCCGGCGTCCAGGCCGATGCCCCGATCGCTGCGCAGGCGCTCGACGATGATGCTGCTGTCGGCGAGCACCTCTCCGTCGGGGAGGGTGACGTACGGGATCTTTCCGGTGCGCGACCGCGGCGGTCCCTTGAGGTGCGCCGGCTCATAGGGGATCCCGGCCATGCGCAGCCAGGTCTCCAGCTTGATGACGAACGGACTGGGGCTCGGCGTACCCCAGATCGGGGGCAGCTTCCAGACCCGGATCGGCCTGGTGGTGGACAGCGCTGTGGAATCCATCGTTCACCTCCCCCGGACTCGTTATCCCGGTCTCACCTACCCAACCGGAGATGGTGATGTGGTGGCTCCTCCTGTTCGCCTGCCGGCACACCCCGCCAGCGCCCGCCCCGGCGGCGACACCTGCCACGGCGACGCCTGCGCCAGCGGCGACATCCCCCGTCCTCGCAGCTCCGGACGCGCCCGCCGACCCGTGCGGCCCCGGCGCGCAGCAGGTCGGGTACTTCAACGACACAGGCGAGCCGATCTGCATGAAGCTGCCGCCGCCCATGCCTGCGTTTCCGACGTTCCCCTTGAACCCGCCGGTGGCAACCCCCGCGCAGGGCGCGGCGCCCTCGTCGGACTGCGCCCGCGACCCGGCCCGCGAGGCGCCCGTGCGCACCGGACACCTGGGGAGCGGCTCCCGCTATGTCGAGCTGCTCAATAACGGCACCGTTGAGATTCAGGCCCGCATCCTGGGCGAGGATGACGCGCCGGTCATGCCGGGCACGCTCAGGGTCCCCGCAGGCTCCAAGGGGCGTTTCATGGTCGAGCCGGGGACCTACTCGCTGCGGTATCGGCTCCACCCGAGCTGCCGGGTCGTTCGGAGCGAGGAGCCGGTGGCGCTGGGGGCCCGCCACGCCGGGGTGACGATCGCGCTCACGCCGATCTTCGTCACAGGTGACGATCACGAGATGCGGGCGGTCGATGAAGAGCTTTAGGCCGCTCCAGGAAGAGAAGTCTCCGATGATCGGCCTCAGGGCGGCCCCGCGTGAGGTGCGAGCCCAGTGGTTTGCCGAGTTCGAAGTCGATTCTGGAACCTTCGAGAGCTCGGCGAGCCGTTTGGCGAAGTGCATCCGCGTTGAGGGTGGAGAAGGCCTCTTCTGGAGCGGCCTTGGCGCTCAGTCTTGATGGAGATCGACTCCAGCCTCGATGTCCTCCCGCCCGCCGGCTCCCTGCACGCGGACCCGCTCGATGGGGTATGTGAGGGGGCGACATGAGGGCTCCCCGAATGCAAGCAGAGCTGGCTCCTCACCAGAAAGATGACGTCGACGCGCTGAAGGCCGGGGATCCGGCGGCCTGGCAGCGGACGCTCACGCTCCATGGCCCGCGCCTGCTCGACTACGCCACCGGGATGCTCGGCGATCGAGCGGCGGCCGAGGATGTCGTACAGTCCTCGATGATCCGGGTCTATCGTGGATTCTCTCGGTTTGAGGGGCGCTGCTCGGTCAAGAGCTGGCTGTTTCGAGCGGTCCACAACCGAGCCATCGACGAGCTCCGCTTCCGCAAGCGGTTCGTCGACGTGGGGGAAGACCCTGACGCCAGGTACTTCGACAACCAGGGGCGCTGGGCGCGGCCCTGCTCGACCTGGGACCCCTCAGAGCAGGCCGGCTCCCGCGAGCTGCTGCGGATGGTCCGCGCCGAGATCGAGCGACTTCCCCACGATCTGCGGGATGTGCTCCTGATGGTCGAGGTCCAGGGACTGCCGCGCTCCGAGGTCTGTGACATCCTCGGGATCACCTCCGGAAACCTGCGGGTCCGCCTGCATCGCGCCCGGCGCAACCTGCGCGCGGCCCTCGCCGACGGCGGGGGTTCTTGAAGCGCGCCTCGATCGCCGACGGCGGAGGACGCCTTTCGGTCGGACCCGCTGGGCTCCACAGGCCAGAATCGTCATCGAAGCCAGGCACATCCCGGGTTGAGGAGTCACAGAAATACAACCTATGACGTTCCACCGCGAATCAGCTTCGCCCAGCGGCGCCGCGAAAACTCGAAGTATGATAGACACAACTGCGCTCTCGACGAGCCGCCGGACTCGCTCCTCCACGCCGAAACATCATAATTCATTCTCCCCTGCCTCTCAAGGCCGCTGTCCGTGTCTACCCTGGGCTGGTTGATCTCACTGCTTTGGTCGCTACCGGTTTCCGCCGGCAAGCGGAGTCGTCGCGCTGCTGACATCGCCCCCCCAGCCCTGCACGAAGTGCTGGAGTCCGCCGGCTGGGTGCTGACCCCCGAGATGTCCGGCGCGTACCGCCCAGGAGACATCTACGACGGCGTCGCCCTGTGGGCGCTGGGACACACATGCTTCGACGCCACGGTGGTCGAGAGTGAATTCATGAGCCTGGAAATCTCCCAGGTCCTCGAGACCGGTGTGCGGCTGGATGTTTCCGTCGTCGGCGTGAGCGGCGGGGTGGGTTTGACCAAGAAGATGATCTTCGATTCCCCGCGCTTGTTCCAGCTCCCACGCCGAGAGCTGGTGGCCAATGCCGACTGCTCCAGCGATCTGGCTCAGCTAGAAGCCTCCAGGCCCGACGTCTCCAGGGTGTATGTGATCACCGAGGTGCTGGCGGCGAAGGTCCAGAAACAGGTGTGTGGATCGTACGACGCCGGGGCCGGGTACTTCCGGATCTCTGCAGACGTCAAGCTGCAGGAGAGCTGCCAGCGGGCTAGCTTGGAGCCGGTCGCCGTGGGCTACAAGATTATACCATTGTCCCAGCTGGCGCGGACCGCGCCAGAACCAACACCTCCCGAGCCGGCGACCTCCGAAGTCCTGCCGATGGTTCCTTCAGAGCCGGGGGTCTATGCTCTGGGGCGCGAGGGGCCGGTGCTCCTGTCGAAACGCACTCAGCGTATCAAGTCGTCCCACGAGTGTGGTTTGGGTTTGTTCCTGAACCAGGACGCGGTCTATGCGATCGGTGATCCCCCCCTGGTGACCACGACCGGGGTGGCGGTGGTCGGCGACGCGAGCGTGGTGCGCTTGTACCATCTGAAGCCTCGGGGGACGCAGAACGTGTGCTACATCCGCGGGTCCAGCTACGGCATTCCGGACATCGAGCCCTTGCCATCGACCTACGATCGGGTCCTGGGCACGCGAGTCAGCTTGAACCTGCGCGCCGTGGATGGAGCCCGGCTCAGCGAGGTCTCGCTAGGCCCAGGAGACTATCTACTGGAGGCGGGGGGTCTGTTCGCGTTCCGCGTCCCCGAGCCATAGACCTTCCCAGCCCGGAGAGCGCTCATGATGCTCCCTCTTCTATTGTCCACTCTGGCTTGTGACTCGATGCGCGCGCTGGTGGTCTCGGTCTACCCGACCGACTATACCGCCGAGGTCGTCGAGACCGAGGGCGAACGGACCGGCCCGGCCGTCGTGTTCGACGGCGCCGACGCCGAGCGGAGCCGTATCGACGTGCAGCTTCATGAGGTGAGTAGCGGCTTCAGCAAGCCGGTGGACATCCAGTTCCCCCCCGGCGAGCGCGAGCGCATGGTGGTGGTCGAGCAGGAGGGCGGCGCGTGGTTGCTCACCGGTGAGGGGTTTGCCGCTCGCCAACGGTTTCTGTCTCTCGACGTGCTGACCACCTCCGAGCAGGGGCTGCTCGGCATCACGTTCCATCCCGGGTTTGCCGAGAACGGACGGTTCTACACGAACGCAGTGGTCGCGCTCCCCAGCGGGGAGTTCACCCAGATCCTGGAGTGGCGGGTGGAGCCGGCCGCCGAGGCCTGGGCGCCGGAGGCGGTGGGGGAGCTGCTGAAGCTGCGCCAACCCTATCCGAACCACAACGCCGGTCAGCTCGCGTTCGGTCCCGACGGCCACCTCTATATTGGATTCGGAGACGGAGGGTGGCGAAACGACCCCCACGGACACGGACAGAACGGCGCCTCCTGGCTCGGCTCCATGCTCCGCGTCCAGGTGGGCGACCCGGGCGCCTGGACCGTGCCGGCCGACAACCCGTTCCTCGGCGACGGTGCCATCGCCCCCGAGGCATGGGCGATCGGTCTCCGCAATCCCTGGCGCTATTCGTTCGATCCGGCGGGCCGGATGATCATCGCCGATGTCGGGCAGGACACCACAGAGGAGATCCACATCGCCGCCGCAGGGGACAACCTCGGCTGGGCCACCCGCGAAGGGCGGCGCTGCTTTCCACCAGAGACCACCGACTGCCAGACCGCGGGTCTGGTTGAGCCAATCTACACCTACCCCCGCACAGAGGGCATCTCCGTGACCGGCGGCTACGTGGTCACCGATCCGGACGCCGGGGCGCTGAAAGGACGGTACGTCTTCGGTGACTTCGCGTCCGGACGGATCTGGGCGCTTGAGCTGCCGGCCACGGTCTCTCCCGGCGACACCGAAGCGACGGCGCATGCGCTGGGACGCTGGGGCCTGTTGATCTCGACGTTCGGCCGCGACACCCGGGGGCGGGTCTACGTCGCGGATTTCTCGGGTGGGACGATCTATCGGATCGAAGGCTGAATCTCAGGCCTCTCGCATCACGAAGGCCGGTCGTCAGAAACCACCGTTCAGTTGGGTTTGGTGCAACCCTCCGAGTCGGGTTCGGTGTGGAAGTCCGCGCCGCTCGTGCTGCTGGAGGGGACTCTCAACGAACCTGCGGATCCGTCATCCGTCCAATTCACTCCCATCGTGACGTCACCCGGCATGTCTGCTACGCCGGTCCGCTCGTCGCCCAGATGGAGAGCGATGGATGGCCCCCCCGAAGGCGTCCATACAGTGTTCCCCTCCAGCAGGACCGCGTTTGCATCTGGATTCACGAACGTCGTGGTCGTTCGGATTCCGATGCCGCTTTCGACGTGCCCGATGACATTGTCGCGAACGATGGTGTTGCCGTGTCCGATGGCGATCCCCGCCACGGGTGATGGGCTGGTTCTCCCGTAGCCACAGATCAGATTGCCTTCAACGATATAGTTGCCATCCGGAGCGTCGAATGCCTGGGCCCCTACCGAGATCGCTCCGTGAAAAAAGTGCGAACCACCGATGATGGTGTCTCCTCTTATGTTGATGTTGGTGGTAAATGGCTTGAGCTCAATCGCCTCAGCTCGTGCGCCCTCGATGCGGTTGGCGGCGACGAAGACGTCGTGCGTCGCGTCTCCCTGGAGTCCTCCCGTACCGATGTACACGCCTTCTCCATAGCGCGCTGTCACCCGCCCGGTGTCTCGAATGACGTTCCCGATGACGTCGCAGTGATGAGACGGACGGCCCGTGAGCCGAGGCGTCTCGCCCCCGGTCTGCATCTGCCCCACGCAGATGCCGGCTTGACCGACCGCCTCGACCTCCATCCCCTCCAGACGCACGAACGCTCTGTTCCTCACCGCGACACCTGTCTGCGCGTCGCTCGCGCAGATCATACAGATGCACATGTTTGGGGTACCCAATCCAGATGCCGTTACAGTCGCGCGGGTTCAAGTTGAGCTTGAATCTGCGCGACTGTACGCCCCT
>CAYXGP010000287.1:0-9193 GCA_964464515.1 uncultured Enterobacterales bacterium
ACACCTGCCCTTGCCCCCCGCCCCCCCCCCCCCCCGCGCCTGGGGGGGGGGCGGGGGCGGCACGACCAGCGGAGGCACCAGCGGCAGCACGACCGGAGGAACAACGAGCGGCAGCACGACCGGAGGGAGCACCACCGGAGGGAGCACCACCGGCGGAACGACCACCGGGGACTGGACCACGCTGAGCGGAGAGGTGAGCGTCCAATATAGCGAGGACGGCGTCACCCAATGTGACTCGGTCACCGCGCTGGCCGGGACAGCCTACACCGGAGACTGTGACGACTGCACCTTCGCGTTCGAGATCACCCCGACGGTCACCTCCGACGACAGCACCGCCGACTGCAACCAGCCGTACCAGTGGTCGTTCACCGGCGGCTGGGAGGGCTACACGGACCAGTTCCTCGCGTTCTGGGAGACCGCTGACTACTACGGCTACGACTACGATAACGTGCTCGCCTGGGGCTACGGCATTGACTACGCGGGGCCCCACTACAACTACTACTACCCCGGTCCCTACTGGGTCTGGCTGACCTACGAGGGAACCAACTACTCCAGCGCGCCCGACACGCAGGCCCGGCTCACAGGAAACCGATTCACCTGGAGCAGCGACGTCAGCGGGGCCACCTACATCGATAATTACCAGGGCCTGGACTGCGGAATCTACGACAACTACGAAGCGAACTCCCATCAGGGCGGCGAGTGGACCGAGACCGACGATCTGCCTTGCGACGGCTCGAGCGGGTACGACTGGTACTACTCGGTCGATGTCTGGTCGCTCGCCACCGTGCCTGGTGAGACAGTCAGCGTGACCGTCGACACTACGTCCTCCTCCACTGCATTCGATCCCCACATGTGGATCAACGACGGCAGCTCCTGCGCGCTGGCCTACGCCGACGACAGCTTCGACTGCACCTACCCGCCGCCAAAGTACTCCTGCCCGTCGGCCTCGTTCACCGCCGCAGACGTCGCTTACGAGGTAGTCGTAGCCAGCTACGGTTCCTGCGCGGGCGCTCTCGGGGAGTACTCGCTGTCGATCGACCACGCGCGGGATCCCCGCCTCCGGCTCGTCGGAGATGACGCCGATCGCTACAGCGCGGCGCAGTACGAGCTCCACGTAAGCGGAGACGCAACGCTCTCGGAGTAGCCCTACCCCTGGGTGACGTACCTGCTCTCGGTGCGGCAGGTCGCGATGTAGGCTGGAGCCCCCCGCGAGGTCTCCCAGATGAATCGCCTGACCCTGTTGGTTCTGCTCTGGGCGCTCAGCGCCTGTCGCCCGGCTCCGCAGGAGGCCATCACCCAGGGCGACATCGAGGCTGTGCGCGCGCACGTCGCCGAGGGCGGCCCGAACCAGTCGACGGCGGACGGCGTCCCGCTCCTGCTGGCCGCGGTCCTGGCAGGACAGCCGGAGATCGTGGAGCTCCTGATCAGCGCCAGCGCGGATCCCTCGGCCACCGATCCGTCCGGCCGGACCCTGCTCGAGGCCCTGCGCGCCCACCCGAACCCGGCGGTCACCCGCGCGGCGGTCACCCCCGCGGCGCTGGCCGCCCTCCTGACGAGCGACGGCCTCGGCGAGCTGAAGGAGCTCCTGGCCCTCGGCGCGGATCCAGCGGACATGGTTGGACAGGCCGGCGTCTTCCCGCTCCACCTGGCTTGCATCACCGGCGACGTGAACGTCGTCCGGCTCCAGCTCACGATGGGCATGGCACCCGACCACCCCACCAGCTCCGGCCTGAGCCCGCTCGCCCTTGCGGGTTGGTGGGAGCAGGAGGCGGTGGCCCGCGTGCTGGTGGACGCCGGCGCGCGCATCGGCCCTGCCGAGACAGACGCAGCCATCGGAGCGGTGCGTGCCTACCTCGAAGAGCAGAACCGCCTCTCGATCGACCTCGATCTGCAGGACGTGGCCGACGACGCGCTGAGCGCGATCACCGCCGAGCTGTCGGGCAGCGGGTGGCGCTTCGGGTGGACCGATCGCGCGGGTCGCCGAGGCCGAGTCAGCAGCGATCGCCTGGACACCGAGCTGCTCCGCTTCATCGAGGTGGGGTTGCTCTCCCCCAACCCGGACTGGACGTACGACTACGGACTGCGCTCCCGCTACCACATCGCGGTGCCGGCCTGCCTGCCGCGCCACCTCCAGGAACTCACCTGCCTGCATCGCTACGACGACGGGACCACCTACTACGGATGTGACTCGCGATTTCTGGACCGCTGGCCCACATTGGTTCACCTGATCGATCGCCGCCCTGAGAACATCGAGAGTCTGTATCGGCGCTTTGGAGCGTCGGCCCTCGATCTTCTGACCCTGGAGATGTACGCGGCGGAGGAGAGCAGCCCGTCTGCGCTGGTGCAGGATCTCCTGCGGGCGCGGCGCCTGTTGTCGAGCACCAGCGCCGAGACGCTCCGCGCGGCTGTCGACGCGGCGTCGGCCGATCCGTGTGATCGCGACAGCGCCTGGCAACACCACCGAGAACACTACGGCCATCTGGCGGAGGGTCTGTCGAGTCATCAGTTCAACCCGACCTGGCTGGCGTCGTTCTGGGCCCGTCGGGAGAGCGAAGGCAACGCGGCGGTGGTCGAGCGCATCCTGCGGGAGGTCGATGAGCGGTTCCGAGCGCAGGCGGTCGCCGGAGCCGCGGAAGAATCTGCACAGACTGACTCTACACAGACTGACTCTGCACGGGACGACCCTGCGCAGAGCGGTTCTACACGGGGCGAGTCTGCGCCAGTTGAATCTGCGCAGGGCACGGAGGTGTTCCAGTACGCCTACCACTCCGAGTGGTTCATGGCAGAGTCGCTCGCCGCCGCACACAGGATCGGCGACCTGACCCACGCGAACGGCACCCCGCTGCTTGCGCTGGCTGCAGAGAGCAACCGCTACGATCTGATCGAGACGCTGCTGAAGAACGGCGCGCAGGTGGACCGCGCGGACGCCGAGGGGCGAACGCCGCTGCACTGGACCGCCCGGCGCTCGCTGTGGGGAAACGTAGAGACCATCGCCATGTTGCTGGTCGCGGGCGCTGACCTGGAGGCCCGCACATCAGCGGGTGAGACCGCGCTGGTCCTGGCCGCCGACCAGCCCACGGTGGTGGCGGCGCTGCTCGAGGCCGGCGCCGACCCGAACGTCGCGGATCCGAGGGGGGTCACCGCGCTCATGGTTGTGCTCGACGAGCACTGCCGCGGAGAGCACCGGGCCAACGCCGAGCGCATGATCGACGCTGGCGCCGATGTCTCTGCACGAGACGTCGCCGGGCGCACCGCGCTGATGTGGCTGCTGGGGAGTGACTGCCGAGCCGGCGACCGCGAACTGTTCGATCGGCTGCTCACGGCCGGCGCGCGGGTGTCGGATCGGGACAAGAACGGCCGCACGCCGCTGATGTTTGTCGCGGGACAGCGCCACCACCATCGGATCGGGTGGCTGATGCAGCAGGAGGTCTCCGTCACCGAGGCCGACATGCAGGGCAGGACCGCGCTGATGATCGCCGCGGCCGCCGGTCATCGCAAGAACGTCGCGGCCCTGCTGAAGTCCGGAGCCGATCGAACGGCGGTGGACTCCGCGGGCCGGACCGCGCTCGATCACGCGCGGGCCCCTCCCAGGATCGCTGCGCTGCTGGCGCCGTGATCTCGCTCCCGGTCGGGATGCGTGGGTGTAAGGCCGCTCCAAGAAAAGCAATCTCCCCCCCTGAGGGCGGTCCCACGCGGATGCCCTTCGTCCACCATCGTGCGACGCTCTCGAACCCTGTCTCTTGATTTGGGCCAGATACGACAGCGAGCCGGGCCGCGCAGGCGACGCACGCCAGTGGACCCGGGGCCTCGCAGGCCGAGACTACGCGCCGATCATCGGACCTTTCTTTCCCTGGAGCGGCCTAAGCGGAATACGCGGTCGGTACAGCCTGGCGATGGCCGCAGGTTCCAAGCGCTGACCCGATGAGCCATCCTCCACTCCCATGAGGGCCCCCATGCTCCGAGCCGCGTTCTTCCGGTTTCTGACCCAACTGGCTACCCGCCATGCCCGGTGGGTGCTCCTCGGCACGCTCGCCCTGTGCGCGGTGTCGATCGCGCTGGCCTCGTCGCTGCAGGTCAAGACCAACTTCAAGGACATGCTCGGCGACGATCCCATCGCCGTGCAGCAGACCTACCTCGAGGAGAACTTCCCGGGCATCTCCACGATCCAGTTCGTGCTGTCCGGTGGCGACAGGGCCAGCATCCTGGACGCCGCGGAGGCTCTGGAGACCCGCCTGCTGGCCTCCCCCGAGCAGGTCTCCTCGGTGACCCTGGAGCAGCCGGTCGACTTCTTCCTCGAGCACAGCCTGCTGTACCTGCCGGCCGACGATCTGCGCATCGCGGCGCTGTCGATCGAGCGCTGGTCGCCCACGCTGAAGGCGTTGGTCGCCGACCCCTCCACGCTGGGCCTGATGCGCGGCCTCGATACGCTAGGCGAGCGGGTCTCGCGCTCGTCGAGCACGGTCTCGCATGTGCGATCGCGCATGTACGGCAGCATGCTGCTCGATCGCCCCGACCGCACAGGCATGGTCACCGACATCGAGGTGGACTCCTCGGCCCTGTCGGAGAAGCTCACCGGCAACATCAAGCGCCTGATCGAGCCCCTGCCGCTTCCGGGGTCCCAGGATCTCACGCTGGAGAACCTGCGCGTGTCTCGCGAGGCCCTCACGCTGGTGGCGGATGTCCTGGAGAACGGCCAGCGCCTGGACCGCGAGATGTTTCGCGAGCGCGCCCAGCACCTGCAGGATCTGGAGACCAGCCGGCTGGGTGCGCAGCGCTACATGTTCTCAGAAGACGACAGCACGCTGCTGATGGAGGCCGCCTCGCCGGTGAACCTCGCCGACGTCGAGCTGGCGATCCCGGTGATCGAGTGGGTCGCGGCAGAGATGGACGACGTGGCCCTCCTCCACCCCGACGTCACGCTCCAGATGACCGGCGTGCCGGTGATGATCAAGGAAGAGGGCGACGCGATCCTCGGCAACTTCATCCTGGTGACCATCCTGGGCTTCATCGGCGTGCTCGCGGTCTTCGTGATCGGCTTCGAGCGCGTGGGGCTGCCGATGCTGGCGGCGGTGCCGCTGGTGATCGGGACCGTGTGGACGTTCGGCATCATCGGGGCGGTGAGCGGGCAGATCACCCTGTTCTCGATGATGTTCCCGGTGCTGCTGTTCGGGATCGGCATCGACTTCGCGATCCACCTGCTGTCGGGGTACTCCGAGCGCCGCGCCACCGGGGCCGCGCCGGAGCAGGCGCTGCTGGAGGCCTTCGAGCGCGTGGGGCCAGGGCTGCTCACCGGCGCGCTGACCACGGCCGGCGCGTTCGGCGTGATGATCTTCAGCGACTTCTTCGGCCTGCGCGACATGGGGTTCACCGCGGGGGCCGGCGTGCTCTGCGCGCTGGCGGCGATGCTGGTGATCCTGCCCACGCTGGTGGTGGCGTGGGATCGCCATCGCTCCACCCGCGGCGCGCTGCTGCCCGACGTGCCGTTCGGCTTCCTGGGGACCGTCGGCGAGCTGCTGGTTCGGCTGCGCTACCCCGTGCTGGCGGTGACCCTCGGGATCACCATCGCGTTCGGGTACTTCGCGTCGAGGATCGAGCTCGACAGCAACTATATGAACGTGCTGCCGGAGGGGCTGGCCTCGCTGGAGGCCCAGGATCGCATCCTGGAGAAGTTCGGCTCCTCCAACGAGTCGGTGCTGTTCTTCGCCGACGACCTGGACGAAGCCCGGGAGATCGCCGCGCAGGCGCAGGAGGCCGGGACGATCGCCGAGGTGCTCTCGCCGTCTGCGCTGCTGCCCACCGCCGCCGAGCAGACCGAGCGGGGCCCGCTGATCGCGCAGATCGGCGAGCAGCTCGCGCAGATGGCGCCCACCACAGCGCCGCCGAGTCACGCGTACGGCCCCGAGGAGATCGCGGAGCTGCGCGACCGGATGGCCTCGATCAAGCTGGCGACGCTGGAGATGTCGATGGCGTTCTCGCCGCTGTACGGCCCCGAGGTGCGCGACGAGATGGGGCTTCTCCGCGACCAGCTCAACCGCATCGACAGCCGGCTCAACGTCGCCGCGGGGGAGCGGCTGGTGTGGCTGGACGAGCTGCTGGCCGGGGAGATGCGCGCGGGCTTCGCGCTCCTCCAGAACATGACCGCGAACACCACGCTCACCGAGGACGATCTGCCGGCGCAGATCACCGACAAGCTCCACGGCGAGGACGGCCGCTGGATCGTGCTGGTGCGCGCCACGGGTGACGTCTGGGACAGCCAGTTCCGGACGGCCTTCCTGCGCGAGGTCCAGCAGATCCGCGAAGAGAACGCCGGGCTGGTCTCGTCGTGGGATCGCATGATGGCGCTGATCATCGGCGAGCTGCCCCCGGTGCTGATGATGACGGCTGGCATGGTGGGCGCGCTGGTGCTGATCGACCTGCGCAGCCTGCGCGGCACCCTGCTGGCGGTGACGCCCCTGGTGATCGGCCTGATCTGGACGCTGGGCCTACTGGGATTGATGGGGGTGCCGTTCAACATCATCAACGTGATCTCGATCCCGCTGATAGTCGGCATCGGCATAGATGACGGCATCCACGTCTACCACCGCATCGCCCGAGAGCGCTCGATCGGGCCGGCGCTGTCGCACTCGGGCAAGGCGGTCATCCTCACCACGCTCACCACCGGGATCGGCTTCGGCAGCCTGATGCTCTCAATCCACCCCGGCATCGCCTCGCTGGGGCTCGCCACCACCATCGGGATCGTGTGCTGCCTGGTGGTGAGTATCTTCGTGATGCCCGCGCTGGTTGCCATCTTCCAGCCGGAACTGCTCGCCCCCGCCGACCCGGAGGGGCCATGAGCGGCCGACCGCGAGCAGCTGCGCTCCTGCTCCTGGGGGCGTGCATGCGCCCGCTCCCCGATCCCCTGGCCGGTCAACGCGCCGCGCTCGACGCCGCCGCAGCCGCGCCGCTGCCGGAGGACTGGCCAGCCCACGCCAGCCTGGTGCTCAGCCGCTCCCTGCTGGCCGAGTCCATCTCGAGCGCGCTCGATCGCCCCCTGGCGGGCGGTCCCCCGATGGAGATGAACATCCTGAACACGCGGGTGCGGGCCCAGCCAGAGGTCTCCTCCCGCGAGATCACCCTGACCGCCTCCACGACATGCCTCTCCTGCCTGGAGCTGCGGGCCGACCTGCGCGGCGCGCACCAGGTGCGCATCGAGAACAACACCGGGTCGCGGGAGCTGGAGCTCCCCTGGTCCGCGGGGTTCACCGCGCTGTTCGAGATCGGCGCCGAGGACGGCCCGACGGGAGGTCGCCAGATCGTCGCCCGCGTGGCCGCGCCCGCCGAGTGGGAGGCGGCGCTGGAGATCGATCGCCTGCCGGCGCTGCTGGGCGACATGCTCGGGGCGGGCCTGGAGCGCGCCCTGAAGCAACAGCTCGCCGCGCGAGAGCTACCCGCCATCCCGCTGGTGCGGCTGCGAGCCAGCGATCCCGTCCCGCTGCGGCAGGCGCGGGTCCGGCCCGCCGAGGACGGCGCCATCGCGGTGGACCTGGGCTTCGGGCTGCCCACGACGAGCGCTGTGACCGCGCTGCCGGATCCGGGTGACGGGTGGGCCGCGGTGCTGCCCACAGGAACGCTGCAGGGAGTGCTGTCTGCCCTCGTGCTGCGCCACCCGCCGCAGGGCGAGCCGGTGGCCCCCGAGATCACCGGTCTGTCGACGGAAGGGGGGCAGATGACCATCGACCTGCGGGCGTGGCCGCTGGAAGGGCGGCCGTGGTGGACACCGCCCCCCCGAGACCTGCGGGTGTCGCTGCGGCCCGAGCTGACGGAGGGAGAGATCCGGGTCACGGCCGTGGACGCAGAGGTCGCGGGCTTCGGCGGGCGGTGGCTGGAGGATCGCATCCTCGAGGAGTTCACCAGCACGCTCGCTGCGCCGGTCCCAGCGGCGACCGACGTGGGAGAGGCCCGCGTGGTGGTGGAGACTCTGACGCTCAGCGGCGACGGACTGCAGATGTGGGGGGCGCTGGAGCGCGAAGCGACGGCCCGTGAATCGGCGCCATGACCGCGGCGCCATGACCGGGGGGGACCGCCGGTTAGTGGGATCTCCAGCCCCGGAGGCCCCATGCACACCCGCGTCCTCCTGTTTCCCCTCCTGACGGCCTGCCACTCCAGCTTCGTCCTCACCGAGACCGAGGGGACCACCGTCTCACAGGCGTCTGTGACGACCTCCTCCGGCGCCACCGAGACGATCGCCACCGGCAGCACTGGCAGCACCGTCATCGGCGCCACCGAGACCACGGAGACCACCGGCAGCGCGGAGACCTCCGATACCACCGACGCCTGGGACGGCGCGCGACTGGAGATCTTGAGCCCCGCGTCAGGCGACTTCCTGCCGCTGGGCGAGGCCGCGATGTTCGCGGCGCAGGTCACCGATCCGGACGGCGAGCCCCTGGACCAGGACGACATCACCTGGAGCTGCGATCTCGACGCCGACTGGTCGGGCGAGGGCGCAGAGTTCGACGACGACACGCTGGACATCGGCACCTACGCCTTCACCGCCGAGACGGTGTTGCCCAGCGGCGACCGGCTCGCCACCACCATCGGCGGCGTGCGGGTACAGCACGAGAACGCCGGGACGTACGCCGGCCTGATGATGGTCGATATGATCACGACCTACGACAAGGTCGACTACACGGCGACGTGCCTTGGCGCCGCGACGTTGGTGGTCGACGCCGCCGGAGAGATCGCGGAGGGCGACAGCGCCTGCACGCTCTCGTTGATGGGCTACGACATCGAGAGTGACTATCTGTTCGACTTCGAGTTGGCCGAAGAGGAGGTCGGCGGTGAGGCGCTGATCGACTTCTGGTCGATCTACGAGCTGCCGTTCGAGGTGAGCGGAGAGGTCGGCGATGGTCTGCTGGTGGCCGACTGGGCAGACACCATCTGGATCGGCCTCGACATCGAGCTGGTCGGAGACCTGGAGCTGGAGCGCATCACGCGGGAGACCGGCGATGAGTAGGGTGAAGAACGATGAGTAGGACCGTGATAAGGCCGCTCCAAGAAAAGCAATCTCCCCCCTCGACGCGGATGCCCTTCGTCCACTGGCGTGCGACGCTCTCGAAGTATCCAAATACGACTTTGAGCGCCGCAAGCCAGTGGACTCGCGCCTCACGCGGGGCCGCCCTTACGCCGATCATGGGAGACTTCTTTCCCTGGAGCG
>CAYXGP010000288.1:0-9070 GCA_964464515.1 uncultured Enterobacterales bacterium
CGTCGGCGGCGTCGTCCTCATCCGTGTCGCCGTCGCAGTCGTTGTCGATGCCGTCACACATCTCGGTGGCGTCGGGGTTGACGTCGGCCGCGCGGTCGTCGCAGTCGGAGCCGTCAGCGACGTAGCCCTTGGGCTGCGCGCAGTCTTCGATGGTCTTCGCGCGGTCATCGCCGAACCCGTCACCGTCGCCATCCATGTACCAGGTGATGGCGGTGATCTCGTCCTCGCCGTCGATCACCCCGTCGCAGTCGTTGTCGACGCCGTCGCACAGCTCAGCGGCCTCGGGGTAGACGAAGTCGTTGGTGTCGTCGCAGTCGTCACCGGTCTCGACAAGCCCCTTGCTGGGCTCACAGGCCTCGACGGAGGCCTTCGCGTCGCCGTGCCCGTCGCCGTCGCTGTCGGTGTACCAGGTGCTGGTCACGCCCTCATCGACCTGCTCGTCGCAGTTGTTGTCGATGCCGTCGCAGATCTCTTCGGCGTCGGGGTTGACGTCTGCGTTGTTGTCGTCGCAGTCGTCCGCCTCGGAGAAGCCGTCGCCGTCGGCGTCGGTGGTGGGGGTGGTGGTCGTGCTCCCGGTGGTGCCCCCGGAGGTGGTGCCCGTCGTGGTGCCAGACGTGCCCGAAGAGCCGCCTGTGGGCTGCGTCACCGTACCCGTCGTCGTGCCGGTCCCGGTCCCGGTGGCGGTGACGGTGTCGGTGGTGTTCTCATCGTCTTTGTCGCCGCAGGCGAGGAAGGTGATGAGGCTGAGGGGCAGGATGAAGCGTGTCATGGAGGTCCCGGGCGCAAGGGGGGCCCGTTCCTCTACCCCACCCCTCGCCAGGGATCAACAGACCGGGTCGCCCCTGCCGGGAATTTCGCGATAAGGCGGTCTGGTCCTTATTCCCGGTCCTCACCCGATGCGCGTCTTGTGGTGCCTGCTGCTCCTTCTGGTCAGCCGCGTGGCGTCGGCGGAAGAGGACGTAGTCCGCGTCTTCATCGACGTCTCCGCGAGCCCCGACAGCCGCGTGGAGGTCCGCGCGACCTGGCTCGGCGAGGAGCGTCGGCTTCCCCTCCAGGACGTCTCCGGGCTGGGGATGGTCAGCGGCATCCTCAGGGGTCCCCCCCTTCGCCTCCTGCCGGTGAGCATCTGGTTGCTGGAGCCCGGAGGCGCCCAGCAGATCTACGCGTCTCTCGAGGTGCTGGGCGACGGCGGCGGCGATCTGGTGTACTCGCTGGGGCAGGGTGACGACCGGCGCGCCCACCGCATCTCGGTGGCCCTGCCAGGGGGGGCCCGCCAGATCGCCGGATATGAGGCGACCATCATCCTTCTCAGCCTCACCTGGGCCTGCGCGGTCCTCGGCCTGGTGCTGTGGCTGACCGGCCGCGCGGTAAAACGCTCCCCCTCCCCCCCCGGGCCGCGAACCGGTCCACCGGCGTGGTGGGAGCGCCCCAGCCGCACCCTCCTGCTGTGGCTGGCGCTGGCGGTGGTGTGGACCTGGCCGGCGCTGCTCTCTGGCGAGCGCCTGATGGTCGGTCGCCACTTCGATCTCCCCGGCGTCATCTGGTCGCTCCACGCCGCCGGCCGCCTGCTGCCGGATCTGCAGGACACCCTGACCGCCTGGCCGCTCGGCGCCGACTACACCCGCTTCGACAGCTACCTGCTGCTGCCGCTGGCGCCGCTGGCGGAGAAGCTCGGGCCCACACGCCTGCACGGCCTCCTGCAGGTCTTCGGCCTGGCGGTCAGCGCCTGGAGCATGGAGGCGTTCGCCCGCGAGATCGGCGCCCGCGCGCCCTGGACGCTCCTCGCCGGCCTGGGCTTCGCCCTCTCGGGCCTCGGCGCGAGCGTGCTCCTGGAGGGCCACGTCTTTCACCTCATGGACCCCTGGCTGCCGCTGTTCGGCCTGGCGTGGTGGCGTGCCCTCGGGCCGCGGGGTCGCCCCTGGCACGGGGTCGCCGCGGGGCTGGCGTTCATCGCCACGCTGCTGACCACCGCGTACCTCGGGGTGGCCGCCACCATCATCGCGGTGGGCTTCTTCGTCGGCGCGCTCGCCACGCGGGGCTGGCGGGCCGTCCGGGTCCCCGCGCTGGCCGCCGCTGCCGTGGTCTCGGTCCTTGCCGGCCCCTATGTGCTGCTCTTCCTCGGCGGCACCTCTCCCGACGCAGTCGACTCCCGCATCACCAGCGCCACCCTCGCCAACCTCGCTGCGCCCACCCCGGAGCTTGATCGCGCCCGCAACTCCCAGGGGTTCTCCCAGTCCGCGCTGATGCTCAGTCTGGCCCTTGTGGCTCCCCTGCTGGTCTCTCGAACCCGCACGCGGATCCTGCTGGGGACCGGAGGCGTCGCGCTGCTCCTGGCGATGGGGCCGACGTTCGGCCCGGACGCCAACACGCCGTGGTTCCCGCTGCCGCTGGCCGCGGTGATGGCGCTGGGCGGCGACGACTTCCTGCGGTTCCCCGCCCGGCTGGCCTGGGCCTGGCTGCTGTGCGGCGCGGTGATCGCCGCCCGGATGGGCACCCACCTGGAGGATCGGCTCGGCCCCCGGGTCCGCATCCTCCTGCTCATCGCGCTGATCGAGCCCTTCGTGACCGTCCGCCTGCTGGACCGGCAGGCCGCGCGTCGGGCGTCAGTGCCGCCCCTCTACGCCACCGCCGGCGGCCCTCTCCTCGATCTCTACCCGGACTCCTCCGCCGCGGCCGACGACCGCGAGCACCTGCTGACCCGCCTGTCGTGCTTCTACCAGACCGAGCACGGTCTCCCGATCGCCGAAGACTGCATCGGAACGGTGGCCACCGCCAACCCCCGATACCGGCTGGGGCGGTGGCTGACCGCCGAGCTCATGTCGGGCCGCGCCGAGGCCGCCGCAGAGCGCCTGGCCGCGATGGGGTTCGCGGCGGTGGTCTTCCACCCCGACCTGTTCATGCCCGGCGACCGCGCTCGGCTCAGCAGCGCGCTGGAGGAGATCGACCCCGAGCCGGAGGACTCGATCGCCGGGGCGAGCCACCTGCGCCTCTTCCGGGTCCCCGATCCCGCCCCCACGCCCGACGTCGGGCTCTTCCCGAACGCGCTTGAGCCGGCCACCGCCATCGGCGTGGACGAGCCCCGCGCGGAGGTGCGCACCCTGCGGCTCCAGGTGCAGGTCGAGCAACCCGACGAGTACCGCGACGTCGGCTTCTACGGCCTCCTCACCACGCCCGACGGTGAGACGCTGACGCTGCGCGCGCGCAACGACGGCGCCGGTCTTCAGGACATGCCCGGCGACGACACCTGGGTGGGCGACGGCGGTCCCGTGCCCGGCGCGTTCTCGCTGGACCTCATCTCCACCTCCGAGGCTGGCGATCAGACGATCTGGTCCGGACCCGTGAGCCTCCAGGTAGAGGAGGATCAGCTCACGTTCCGACTGGAGGACGACGGCACCGTGCATCCGCTGGCCGCCGCGCCCGCGTTCGCCTCCCCCGAGCTGACCGACCTCAGCGGGCGAGCCGCGCTCATCGGATGGGGCGTGTTCGCGCTGCTGGCCGGTGTCGGGATCTGGCGGATCCGCCGAGAGACGGGGGCGGCGTCGACAGACCGACCGGAGGTGGCTTCGTCGCAGTGAGCCTCGTCGCGGTGGGCCTCACCCCGGCGTCTCATCGCCGTCGGTCCCCGCGTCTTCGGTCGGAGTCTCAGCGTCGGGAGTCTCTGCGTCGGGAGTCTCAGCGTCGGGAGTCTCTGCGTCGGGAGTCTCTGCGTCGGGAGTCTCTGCGTCGGGAGTCTCTGCATCACCCGAAGCCGCCTCGTCACGTTTCTCCAGCGAGGGCTCCTCCGGCCCCGAGTCGGGGTCCATGAACACCCGCCGGATGATCATCACCCGATCGCTGGCGATGATACGCGTCTCGGCCGCCACCTCGGTCGGCCCCCGCAGCACCGTGTCGGGCGCGATCTCGTCGCCGCAGGGCCGCTCCGCTCCCCACGGCGCGTAGACGTCGATTCGGATGTCGCTGTAGACCGGCGGACCCAGCATCTTCCTGAGATGCTGACTCACCCGCCGCAGCCGGAACCGCTGCACGTGGTCGCCCATCCGAGCCTCGCTGCGCGAGATGTCGAGCGCGTCTTTCTGCAGCACGACGTAGCGGTAGCCCAGCGTGGCGACCGCGTCGCGATCGTCCGGCTCCCACTCCGGCTCGTCGTGCTTGAGCAGGGCCACCTTGTGTAGCTCCGACAGGAAGGTGTTCTCCTCCCAGAGGAGGCGAACGCCGGGCGGAGTGAACACCGGGTTGTTCTCGAGCATCCCCCCCATGATCGGGCGATGGTGCTCGGTCTGGTAGTACAGGTGCGCCTGGGTCCAGCCATGTGGCAGCTCGATGATCGCGCCCTCTTCCGCGCCGGCCAGGCAGCGATACCCGGCCGGGATCGTCGCGTCCCATGTAGGCAGCGGCATCAGCCCCGCCGCGTAGAGGTCGGCGCACCAGATCGACGCGAGACCGATCGACGCGCCCGCGAACAGCCGCCGGTCCCGTCCGGCGAGCTGCGCCAGGAGCGACGTCACCATGAGCGAGAGCAGGATGGCGAGCACCACCAGCGCCCGCGCCGGCCACCACAGGCGCTGCATGAAACCCACCGCCTTCACCAGATAGATGAACAGCGGGTTGGGCAGCGCGTAGTCTCCGATCAGCAGCAGAGAGCCCGTCGCCAGCGCCATCGACATCAGCGCCATGCTGATCACCGCGCCGCGATCGACCGCACCGGGTCGCCACACGAACAGCAGCAGGAGCGGCGCCCACGCCCACGGCAGCAGCAGCCCCTGAGACAGCAGGTGCTCGTTGCCCCCCGTGTCGAGCACGTGGAACCCGGCCCATCTCCGGAGCGGCTGCCACACATAGATGCCCACCGTCTGCTTCTCGCGGGTGACCGGCGGCGTGGCGCGCATCGACCACTGATCCACCGCGAGCAGACCGGGGACCTCCTCGTCGCCCGACGCGGTCTCCAGCGCCAGCGGCAGCGCCACCGGAGCCGTCAGCGCCAGACCGATCGCGGCCATGAGCGCCTGACGCCCCAGCCTGCGCGCGCGCGGCGCCGCCGGTCCGGGCCGCGACGCCTGCCACAGCCCGTGCGCGAGGACCGCCATCCCACAGAAGAACGCATAGAACCAATACATGTACCCGCTGAGCGCCAGGAAGACGCCCGCGAGCGCAGGGCTCTTCCAGCCGGGCTCGCGCGCCGTGCGCAGCGCATACCGCAGAAACAGGATCGGAAAGACCAGGATGGCCTGGGTGGGTCTGCCGTCGGCCAGGTCGTTCAGCACGAACGGCGACGCGACCAGCAGCAGCGCGCCAACCGCGCAGGCCCCCCGATGCTCGACGTGATCGCGCGCGAGCTTGTAGAAAGCGATCCCGGTGGCCGCCATCCCCAGCGTGACGAACACGTTGTAGCCCAACACCGGCCCCAGCAGCGCGCGGAACGGGATGAACGCGAGCCCATCCAGGACGTTCGCGCCGGTGTGCCGGTAGATGTCCTTTCCGAACGGAAAGAAGAACAGCTCGGTGTGGCCCAGCCCCTGCCCGCCCAGCAGCTCGTGACCGACGAACCAGTAGAACCACTGCGTGCCGTAGTGATCGACGTACTCGAACCCCATGAAGTGCGAGTGCAGCGTGAGCAGCGCCGGCGCCAGCAGCGGGCCCAGGAGCACAGCGGCGGCGGCGAAGGGGACCCAGCGCGAGGTCACGGAGCCTCCGGCGGTCGGGGGGCCCCGGGAAGCGGCGGATCGCCAGGGAGGCGCGGGAGGCGTCCGTCGGAGGCCCTCTCGTCATTGATCAGGTCATCGGGGAGCGGCGGGCGCCTCCCCCCCTCAAGGGAGGACTGGGGCTCCCGGGTGCCCCCGATCGGGGGGTCTCCCGGCCGCGGCGGCCGCATCCCCGGCTCTCCCAGCGGCGGATCTCCCGGCCTGGGAGGCAGCTCAGGCTGCGGCGCCCTGGGCCAGGGAGCGTCCTCCTCGCGCACGGGGAGGGGCTGCTGCTGCGGTGGCTCCCACTCCCCCGCGGCGGGATCGACCCGCTCGCCGGTGGTCGGGAGCCGGCTCGGCGCCCGCACCGCGCCGTCGGGGGTCATCCAGAGCACGAAGCAGTGGACGCCGAACTCTCGGGCCCAGACAGTCTGCATGCCGCGGCCCGAGATGAGGCCCTCCCGCGCAGCCTCGGAGGCGGGGTGACGGAGCCGCCACTTCTCTTCGAGATCTCCGGGGCAGTGAAAGCGCACCGCCGCGTCGATCCGCAGATCGGGCAGCGGTCGCGGCTCGCGGAGGTTGATGAGATCGACATCGGAGGCCCCCAGCAGGAACAGCTCCAGCGCCCCCGGGTCCTCGGTGTACGGCGCGAACAGCCCCTGGTCCACCGCCACGCGGCAGCGCCCGGTCGCCGGACAGACGGAGTCCAGCAGCCCGCGGACGTCTTCCCCGCCGTAGCCGTCCCACGTCCGGTAGTGGTTGCGGGGGTGCGGGTTGACGAACCGATCGGTCACTCCTGGCATGCCCGTCAGCGATCGCATGGTCTGTGAGGGCAGCCACTGCGGCAGGAACGCCAGCGCGAACGGCAGGACCGCGACGGCGTTGACCTGCGCCTTCACCCGCGCGAGGCCCCACGCCGCCCCCACGGCGACTGCCGGGCAGATCACCGTGAAGTTGTCCAGCCCCGCCCGGAACACCCCCCACAGCAGCAGGGCGATCCCCACCCAGCCGGCCAGCAGCCAGCCCACCGCGGGCATGGCGCGAGGGCGCCGCCACACCAGCAGGGCCAGCCCCGGCAGGAGCACCGACAGGGCCGGGGTGCCGAACAGTCCCGCGAGCTGCTCCCACAGGCCCGGCAGCGCCTCGGCGTAGCGAGCCCGCGCGCCGAGCTTCGCGCTCAGGTACTCGGGGAGCTGCAGCAGGGGGACCACGGCGGCCGCCGCCCAGACGACCCCGATCCAGAGCTGTCGCGGACGGGGAGCGCGCAGCAGGAAGGGCGCGAGCGTCGCCACCCACACCAGCCCCGACGCCCGCAGGGTGATCGCCAGCCCCCCCAGCACCGCCAGCCCCGCGCGCGTGCGCTGCTTCTCCAGCGCCTCGTCGCTGGTCCAGAGCGCGACGGCCAACATCATCAGCGCCGCCTCGGGGACGTGGATCCAGCTCTGCCGGGCCGCGCAGATCACCGGCGTCATCGCCCCGGTGAGCGCCACCGCGCCGAATCCAGCCGCCGGTCCCCCGAGCCGCCGCGCGACGACGCCCGTCCCCAGCAGGAGCAGCGGCATCCACAGCACGCCGTCGGCCGCGAAGACCTCCGAGGTGCGGCCGAGCACAGACATCGCGGCGGCCCGCGCCACGTTGATCCAGCCGGTGGGCTGCGCCAGCTCTCCCACGAGGACCACCAGCCCCCTCGGCAGATCCGCGAAGGCGAAGAAGCAGTCGGGGAGAGCCCGGTACATCAGCCCCAGATCCGTCGGCAGGCGGCCGTCGCCGAGGATGAACGCGGCATGCGCCGCGGCGACCCCCGCCGCGACGAGCGCCGCCGCGACGTCCCACGCGCTGAGACCCCACACGCTGAGACGCGGCGCAGTGGTGCTGGGCTCGGACATGAACCTCCCGACGGGTCCCCCCGAGTTAACGAGCTGTGATGACGCCTGCCCTGGTGCTGTTTGTGCTCGCTTGCGAGTCTCCCGGCGTGCCTCCGGACGCCTCCACCGGGACCCAGCGACCGAACATCCTGCTGATCGACATCGACAGCCTGCGGGCGGATCGCCTGTCGTCCATGCCCGCGCTCTCCGCGCTCGCGGAGGACGGCACGGCGTTCACCGAGGCGTTCAGCGCCGCGGGGTGGACCCTACCCTCTCTCGCCGCGCTCCTGATCGGTGGCCCTCCCCGGGTGTTCAGCCGGGGAGAGCAGCGACGGACCATGGCCGGCTGGCCGAAGGACCGCCGGACCCTCCCCGAGATCCTCCAGACCTTCGGCATGCACACCCGCGCCTCCTGGGGCGCCTCCCCCCCCGGCGTCCTTCCGGCCTTCCAGGCAGGTTTTGACGTCACCGCGCATCACATCTCCGAGAACGCCCCCGCATCCTCCGTGGCCGCCGGCTGGCTTGCGGAGGGGCTACCGGAGCCGTTCTTTCTGCTCGTACACGAGCGGGACATACACACCGCATCTCCTCCGCTGCCGATCGCGCGCCTCCACCCCGACGGGGACGCGCTGGAGACCTGCGCCGAGCCGCAACTTCACCGGCAGGTGGAGCTCCTGACGCCGACCCTCGGGCATCCCGCGGCGATCGCGCACGCCGTCACCCACCACGACCGCACCGTCGCGTGGGCCGATGATGGTATTCGAGAGCTCCTCGACGCGCTCGAGGCCTCGGGCCAGCGATCGCGCACGGTGATCATCGTCACGTCCAACCACGGCGAGGAGCTGGGTGAGCACGGTGAGGTCGGACACATGAACGGGACCTGGGACACCCTGCTGCGGGTCCCCCTGGTCCTCGTCGATCCCCAGCGCACGGGCCCGACCACCGTGACCGAGCCCGTGCAGCTCATCGATCTGGCCCCGACCCTCCTGGACCGGCTGCACATCCCTGTCGATCGCTCGATGACCGGGCGCTCCATGCGCCCGCTCCTGGACGGCGTATCCCTCCCGCCGAGGCCGCTGCTGACGGTGGATCACCTGTACGTCGGCGCGATCCGCAGCGACGGCTGGAAGCTCGGCTTCGTCCCGAAGATGGGCGCCTGTCAGCGCGCGAGCCGGCAATACAGCCTGTACGATCTCACATCCGACCCCGGAGAGACCCGCGACGTGTGCGCGGAGCGCCCGGAGATCGTCGCCAGGCTCGCGCCCCGCCTGACGCAATTCCTGGATGAGGTCTCGATGCAGCGCCCGATCGGCGACCCCGCCCCGGAGCGGGCGCGGCGAGCCTTGCAGGAGCAGGGTTACTGGAAGGCCCCGCGAGCCGGCGAGGATCCACTGGCCGGCGATCCTGCTGAGAGCGCCGAGACTGCTGAGACTGCTGAGACTGCTGAGACTGCTGAGCCGGCTGAGCCTCCGGACCCTGGGGCGCCTGCGTCGCCTGCGTCGCCTCGAGAGCGGGCGGCGCCGGCGG
>CAYXGP010000289.1:0-9045 GCA_964464515.1 uncultured Enterobacterales bacterium
CTGAGACTGCTGAGACTGCTGAGACTGCTGAGACTGCTGAGACTGCTGAGACTGCGAACTCCCTGAACCCGCCATGACCTCCCTCACCTGGCTGTGGTTGGTCGCCTGCGTCGCCCCGACACCGGGTGACACCGGCAGCGACGCTGACAGCAGCAGCGACAGCGAGTGGACAGCGGCGCTCGCGCAGGAGAGACTCCAGGCGCGGCTGGACGACGCGTTTCCCGATCCCCGCCCCCTGCTGATCGGCTTCCTGGACGCCCTGACCTACGGAGACGAGGACTGTCCCGGCAGCGCCACCTCGCTGCCCGGATCCACGCTCACCGGCTGCACGGCAGACAGCGGCTGGAGCTACTCGGGGATCGCGGAGCTGGCTCTGGACGAGCAGCACTTCGACCTGCACGGTGACTTCCAGCTCCATGACCCGGACGGCGCGGCGCTGGTCGGCGGAGGCGGCCTCTACCACGACACCCGCCAGGGCTGGTTCATGCTGTTCATGGGGACCTGGCGCGACGAGACCGCCGCGGACTGGCGGCGGGCGGGAGTCAGCGCGCTCCTCAGCGCCGGGTCAGACGCCACCGCTCTGCTGTGGGTCGACGGCGCCTATGCGATCGGGGCCGAGGTGCTGGCGTTCGAGCAGTTCATGTGGAGCCGCGAGGGCTGCGCACCGGCCGGCGCCCTGCTCACCCGATCGGATGAGGGCAGGTGGATTCGGCTCGATCTCGCCCCGGACTGCTCGAGCTGCGGGATCGCGAGCGACGACGACCGGGAGCTGGGGGAGATCTGCGTCGACACCACCCACCTGGAGACGCAGCTGCTGGCGCTGAAGAGCCCGCACGGTGTTCAGCTCCCCGACAGCGCCGCCAGCAAGGGGGACGCAGAGGTCCACTCGGCGGGGTCGATGTCCGCCAGGGCGAGCAGCGTCGCCCCCAGGTGATCGGGGCCCAGCACGACGCCGTGGTCGCTCACCTCTCCGGACGCCAGATCGATCGCCCGTCCCGTGAAGTCATCGCCGACCCGGCCGATCGTCCGCCCGCCAGCGATCCCCCCTCCGATCAGCAGCGCGGAGGTGGTCGTCCAGTGGTCGCGCCCCCCCCACGCGCTGAGCGTCGGGGTCCTCCCCATCTCGGAGAACACCACGATCACCGTGCTCTCGGACAGCGGGCGCCCGTAGGGGTCCCGCCGACCGCCGAGCGCGTCCATGGTGGTCTCCAGCACGGAGAAGAGCTGCTCGAAGCTCGATGACTGCTGGTGGGTGTTGTCGGAGTGGGAGTCCCAGCTGATGCCGCAGAACCCGTCGTCCTGCACGATGGCGCAGCGCGACAGCCCCAGGCTGAAGCTGTTGATGGCGCTCTCGAGGTCGCGGCCGAAGTCGCGGCTGCACTCGCTGTAGTTTGCCCGCAGCGAGAGCCGCGCGGAGTGGGTACGCAGCGCATCGCGTCGCTCCAGCGCCGTCTCGTAGTCCGCGCGCAGCCCCGCCAGCCGATCGGTCGGCGCTCCCCGCAGCCTCCCCGCCAGGAAGGCCTCCTCCAGCGCCACCGTGTCCGGTGACATCGCCGCGACCGGGACGTCGGCGACACCAGCGCTCTCGGCGAGATCGACCAGCTGGCCGTTTCTGCCGACGCGCACCACGAGGCCGGCGTGGTCCTGGCTGTAGGACGGCCCGGTGATCACGAGGTGGGGCATCGCCAGCGACGGCGCCCCCGAAGCGATGATGCCGGGCCAGTCATCCACCCCCGTGGAGACACCTCCGGTGAGGAGCAGACGCCGACAGCGCTCGTGGGCCACCGAGGGGATCTCGATCCCGTTGATCAGGCACGCGCGCGACCCGAACCGCTCGAAGAAGCGCCGCACCGATGGCCGGTCGCCGTGATCGACGAAGGTGATCCCTCCAGCCGTCGCCGCTGCTCCGCCCGCCTCCGTGTCGACGCCGGCGAGGTCGAACGCCGGGACGAACGCCGCGGTGGTGTCCCAGCCGCCGTTGGCGAACACGAACAGGAACCGCCGCGGCCCCCCGGCCCCCGCGCGCACAGGCAGCGGAAGCGTCAGCCCCCCCGCGAGCATCGCCAGCAGGTCCCGTCGGCTCGGCGCTCGCCTGCTCATCGGCTCACGAACGCGGGATCGCGGAACAGCGCGCTCAGTGTTCCCTTCCAGGCCTCTGCCGGTCCCGCGACCGCGTCGATGCTGGTCCACAGGTCACAGAACGCGCGGCGGTCCTCGGACGTCGCGGTGCCCAGCGACCGTCGGAGGATCCCCGTCATCTCCGCGTCGAACCGCGCATCGCCCGGCCGATCTTCCAGGGTGATCTCGGCGAACAGCATCCGCGGAGCGTCACCCAGCAGCTCCCCCTCCACGGCGTGACCGGCAGACGCCCGCGCCATCTCCTCGATCACCAGCGCCCACGGCAGGCTGGGCTCGGTGCCGATCGCCGTGACCAGCTCGCCGTCGACGCCGCCCGCCAGCACCTTGTAGCCCCAGGTGTCGTTGTCGAGCTGATCGTGCCCCAGGTACGTCCAGCGGAACCCCGTGAGCGCTGCGTGGAGGCTGGAGAGCTGGTCCGGGGCCAGCAGGCGCGGCGCGGGATCGACATAGGCCGAGGTCTCCAGCGCGGCGGAGATCACCGGCAGGAGGCGCTCGCCTTCATCCTGATAGGTCTCCACCAGGCCGGTGATCTCCTCGAAGTCCTCCAACGCCACCGGCCGCCTCCACAGCGCAGAGGCCACCTGCTCGGCAGCGCACCGCGCGAACCGGACGTCTTCGGCCATCTGCACCCCCACGTCCTGCAGGCTGCCCACGGGCGTGCCGAACCACGCCGCCGAGACGCCCAGCGACGGCTCGCCGAGCATCTCGCGCTCGGGGTGGTAGCGCTCCATCTCGGAGGCGTTGAGACGGATCGCCCACCAGAATCCGAACAGGGTGGCCGCGAGCGG
This sequence comes from uncultured Enterobacterales bacterium, assembly GCA_964464515.1. Taxonomy (GTDB): domain Bacteria; phylum Myxococcota_A; class UBA796; order UBA796; family UBA2385; genus CAYXGP01. Next base: position 2,928 of record CAYXGP010000289.1, read on the forward strand.
GTCGAGCGTGCTGTGGCAGGCCACGCACTCCTGAGCCGTCAGCGTCAGGGCTTCGTCGGCCAGCAGTCCCGCGACCCCCGAGAACGAGACGGGCCGCGTCAGCATGTCCGCGCACATCAGCAGGCGCATGGCGGTGTTCGCGCGCCCCCGGTTGAGGTTGGCGTAGGTGGTGGTGTAGCGCCACCAGAGGCCGTTGGTGGTCAAGACGCCCGCAGCGGGACGCCCGTCGGTGTAGGTGGCCGGCTGCCACCCCGCGCCGCTCTCACGCACCAGCGGCCAGATCTCCGCCAGGGTCTCGTCGGCCAGCGTCTCGCCGGTCGTGACGATCTCGTGGAACGGTCGATCCTCGACGGCGATCCGCGCCATCAGACGCAGCGGCTCCTCGCCGACCGCCCGCGCGAGCGTCAGCGCCCCCGGGGCGTCGCGCTGGTAGTCGGTCATCTCGACGTTGAAGGTCTCCACGCGGGTGCCCCACCGCTCGGCGAACAGCCACACCAGGCGCTCCTCCAGCTCCGGCGCCTCGAGCCAGGCGTCGCGCAGGGCCCACACCTGCTCGGGATCTTCCTCGACGGCGTTCAGCTCGGCCTCGGTGGGCGGCAGGCCCCGCAGATCCAGGCTGATCCGACGCGCCAGCAGCACATCGGAAAACCCATCGGAACTCGAAGACCCACAGGCCAGGAGTGACAGGAGCACGATCATTGACCCAGGATATCCTCCAGCGCCGGTTCGAGGTCGGGCCAGCGAAAGACAAACCCCTCGGCGAGCGCGCGACCCTGGGCGGCGCGCCTCGACACCAGCAGCGCCTCGTCCGCCATCTCACCGAACAGCAGCCGCAGCGCGAGCGCCGGAACCGGAAGAAACGCGGGACGCCCCAGCGCCGCGCCCAGCGCGCGGGCGAGCACAGCCTGCCGGGCTGGATTCGGCGCGACGGCGTTGTAGGTCCCAGACACCGACGGCTCGTCCAGCGCCCAGGAGATCATCCCCACGGCGTCGTCGATGTGGATCCACGGCTGCCACTGGCGGCCGTCGCCCATGGGGCCGCCCAGCCCCAGGCGGAAGGGAGGGAGCATCTTGCCGAGGGCGCCGCCGTCCGGCGACAGCACGATGCCCAGGCGCAGGATCACCACGCGGATCCCCAGCCCTGCAGCGCGCTGCAATTCGGCCTCCCAGTCAGCGACCAGCCCCGCCAGAAAGCCCGCGCCCGGGGGGGTGTCCTCGGCGCACACCTCGTCGCCGCGATCGCCGTACAGCCCGGTCGCGGAGGCCGCGACCAGCACCGCGGGTTTCTGGGCCCGCCGCCCCAGCCAGTCCACCAGCGTGCGGCTGCCGACGATCCGGCTCTGGGTGATCTCCGCCTTCTCGGCGGCCGTCCAGCGACGAGACGCCACGTTGCGGCCAGCGAGGTGGACCACCGCGTCGATCGGGAGATCGTCGTCGTGGACGCAGCGCAGCGGCTCCCACCACAGCGCGTCAGGGTTGGGATCGTCCGGGTCGGGGGCGCGTCGGGGGACTGGCGTGCAGGGACGCGCGGCCTGCAGCGCGCTGCCGACCAGCCCTGTGGCTCCGGTGACGAGGAGGCGGCTCAGGAGTCTCGCCGCCTCAGGAAGCCGAGATCTGCTTCTGGGTGAAGCCGAACCGAACCCGCAGCGTCAGCTCGTTCTCGGTGACCTCGATCGCCACGTCCTCCACCCCCATCTGGAGCTTCAGCGGCCCGCCGGCCGGCGCCACCATGTCCTCGAGCTGGTCCTTCTTGAGCATGGGCACCGGGTTGAACCGGTGGACCTGCTGCGCCAGCAGCATGGCTCCCCCGCGGTTGAGGAGCTGCAGCAGGAAGTGCTCGCCGAAGTCGATGGCGGGCTCCATGACATCGCCGACCATCGCCCGGAGGTTCTGATCGTACCGGATATCGCCAAGGTGACACGTGGCCCCCAGGCGCTTCTCGATGGTGAACGGCAGCTCGATGTTCCGCCGAAGCAGGAGCGCCCGCCCCTCGACCGTCGCGCGCACGTGGGCGTCGACCCCGATCTTCTGGGGAGCGTAGTGAAACTCGGTGCCGTCGCGATCGATCTCAAGCTTCCAGTCGCCCTCGACGTGCACCAGCTCATCGATGGCCTTGTAGACCTGCTCGCGGCGCGATCCCCAGATTCCTGCGGCGCGCTCGCGGGCGCGCGTAACCGCCGCGGGGGGCTCCCGATCTTCCAGGAGGGCGGTGACCTTCTGGCGAACGCCGAGCTGCTTCACCCCGCGGTAGACGACCTTGCCCAGATCGAAGGTGCCGTCCTTGACCTTCACCGGCAGGGCGGCCCCGACCAGATCATCCCAGAGGGCCTTGCCGATGGACAGAGAGAGGTGGAAGCCGTCCGAGATCTGCGCCTGGGCCATCAATCCTCCGCGCGCGCGGGGGTAGAGCAGGGGTCCGCGCGGTGAGGAGTGTACCCCGGATCAGTCTCGGATCAGATCAGTGCTGATCCGTCGCCGAGAAGAAGTAGGCGATCTCCTGGGCCGCCGTCTCCGGAGCGTCCGAGCCGTGGACCGCGTTCCGCCCGATGCTCGCGGCGTACAGCTTGCGCAGCGTGCCGTCCGCCGCCTTCGCGGGGTCCGTCGCGCCCATGATCTCGCGGTTGCGCAGGATGGCGTCGTCGCCCTCCAGGATGCTGACCACGCAGGGCCCGCTGGACATGAACTCCACCAGCCCGTCGAAGAAGGGACGGCCGTGGTGCACCGCGTAGAACCCCTCGGCCTCGCGGCGCGACAGGTGGATCTTGCGGAGGGCGCAGATGCGCAGCCCCTCGGACTCGAAGCGCTGGAGGATCGCGCCGATGTGGCCGTCCGCAGTGGCGTCGGGCTTGATGATGGACAGAGTGCGCTGATTGGCCATGGGGGCCTCCTGAAGAATCCACGAACCCGCGGGTCCGCTCGATGGTCGGCGGGTCTAACCGATGGCCCCGCGGCACGCCGTCAGAAGTGGTCAGTCCACTCGGCAGCGCTGAAAACTCGACGAACAGAAGATCGTCACCGCCTCGCCGCCCCGAAGCCGGACCTTGGTGGCGGGCCGACTCGACAGCCCGGCGGTGAATTGCACCACCACCGTGTACAGGCCAGGCGGCACGGACCCCGCTCCGTAGGAGCCGTCCTCACCCACGAGCCGCACAGCGGCCGCGTCGCCGCTGATGGTCACCGTGCCGTTGAGGGGTGATCCCGGGACCGCCTCCGCTGTCGGAGCCGTGAACTCCCCGGTACCCGCCAGCGCCTGCGGCATCTGGAGGCGGGGAACCGGCTCGGAGGCAGGTCCGGGGACGAGCCCCATCGCCTGCAGGGCCGGATCGACCGAGGTCGGCGGAGCGGCCGCCGTCGGCAGAGGATCGGTGACGCCGGGGGCGCCGGGCGGCGGCTCCTGTGGCCCCCCGAGCGCCTCCAGATCGAGCGCGAGTGGATCGGAGCCTGGGGCGCCGAACGAAGCGGGATCAAACCCGCTCGGGGGCGGCGGCTCGTCACCGACCGCGGGCACGAGCGTCGGCGCTGCAGGCGCCGCGGTCGGCGCCGCGGTCGGGGCGACATCAGCAGGACCGACCTCCGCCGCCTCGGCCTCGGCCTCGGCAGCCGACCTCTCCATCCAGATGTACGCCGGAACCGACACCCCCACCAGCACGAGGAGGAACCCCGCCGGCGCGGCCCATCGCACCCAGGGCCGATCGCGCAGCCGGGGGCGCTCCCGACCGCCCAGCGCGCCGGCGACGTCCTCGCTGAAGCTGAGCGGCGCCAGGGGATCGGCCTCGGGCACCGACTCCCGGATCGGATCATCCCAGGCGACCGACGGCTCCCCGTCCGGCTCGGGCTCCAGCTCGCTGGGGACCGGCGGCGGGGCCTCGGGGAGGAGATCCTCCGGATCATCCAGGAAGCGCCGCATCGGCCCGTCGACGTCTACGGCGTAGGGGTTGTTTCGCGGACGATGATCGATCGGATCGTCATCTTCGAGGTCTTCGATGGCTGGCGGCACCTCGGGCTCGGCCCGCCGCATGGGCTGGTCGTCGTCGTACTCAGCGGCGTTGAAGCCCGGGTCCCAGGGAGGCTCCGGATCGTCCTCCCATCCGCCCTCGCCGGGCGCCTGCCACTGCTCCACCGGGGGCGGCTCGGGAGGCGCCTCGGGTGTCGGACGGACGAAGTCCACCGGGATGATGTTGGCGTCGGGGTCGTCATCGGGTCCCAGCACCGCCAGGCGCGGACGCGCATCGGGCTCGGGCTCCCGCGCGCCCCGCCAGGCCGAGAACGCGTTGTTGTCGCCGAAGTCATCATCGAACGACTGGACCGTGTCGTCCGGTCCCTCATCCGGCCCCCGCTCCGGACGCGGCAGCGGCGGCATGTCCTCGTCATCCTGAGAGAGGCTCTCACCCTCCGAAAAGAACTGGCGCTCCACGGTCCGAAACGCCGGCGGCTCTTCATCCGCCGGTGGCGTCCACCCCGACGGCTCTTCATTCGCAGGGGGGCCCCAATCCTGCGGCCCGTCGGGGCCGTCGTCCGACCACGTTGGATCGGCTTCGTCCGGAAGGGGCGGAAGGTCGTCTTCCGGTCGCGCCGCGGACCGCAGATCGAGCGACGCCACGCCCGGGACCACGCGGAGCTCACCCATCCCCCCGCCCGGGACCGACGACGGCTCGTCGTCTGGTATCGGGGGCGGGACCGCCGGCGGAACCGCCGGGAACCCACCCGGAGTGGGATCGACCGGAGCAGCCGGAGCCTCGTCCCAGCGCGAGCGCGACGGCTCCGGCTCGTCCCTGCGCCGCCCGCCCGGCAGGTCAGGTCCGCGTTCGTCGAACGGTATGGCCGGCGGCCTCTCCAGCGACACGACATTCGGCGGATGATCGCTCAGCGTCTCGGCGTCCGAGAACGACTCGACAGCCGGCGGGAATCGACGCCGTTCCTCGGGCACCGACAGCGGATCCTCGTCGTCTTCTGGCGGCACCGGCGGCGGGCCGCGCGGCTCATCGGAGAGCGTGGAGGGCCCTGCTGGCTGGTGGGAGGCGTCTCGTAGATTCGAACCGCGCTCAAAACGGTGGTTCAGCGGAACCGCAGGAGGATTGTGCCCGTCTTCGAGCAGAACATCCGGCGCCTCATCCCAACGCGAACGCGGAAGCTCGGGATCCGGCGTATCCCAACGTCGAGCGACGGGCATGGTCGGCGGGTTGGCGTCGTCTTCATCGGGGGGAACCGCCGGAGGCGCATCCGAAGAGAGGTCGGCAGAGGCGTGATGCGGCACATTCGGCGCCTCGTCCCAACGCGAACGCGGAAGCTCAGGGTCCGGTGCGTCCCAACGACGGGCGATGGGCATGGTCGGCGGGTTGGCGTCGTCTTCATCGAGGGGAACGTCTGGCGGAGCATCCGCCGATAGATCTGCGGATGCGTGACGCGGCACATTCGGCGCCTCGTCCCAACGCGAACGCGGAAGCTCGGGTTCCGGTGCGTCCCAACGCCGCGCGACGGGCATCGTCGGTGGGTTGGGATCGCTGTCATCGATTGGAATGGCTGGCAGAGCATCCGCAGAGAGGTCGGCGGACGCATGATGCGGCACATCCGGTGTATCCCAACGCCGCGCGACGGGCATCGTCGGTGGGTTGGGCTCGTTGTCATCGAGCGGAATGGCTGGCTGAGCATCCGCAGAGAGGTCGGCAGAGGCATGATGCGGCACATCTGGTGCCTCGTCCCAACGCGAACGCGGAAGCTCAGGGTCCGGCGTGTCCCAACGACGCGCGATGGGCATGGTCGGCGGGTTGGCGACGTCACGAGGGATATCTGGCGGAGCATCCGCAGACAGGTCAGCGGATGCGTGACGCGGCACATTCGGCGCCTCGTCCCAACGCGAACGCGGAAGCTCAGGGTCCGGTGCGTCCCAACGACGGGCGATGGGCATGGTCGGCGGGTTGGCGTCGTCTTCATCGAGGGGAACGACCGGCGGTCGCTGCAACGACACGACATTCGGCGGATGATCGCTCAGCGTCTCGGCATCAGAGAACGACTCGACAGCCGGCGGGAACCGACCATCCTCGGGCACCGACGGTGAGTCCAGCGGTACGGGCGGAGCCTCTCCAGGCTCGTCGTCCGAGAACCAACCCTCAAAACCCGA
>CAYXGP010000290.1:0-8991 GCA_964464515.1 uncultured Enterobacterales bacterium
CCACGTCAGGAGAAGCAAGAATATCCCGTTTTAGCCATAACCGGAGTCACTGAAATTGAAGAGTATCTCACCACCCGCGTGGCCACCTGGAAAGACGAACTCGACCGCCACGGCCGGACCCTTCGCGCCCAGCTCACCACCGAAGCCTTCCGAGCCGAGAGCCAGCTCCGCGAGGCCGCCCATGGCCCCGAGCTCCAAGCCCGCCAGGAGGAGGCCCTGCGAGCCATCCGAGCAGAGTGCGACCGGGCCCTGGATATGCTGGCCGAGGTACGCGCCCAAACCCGATTCGAACTCCGCCAAGAGGCCTCCAACGTAGTGGCCTCCCGCGCCCGTCTCCGGACCGCCCTCGACGATGTGGTCTCTGAAATCGTACATGCCATCCCCGATCTGAGCGCACAGCTCTCCCGCTCCACCGAGCGCTTGGACCTGGGTTGAGAACATGACGTCGCACACCATGCAACGCGCTCTGGATCACACCCGTGAACTGGCCCTGCGTCTGGCCATCGACGAGGCCATTCCACCCGATGGTGTGCTGGAGGGAGAGGGTTTGGACCTGTGGCTGCGCGCCGCCCTGAACGTGACCCGTCGTCAGATCTCCCTGGCCGAGTCCAGCATGGCTGGCACCACCTCCATCGCAGCATTCGACCCGACCGAAGAAGCAGAGGCCTGGCGCCAACTCGATGACGCCTGCCGGCGCTTGGAGCAAGAGCTGGCCGCCCCAGCCACCCTGCAGTCGCGTCTGGAGCAGGGCCGCCGCAGCATGACCCCGCGTGTCGAGAAACTGCTCCGTGGGCGTCTGGTGCCGACGGTATCCACTCAAGGGCGGCGACTCACGGCGAAGATGGATGCCGAACGCTTCACCGAGCTCCAGCAGGAGTTCCCAGGCTGGATCAAGGCCTGGGGCCAGTTCGCCTACACCTGGCTGGAGATGGACCAGCAGCGACTGATGCAGCGGCTGTGGAACCCGCGTGAGCGAGACCTGCCGGTGAAGGCGCCGGAGTTCCCTCCGCTGAGCCTGCCGGGTTTCGAGGCGCGCATCGAGTTCCCCGAGGTGTCGCTGGAGCGCGGGGGCCTCAGCTTGAGCGGCCGCATGATGAAGCATGGCCGAACGGTGCTCTACGGGATTCTATCCCTGGCAGTCCTGGTGGGTCTCTCTCCGGGCAGGCAGGCCGACATGCCAACCTGGGTCTGGCCCGTGTTGTTGACGGTTGGCCTGAGTGCGGCAGTGGCAATCGGGTACCTCCAGGCCCAGGGGGAGCGCAACGTGCAGCGAGAGCGGCTGGCGGCAGAGGTTCGCCATCGCGCTGAGCAGGCCACCCGGGAGGCGCTGCGGGCGTGGCTTGATCGGTGCCACGACAAGCTGCGGGACGATGCGCTGGCCCAGCTCGGGCAGCGTCATGAAGCGCTGGTCGCGTGGTACCGCAAGGAGGTGCGCCCGGAGCGGCGCCGCTGGGAGGCTATGCGGCGGGAGTCGGCTGCGGCCGCGGCGGACGCGCGGCGGAATCTGTTTCATCAGCAGGATCGGCTACGCGAACTGAAGGTGCTGCTGGGGCGGCTGACCGGGATCGAGCGAGGCCTGAAGGACCTCACGGTGGGATGAGCAGCGGGTTGCACTGTGCCCTGCCCTGCGAAGACGCCTCACCTCCACTGCGGATGCCCGGGATCATACCGCGACGCCTGCTGGAGTATACCCACCAGCAGGGCAGTCGCGCCTGAAGGCGTGCCCGAAATCACGACCAGACTACGACCAGAGCGGTGCCCGATTTTGGCCGATTACGGCGATTTCAAGAAACACGCAGCTTTCGAAAGCCATGTTAGAAAGTCGAATATCGAAGAAAATAACCCCAACGGAATTCGAACCCGTGTTGCGGGGATGAAATACCAATTTGACTGAGATTGTCGACTGTAGCACGGTATTCACCTCGATATAGACCACCAGCTGGACCACAAATGGACCACAAAGGCGGAGAGGTGGTTCCATGGCGACGATTCGGAGGCGGGAAGACCGGGGCAAGTACGAGGTCCGCTGGCGGCAGCGTGAGCGCGTAGTGGACGCCGGGGGACAGGTCCGGCAGCGCTGGCGCTCGCGAATGTGTCCAGACATGCGCACGGCTCGCCGGCTGAAGTTGGAGGTTGAGCAAGCGATTGCGCTGGGGGAGGTGTGGACCCCGGCGAGCTCACGGCCCACGGTGACGCTGGACACCATCGCGCTGGCATACATCCAGGCCACGGTGGACTCTGGCGCGCCCGTCACCACCCAGCGGTTCCGCTCGTCGATGATCGATGCCTTCTTGTCGTTTGCTGGGGGGGAGGCGCCAGTGGGCGGCTTGTCGATCAGCCTGCTCGATCGATACGCCGCTTCCCTGCCCGCCGCCGGCCGCCAGGCCACGACTCGTCACCGGAAGATCCTGGAGGTCGAGCGTCTGTGGACCTGGGCCGCCGAGCGGCCCGAACAGTTTCCGGGCATCCCTACGCCTCGGCGCATCACTGGCCGTGACATCCGACCTCCTCCACCAGTAATCGCCGCGGCGGCGCCGACCTGGGATGAGGTGGATCGGATGCTGGCTCACCTCGATCAGCGCCCTTGGCACCGTCGGCTGGGGCTGCTGCTCCGGTACACCGGGCTGCGCTGCTCCCAGGGGCTCAATCTGCACTGGTGGGACGTTGATCTCCAGCGCGGGTTGCTGCGGATCCGGGCGGGGATGCGAGGGTCGAAGGCCAGCCGGACGCGGGTGGTTCCGCTGCACCCTGCGCTGATGGAGGCGCTCGGTGGATGGGGGCCTGCGGACGGGCTCGTGCTCCCGGGCCGGGGCGGTCAGGCGCGCCGAGGGGATGCGCCGGTCGAGTCGTTTCGCCGGGCATGGCGGCTATCGGGTGTGCCGGAGGAGAAGTGGGGTGCGACGCGGGCTCAGAACCTGCCTGGTGAGCGGTCGAAGGCCCGACCGACCCACGCGATCCGGGCGGCGGTGCGGACCGGACTGATCCGTCTGGGAGTGGAGGAAGCGGTTGCGCTGTATCTCGTGGGGCACAGCCAGGGTCTGACAGCGGCAGCCTATGTGCCGGAGGCTACGCCGGAGGAGTCGCCATATTGGGCGCGGATGGTGGACGCAGTGGGGCGGATCCCACGGGTGGGGGCAGGCAGGGCCGAGGGGTAAGTCTGTATCTCTGTTCTCGAACTGTGGTCATTGAGCGCACGCATCCTTCAACGCAACACAAAACATGTGTGCTGTTACAATCCAGGCTATCCTCCAAGATTCGGGTGTTCTGTCCGTTCAGGTACAGGACTGGCGGGTCGAGATCGATCCTGACGGCCGCGGCGTTGACGCCGCTGGGTGTGGGATGTGCTCCAGCGACTGGCGGACAATACACCTCTTTGGTTGTATGTTCGCTTCCGCGGAGAGCTGGGTGAGCCCCTCGGCGATACGCGAACAGAGGAGCCAGCGGGTAGCTCGACGTGTAGTCGCTGGCTCGCCGAGCTGATCGGTCTCCGATAGATGGTGCCGTTCACACTTTCTGCTGCCGCCTCTCAGCTATTCTCCAGACGGTGAATTTGATGGAACAGAGTACCCTCGTCCGCCCGACTCTGGAAATGGTCCGGCAGACGTTTAAGACCCACCATGAACATTGGAGAACGCAGACCGGCGTGAACGCCGACATGCAGTCCGGCACCGAGGAGAAGGTTACCCAGCAGTACGCCGGCCGCACGCCGTTCGAACTCCTGCAGAACGCGCTCGATCGCTGCAGGAGACACGTCTGGATCTCGGTCGTCGACGAGGGGTGCCACGGGTCGCTTTTCGTCGGCAACGACGGCAGCAGGGTCAGCGTAGCTCCGTGCTTTAATCCCAGGAGGTCCATCAGCTGGAATCGGGAGCAGAACCTGCACTCCGACTTCCATGCGCTCTGTGCGGTCAACCTCTCCAACAAGGATCCCGACGAGTCGACAGGAAACAAAGGGGTAGGCTTTCGCGCGGTCTTTGAGCTGGGGCGACGGGTCCAGGTCTGGAGCCGGCTCATGGATGGGGGGTGGTGGGGGTTGGAGCTCCACCGAAGCATCTCTCGCCTGATCTGGGAGCGCAGACGGTGCGCTGATCCCCAGGTGTGGGCCGGCTTGGAGGCGTTCTTGGAGGTGAGCGAGCCCTGGATTCAAGAGGGTGAGTGCCTCGCGAGCTTCTTCGCGCCGCTGCCCCTTCGGGCGGAACGACCGTTCGCTGCGCTGCCGTCTGTGGCTGAGCGGGTGGATCGGACCGACACCCAGACCGTGGTGGTGGTGCCGGTGAAGGATGAGGGCGCCCGTAGGGGCCTTGATCGAGGGCTGGAGGCGCTGGGCCGTCGACATCTGGACTTCATCGGCCTGCGCGAGTCGCGGAGAGAGGTGTCTGTCGCGCTACCTGGCGAGCTCGCTCTGTGCCGTACGTGGCCCCAAGAGGGAGACGGCACCCTCCTCCTTCGCCACATGTTTCCTCGGGGTGGAGATCTGGCCCAGCGCGCCGAGAAGGCAGGTCTCGCGGTGCAGAGCGTTGGCGTAGCGGTTCGCTGGCCGGGTCAGGTGCCCGGATTTGTTGAGCGGTCGGAGGCGACAACATCACGGCAGATTCCGGTCAACGAGCACACCCGGACCTACTGCTACCTGCCGACGCAGGTCCGCGGCGCGTTCGCGGCGGACATTCACGGAGACTTCCAGCTCGGCATCGACCGCAAGACCCTCAACGTCGAAGACGAACCCGTCGCGCTCTACCATGTGCCGCTCCTGAGGGCGGTCGCCGAGCTCCACGTTGGCGCGGCGCTCCGGGCTTGTGGCCTTAGCGCGGCCGAGGTCTCTGAGTGGCCGGGCTTGGAGGATGCTGCAACCGGTGAGCTGCTCGCTGGTGAGCATGTCGTTCGCGACGATGTGTGGATGCTCCTCTGCCCCACGGGACAAGAGCTCCCGCCTGTGCTGAATCGCGTCCGTGAGCTGCTATTCGACGCGTCGCAGAAGCATGGGGATCACTCCCCTGGCTACTGGACGCGCTGGGCGCGGCTGGCGAGGCGCTTCTTCGGGAGTCCGGATGCGCTCCACACGCGGATCGTTGCGAGTCATGAGGCGTTCTGGGCGGCGACCGAGGCCTGGCTCGGCCTCCGGGTCGATGGGTACAGCAGCCGGGCGAAGGCCCGCCGCTCGATCCCAGATGCGCTGCTTCAGGCGCTCCATGAAACCAAGGCCTGTGTCATCCCCATCCTACGCGGAGGCGAGGCTCTGAGCGATGAGTGTCGGTCGACGACCGTGCCGCTCCGGCGGCCACAGGGAGGCGCACAGCAAGCTGCAGAGCTGCGCCTCTTCCTTCCTCGATCGAAGGCGGAGCCGGAGATCCCTCCGCTGCCGAGCTCGCTCCGGAGGCACGGCGTGGTCCTCTCGGTCTGGCGTCCTGGGCACCGGCTAAGTGAGCGGGACGGTCTGCTCCCGGGAGCAAGCCCGTTCACGCCGCCGGAGCTGCTGGCACAGATTCGACAGCTTCCACGCAGCGTGTCTGAGGACTGGGAGCCCGCTGGCCCCCTCTGCCCTGCTGGTGGCGACGACGGAGCAGAGGACTCTACTCGGGAGCAGGAGGAGCTCATCCGGTACGCCGCCCGGCTGTTCCTGACCCCCTTCGATCGCGGGCGCCGCACGCTCGCCTCCGAGGGCAGCGCGTACGTCGCAGGATGGCGCGTGCTTCGGGATCAGGGGCGGGATGTGGAGCTGGCGGCGGGGAGCGCGCTGTCGACGTTGTTTCTCCGAAACCGCGATGAGACCTGGGAGCCCGCGCGCCAGCTCCAGAGAGACGAGCTGCACGCTGATCTGCTCGCGTCGCTGTCTGAAGTCCTTGGGTCCGACGCGGCGCGCGGGGAGTTCCTCGACTTCATCGGAGTGGCCCGTCCCGGCGGCCTGCGCTTGGTGGAGGGGGGAGCGCAGGGCTGGGTGCGTCTGCAGCCGACTCCACCTGCCCTGGTTCGACCAGACAACACCCCAGAGCGCCCGCTGAAGGTTGTCTTCCAAGAGCCGCACATCCCAGCGGGAGCCACTCCTGAAGAAGTGCTGGTCGCTTGGGGCGATGATGACAACCCCGGACCGCTCCGACGCCTGACGGATCCGGAGCTCTCGATGGAGCTTGGCGCTCGCTGCGGGGTTCGCCGTCAGCTCTCCACCGTGGAGTGGCTCCCGGTCGGTGAGGGGGAGTGGGTCCGTCCCCCCCAAGGTCTGGTCTCGAAGCGGGCTCATGTGTGTCCTGCGGGGGTCGCGCTCTTCCCGTCCCAGGGCGGTGAGCAGCGTCTCCGGAGGGTGTTGTGGTCGTGGCGGCGCGCCAGGGACGCGGCTGAGAGGAACGCGATCGGGCTCCTCCAGCGCCTGGGAGCGGTCTCCGTCACAGACACCCTCACCGTCAAAGGGGCTCGGCAGTGGCTGCAGACAATGCGGAACGACATCGATCTTGCCACCCTCCTTCGGGAGGCCCCGGACAATCGCACGGCCCTGCTGCTCGCCTACCAGCGCGTGATGGAAGTGCTCGGGAGGGAGCCCGGAGAGCTGGTTGATCTCCTCGTTTTCGTTCCGGAGCGGTCGGCTGCTTCACCGGACTCTGGCGTGTTCATGCGCCTCGGGCCTGCCCTCGGCCAGCGTCGCCTGGCCTGGTTCTCTCACCAGCGCCAAGCCTGGGTGGCCTCTGAGCGGGCCGATCAGGCCATCTTGGCGCGTCACTATCCCCAGCTCCCTCTCGTGGCTGTCACGCTCGGACGCCAGCTCCATGAAGGGGGCCCGCTACGCGGCCGACGCATCAGCCTTCATACTGCGGTGAAGCAGCTGGGAGCCGGGGTGCCGGATGACGGCAGGGCTCTTCTTGTGGCATGGCGCCTGACCGACGTTCTTCCTCACCTGCTGGCTCTGGCCGATGTCTCTCCGCGCCTCGCTCGCCCTGTCTCTTCGGTGAGTGATTTCCCCCAGCGTGCTCGACAGCTCGTGGGGGGCCACCTGTGCTGGGCGCGGGATGTGTACATCGACTACACCATCACCCGGGGACCGGACGGCGTCTCGGGATTGCCTTGGCGCAAGGGAACCTACGACGACGTGTTCTTGGAGGGGAACACCAAAGAGAACGCGGGCACCATCTGGTTTGACGCTGAGCTGTCGCACCCTCCCCTGCACTTCTTCGGTGAAGCACTGGCCCGCTTCATGGGGCTCGGGGAGGTCGCGGACACGTGGAGCCTCGCGCTCGCCGCGCTCGACAACGCTGAGAGCCCCGAGGAGGGCCGGCGCCGGCTGGACGATCTGCTGGTCAGGAAGGGGGGCAGCGTAGAGTCTCTCCAGAAGTACCGACGACTGATCCGTCCGCTGAGCGCCGAGCAGCTCGGACGGATTCGGAGCGCGGTGATTGAGGGACTCGCTGCGCTCGGGCTAGCGCCCGCTGGCGGCCGCCCCCGTCTGACGGGGAGCCTGCGTCCGGGAGATCTCCAAGTGCAGGACGAACGCCGTCGCAGCGTGTGGACAGAGGAGAACATCCGCCGGATGATTCTGAAACACCTCTCGGATCCAACCCTGAAGGATGAGCTGCCCGCCGTGAGTTTCCGGGGGGTCCACGCTGACACCTGGACACGCTGGCTGGACAGTGTCCCTGAGCGCCGTCGGCCACGGCTCCTTCGCTGGGTCTCCGAGGCTCTCGACGAGAGGGCGGTCGATGATGAGCGGCCGGTGGACGCCCACCGGGCGCGACGATTGCAGATCGCCCACGAGCAGCTCAGCGGGTGCCTCGACTTCCGGCCCGAGGTGGGGGCTCGGCGCTGGCTGAGCGCCGAGCTGGCGGACTCCGGCAGGGAGGTGCCGGCCACCCCGATCGACGCTTGGCTACCAGAGCATCGTATTTATGAGCCGATCACGGCGCCGCCGATCGCGCTGGAGACAGCACCCATCCCCCTCGCGTTCTCGACGGGGGATGTCCCTGAGCTGGCGCCACAGAGCGATGATGAGCGAGAGGCGAGTCGCATTCGCACGGCCGAGCGAGGGCACGACGCCGAAGAGGCCATGTTGCAGTGGGTAGCCAAGACGACCCGCGGTCACGTCGAGGGGCACGGGGAGGACGCCTGGAGACGGCTCCTCGGGGCAGTGCCTGAGGGTGGGCGTGTTCATCGGGCGCTCCTTCGATGTCAGGAGCAGGGCGAACTGACTGCCGACGCGCTGCATGTCTCCAATTTGTGGGGAAACGCCGGGTATGACCTGCTCGGACTGGATGTGCGGGAGGGAAAGCTGGTCGCCGCCCGCTACGAGGTGAAGGGACTCCCCCGTGGAGCGCGACGTCTGCGCTTCTTCCTCAGCCGCAACGAACTCGGCGTAGCGCGTCGGTGCCGCGCCAGCAGGGATGTCTGGCGACTGGTGGGGGTGCAGGAGGGTGGGTGCTGTCTGGACCTGACGCCTATCGTGGAGGAGCTTCTTGACCTCGACGACGGAGTACTCCGCAGGCTCAACGATCTGGGAATCGCCGCAGACGGCTTCGTCTGCCAGCGGACGCTTCCGGGCTGAGCGTATCCCGCGGGTAGGCGAAGCGAGCAGAGGGGAGTAGTCTGGGAACATGTCTCGCCCCCAATCCCAGACAGAAGCGCCTGACTTCTCAACGCTTGTTTCGGTATTTCAGGCTGGCGATCCCGAGACGTTCCTGTCACTCGCGCAGGTGTTCCCCTGGGCCTCTGCCGAACAGACCGATGTGGCCCGCGGTGCGGACATGGCGGTCTCACTGGGCCTCCTGCCGCTGGCTCGGCGGCTGGTGACCGACGCCCGGACGCGCTGGCCTGACGATCCACGCCTCGCCCACATCTGGAGCATCCTGCGCCGTCCGACCGTCCGCTCTCGCCCACCGATCCGATCTCCGGAGGGGCTCCTTCGCTCCCAGATGCACTTGGCGGAGGCGCCGCGCGCCCACCCGCGCCAGAGGCTGGGGGGGCGGTGGTGGCCTCTCCATCCACCCAGGCACGACTCCAGCCGTACCACGGGACCCC
>CAYXGP010000291.1:0-8907 GCA_964464515.1 uncultured Enterobacterales bacterium
CCTTCGCCCACCATCGTGCGACGCTCTCGAACCCTGTCTCTTGATTTGGGCCAGAACCGACAGCGAGCCGGGCCGCGCAGGCGACGCACGCCAGTGGACCCGGGGCCTCGCAGGCCGAGCCTCACGCGGGGCCGCCCTCACGCCGATCATGGGAGACTTCTTTCCCTGGAGCGGCCTTACCCTGCCTGTCAGTAGACGTGGAGAAGAGGCAGATGGCGCGACGGAGCGAGGCGCGAAGGCTCCCACAGGAGACCTTCACTAAACGGGAGCAGGTGCGGCCGAGCCGGTTCTCGAACTCGATCCGCCTGACCAGCACGCCGTCCCGGAGGAAGTGGGTATTGGGCAGCATAGCGAGGAGCGCCATCCAAGCGAGAGCCTCGCAGGCGGAGCGGTTGTTGGTGGGCCAGTCGTCCAGGTTGACTTCGAGAGTCATGGAGTTTCCGTTGCTGGGGGGATGGCCGGTTGGACTGCCTCCTCGATGTCGACCGGCCCGCGACATCGGGCGGATTGGTCAGCGCACAGGCGAGGCAGGTCCGTTGACCCACATCCAGGCCGCATCGCCGGAAGAAGAGGAGCAGCGGGCTGGCCCGGGGGCGTGGTGCGCCGACGGTGCGGAGGCGATGAGCACAGCACTCTCTGGGGTGCGAGCGGAGCCTTGATGGTTGAGGTGTGGAGATCGAACCAGGGTGAAGATGCGAATACGGCTTGCCATGAGCGGATCTCCAGACAAAGGGAGATCTCACCGAGGCTCGGCTTGAGAGGGTGGAGGTAGGGTGGGCCGCTCGGAGCGCTGCTCGGTTGGGCGCAGCAGGCTGCGATGCTGGAGCGGCTCTCCGTCTCCTACTCGGAGCCGTCGCAGCGGCTGCGGCGGGTGGTGGAAGCACCCCGGCGATGCCTGACCAGCAGAGCTGCGAGCAGGGCCAAGGCGCGCGCGCGCGCCTCGTCGAGAGACGACGGAGGAGTCGGACGGTTCTTCTTCACGGCGCGCCTTCGTCGTTCTTCGTCACGTCCCAGAGATCCTCTGCCGGGACGTTCGCGAACACCGACGCGCGAAGCATCCGACGGCGAACCGCAGCGCTCAGAGGGCGCCGGCGGTTGAACAGCCTTGACCAGAATTGCCGGGAGAGCCCCAGCTCCCCGGCCACACCCTCGTGACTGTAGTGCTGACGGTCGATGATCTCACCGACGCGCGCCTTCCGAATCCAGTACCTGAGCTGCTTGTTCATGGTTTACCCAGAGAGATCAACAGTGTTTCACGAACAATACGTCTTCTTGACGCTGATCGCAAACGAAAGTAGTTCGTGAACACGAAAAGGAGACAACGATGGCATCGCCCCCACTCCTCAGCAGCCCGACCGCACTGCCTCTGGCGGCCGTCGATGAGGGCTTCGACGAGCCCATGCCCGGCGTATTGCTCGTCTGGAGCCTCGCTCCCGACTTTGGAGCGTTCATCCGCTCGCGGCGGGAGGAGCTTCACCTGTCAATCAGCAAAGCCGCGAAGCTCATGCCGGCCTCGGCGACCTATTTGCGACTGATCGAACAAGGGGAGGGCCCGTCCAAGCCCACCCACGAGCTCTGCACCCGACTCGCATGGGCGTTGTCCCTCGACTTTCGCGTGCTGCTCGAGGCGGCTGGTGGCCGCTACGCACTGCCACAGGGCGCACTGGCAGCAGCTGCAAAACAGTTCCGGGCTCGAGTGGGACGACTGCTCTTCCACGAGCGGCTGGCGAGGCCAAGCTTCACGACGTCGCACATGAGCGCCCTGCCCGACGTGGTTCTTGGGCTGTACCACGACCTCGCGCAGAGAGTCGACACCAATGCACGGGTGGAGGGGCCGTCGGTCCGGCATGTGCTGGACGACGACGAGACCGCGGACTCTGAACTCTTGCTCCGGAGCCCGTCGGACTGCGACACTGAGACACTGCGCCAGGCCCACGCACAACCCCAGCCAGACCTGCTTTTGGTCTGGCTGCCCTCGACAGGGTTCGGCTCGCATCTCAAGCACTTGCGGTCAGGGCGGGCCCTCAGCGTGCGGGCTGCAGCGGCCGAACTGGACTTGTCCCCCAGCTACGTGAGCACGCTGGAGGGAGGTGAGGGGCCAGAGCAGCGGCGATTCGAACTCTGCGCGGACTTCGCGCGCGCCTACGAGGCCGATCTCGGGGATCTCCTTCACGCCGCCGGCGCTCGAATCGCCCAGCGCCCGCGCCCAGACGAGGTGCCTCCAGCGACTGCCCATGAGCGCCTGCGGCGGCTCCTCTCTCACGATCGCTTCGAAGTCCACGACTTCGACCTCGGGATCCTGCGCTACGTCTCCGACTTCATCGCCCGCGACCTCATCCTGTTCACGATCTCTGTGGACGAGAACGGACGCACAAGCGGTCCTCCCGTCTTTGAAATCGTGCAGGAGCCCTCATGAACCGCGCGGCCATCTACGCCCGCTGCTCCTCCCAAAAGCAGGCTGAACGTGACCTGTCCGTCCCAGCTCAACTCGAACGGTGCAGGGAATTCGCTAGGCGGGAGTCCCTGCTTGTGTTTCGGGAGTTCGTCGACGAGGGAGTGAGCGCCCTCTCGGACCAGCGCGACCAGTTCCAGGAGATGATCGCGGCCGCCGCAGCGAGTCCGCCTCCCTTCGACACCGTGGTGGTCTGGAAGCTCAACCGGTTCACCAGGAATCGAGAGCACTCGGTGCTCTACAAGGCCCGACTCGCCCGTCATGGAGTGCGGGTTGTTTCAATCTGTGAGCCCATGGACGAGACCCCCGCCGGCCGGATGCTTGAGGGCATCGTTGAAACCGTCGACGAGTTCTACAGCCACAACCTCTCACAGGACACCCGCCGTGGAATGCGCAAGAACGCCCGGGAGGGAGGCTGGAACGGCGGCACGCCCCCCACTGGCTACAAGGTCGAGCGGGCAGACAGCTGCCGCGGCCCCGCCAAGCTCGTCCCTGACCCCGGGTTCGCACCCCTCGTCCAGCGGATGTTCATGTTGGCACTTGGCGGATGCGGAGCACTGAAGATTGCCCAGGAATTAAACGACGAGAGCATCCGCACACGTCGCGGCCGCAGGTGGACCAAGAATGCTGTCCTCAACATCCTCAAGAACGAGGCCTACACGGGCGTTTACATCTGGGGTGCGCGCAGCCACTCCAAGTTCTCTACCGACGAGGCCGACCCCATCCGTACCGAGGACGCCCACAAGCCGCTCGTGAGCTCCGAGGACTACGCCCGCGTACAGGCCGTCATCGCCGTGCGCCGGCCCAAGATCACCCACCCCTCGACCACCAAGGGCCGCTACCTGCTCAGCGGTATCCTCACCTGCGGCTGCTGCGGCTCGCCCTACATTGGCCACGGCGCCAAGAGCGGGACGTACCACTACTACGCCTGCCAGAAGAAGCAGAAGCAGGGGGCCAAAGCCTGCCCCGACGCCGCCAACTTCAAGCGCAGCAGGGTCGAGGGGGTCGTGATGGACGCCCTGCGCGAGGGGGCCTTGCACCCCGGCGTCTTCGGCGACCTCGTCCGCGAAGTCCAGGGCTCGTTGGAGGCCACCCAAGACGCCGCCGAGGGCGAGCGACTCGTCCTCGAGGGCCAGCTATCGGAGGTGAACCGCCGCCTAAACAAGCTCTACGAGGCGGTCGAGAGCGGCAGCATCCCCGCCAGCCTTCTTGCCCCGCGATTCGAGCAGGTGAGCCAGGACAAGGAAGCGCTGGAGGGCCGGCTGGCCGCCCTTCCCGCCCTCGGCAACGAGCCGCTGCTCCTCATCTGCGACGCCGACATCGAGGCATGGGTGGCGGACTTGCGAGCGGTGGTCGAGCGCGGCTCGGTGGACGAGCGCAGGGCGTTGCTGCGCGCCTGGGTCAAGCGGGTCGTGGCCAACGGCGATGACCTGACGGTGGAGTACACTTTCCCGCTGGTGAACGTGCCTGGGCCGGGTGGGGCGCCGGGGGGCGGCGGGCGGGGGCCCGCGACGCGGACGGCAGTTTACGATCGCCGCCGCCGGACGATCCGCCAGCCGGGCCCGAAAATGAGAAAGGGAGAGCCCACCGTGAGGCGAGTTCTCCCTACCGTTAGAAATGGCTCCCCAACTCGACACGGTCACGAACCGCCCCGCCGGGGTCTGTCATTCGCCTGCGGTGGGAGATTTCCGCGAGCCCGTCACCAACGCCGAAGCCAGTTCGTCAACGGCGGGCGGCCACGAACCGGGCAGCGGAGTGGGCGGCGTTGATCGACGGCGTGACCATCAAGTCCCGAGCGGATCTGGCGCGTCACCTTGGAGTCTCCCGGGCGAGGGTCACGCAGGTGCTTGGAGCTCGCCGACCGTGATCAACCAGCTGGCTCCTCTGCAGAGGGCTCACCCAGCACCTCAGCGACCGAGTTCGCCGTAAACAGCCGATCGATCCACCCCTGGACCTGCTCGGTGTTGGCCTGCGCGATGCGCGCATTCTCACCGTCGGACACCGAGCCGAAACGCTGCCTGAGGAAGCGAACCAGCAGGGCTTGGCGCTCGCGCTGCATGCCGATCTGGACCCCCTCCTGGAGACCTTCCTGCCGCCCGCGTTGCTCACCGATCTGAATCCCTTCCTCTCGTCCCTGCTGCCGGAGCCAGTTCGCGAGTCCCATGATGTGCTCCCTCGTTTCGGGGTGGTCCTTGAGCGCAGTCTCGATGGCAGATCGCCACTCCTGTGGGGTGCGGGGCTCCTGCTCCACCTCCATCATATAGGTCAGCAGCGCGCCCAGGCCGTCAACCCCTGAGCTGGTCAGCACCTGCTTCATCACGTCTGCCCACCGCTCAAGCTGACTGAGCAGATCGCCGGTGTGGGCGCGGCGCATCAGCAGCAGCGCCATCTGAACCATCGCCCGCCCCCGAAGCTCCTCCTCGCTGAGCTGGGAGAGGTCCTGCACCGAGTACCGCAGCGACGGCTGGTTCAGCAGCGATTCGTCGCGCAGGGACGAGGGGACGGCGAGGAGCTCAGCGAAGTCAAGGCGGGCCGTCCAGCGCCGTTCACCGTGGTAGAGCACCAGGGGGATGATGGGCGGAAAGCGGGTGGTGGGCGCGGCGTCCTTCACCCAGAAGTCCCACGCCCGCACCATGTACCGCAGCAGCCTCCACGCCATCCGGCGGTCCACGCTCGACTGGTGCTCCAGAAGCACGAAGATGAAGGCTTCCGACCCGTCGCCCCGCAGAGGCACCCGAAAGAGCAGGTCTTTCGTCCTTCCGCTGAGCACTGCGTCGACCATCCTCGTCGGCGCCGCTTCAAGACGGGTCAGGTCCAGCGCTGAGACGACACGCTGAGGTAGAACCTCACCCAGATGCGACCGCGCGTTCTCCAGATCTGCGAAGACGTGGTGGAACAGCAGGTCGTGGGGCGACTGCAACCGGGGCTCCGTGTGATGATGGCCTTTCGCAAGGGGACGGGGAACCCCCTCACCGTTGCTTGCTAACGTCCCTCTCCTACGGTGTTGCTGTGCTCGCTGTGCCCGCTGTGCTCCAAGCAGATGGCGGTGCGGACGATGGTCATCTGGCCGCCAGCGACAACCCGTATCCTCGACAGCCTGAGCGCGGCCCGGCCTTGGAGCGGGGCGCCCGAGGGGACCGCCGGCGCTGTTCCACTGAGCCGAGCGACCACAGTGGGGGCGGCTGCGTCCTGCGCGGGTACCGGTGTGCCTTGGTGCGCGACGACACCGGACAGAGCGCGGTTTCGGGTGGGAAACGGGCGCGGACAGAACCCATCCTGTTGCGGAAACGGGGACGCCCACACCGAAATCGACCGGGCAGAGAAGTCGGGGTACTCCTGCGAGGGGCCTTATCGGCACTATCCTCCGCTTGCCGCACCGGATCGGCGGAGGGTACCGATGCAATGCTCGGGCTGTGGACGTCGCAATGGACCGAGGGCCAAGCGCTGCCTCTACTGTGGTGTTGCCCTCGAGGCCGAAAGCGCTCCGGAGTCACTGCCGCCCAACATCGATGAG
The DNA here is from genome assembly GCA_964464515.1 of uncultured Enterobacterales bacterium. Lineage (GTDB taxonomy): Bacteria > Myxococcota_A > UBA796 > UBA796 > UBA2385 > CAYXGP01. Next base: position 5,967 of record CAYXGP010000291.1, read on the forward strand.
CTGATTCGGGCGGGCATGCGTGGGGGCAGCTTCGACCAGCTCAAGGCGGCCCTGGGCGCTCCGAGTGGTGGTTCAGCCCCAGCGGCTCGAAGCCCTGCAGAACCTGCCCTCGTCGAGCCGCTCCCCTCCCGAGCCGAGGCTGCGCCGTCCGCCCGGACCGATCCGCGATCGGCGTCTTCCGGCAGCGCAACAACAGCCCCGCCCCAGCCCCGGGGGGCGTCCCCTGTCCCGCTTTCCCATGAGCTGCTGTCGGTTGCCGCACGCCTTGCTGACGCCCTATACGCGGGCGATCCGGGGCCGTCCCGTCGGCGACTCCACGAGCTTCGCGAGGTTCTCTCACAGGTCGATGCCCAGCTCTCGGCTCTTTCCAGGCAAGAGGCGGTCGATGAGCCAGCTGCGCTGCCTGTGTCTCTGCCCCCTTTTCGGCAACCCTGGGCACTGCCCGTCAACCCGCGAGGCCGCACCCGAGGCCAGCTGCAGAACGGGTTGGGCATCGATGTGCTGACCGCTCAACAACTGAGCATTGGTGCGAGTCCCCGCGTTGCGCTGCGGGCGGCTGATCGGGCGTCGCTCGAGGCTCGGGCGGCGAGCTTCGGTCCGGATGCGGTGGTGGTGTCGCGGGAACAGCTCATCGGCCTCGGGCATGCCTGGTTGGTCTGCGGATCGGACGCACCGGGACAGCTCAGGCTGGAGCCCCGGCCGGTCTGGCTGGAGGAGCGACCGTCTTGTCCGCCGGGGCAGGGGTACACGCCCTTGGTCACGTTGGTGGTTCCCGGTGAGGTTCAGCTGCGGCGGTTTCGCTCCCGCTCGGGCAGGCGATCTTCGGGTGGGTTTCGGGAACTGGGTGGGCGTCGAAGCGGGGTGGTGGACCTTCATGGCCCCGGTGTCTTCGCGCGTGCGGTTGAGTGGACTGAGTGATCTGCGCGGTTTGCCAGGTCATGTGTCGAACAGCGCCGAGCGCTCCTTGAGAGGTTTGTGTGAGGCGGCAGGGCTTTGGTGGCCAGCCCCGGAGGTGCTGCCTCGCTGGAGCGCCCGGGCAAGAGAGCCCACCCGTGCGACAGAGCCAGATGCCTCCGATGTGGTGGTGTCGACCGGCTGGGCGGCTTGGGAGGAGTACACACGGATCTGCCGGGCCTTGGCCAGACTGCCCATGTTGGTGGGCGAGGAGCCGAGAGACGGCTGAGCCCGCGTCAGTCCAAGGCGGAGATCCGGAAGTGCTCTATCTTTGCGACACTGGTGATCGCCCAGGCGTACTTGTCCATTTCGTCGTAGGCGACGTAGATGTCATCGCCCTCGGTCTCCAGCATCACCCGCATGGCCAGCCCGCCATCGTTCAAGCCGATGGTCTCGAGCAGTGTCCAGTCGGCGTCGTAAATGGAGATGAAGCTGGGCCCGAGCTCGTGGTAGTTTTCGCCCTTGGGCAGGACCTCGTCATCGCAGGCAGAGGCATCTTCGCCGTTGATGGTCGCTGAGCTTCCTTGGACGCCCAGGGCGACCTCTTGGGTGTAGCCGACGACCCAGATCTGGTGGGCTTCGTTGAAGTCGGCTCCGGTGGGGAAGTACAGGTCGAGCTTGTCGCTTGCGATGGTCTGGGTGCTGCCCGAGATGAGCGACAGATCGCTCCGTCGGGTGGTCATGGTGTGGATCCCGATGGGATCGGTACTGCCATAGTCGGTGTTGGGGCTGAAGCTGACCAAGACATCCTCTAGGGCGCCCATGTTGCCCGCCGGGACGGGGACGATGGAGGTACCGGTCAAGAATGTGCCGGACTCTGGCAGAACCACTGCCTCGGCAGTCACCTGGAGCGCATCGTTGAGCTGGTAGATCTGTGCCCCCCACTCGTCGGGTTCGCTGTTGTCGGGCTGGTTGTAGAACTGGGCGTAGAGGTGGGTACCGTCGTTGCCGAAGCCCATGTCCAGGAGCTGGTCATCGGCATTTTCGTCGCCGACTCGGGCCACTGAGCCATCGTCGGTGAGGTCGTCGATGGGATTGAAGTCGAGCTCGAAGCGCAACAGTCGGGCTTGTTCACCGCCGGGCACGGTGGTGAGCATGTAGATGGTGTCGCCCATGATCGTAAATTTGTGGTCGCCCAGGTCGCCGGCTTGGTGGGTGGGTGGCCAGAAGACACTGCCCTTGATGTTCACGTCGATGGCGATGGTCTCGTCTTGGAGCCGGTTGAGCTCGCGATCGAACTTCTGGAAGTAGAGGGACTTGTCTTCGCACAGCGTCTCGAAGGGAGACAGCTGGTAGGTGGCGATCAGCTGTCCCTGAGGGGCGATCATCACATCGGCGAAGACCGCACGCCCGCGGTTGGGATCGTGGAGCTCAAGGATCCCGCCGACCCGCTCGAAGGCAAAGCTGCCACCGGGAGTTGTGGTTCCGGTAGTCGTCGTTCCGGTAGTCGTCGTTCCGGTAGTCGTCGTTCCGGTAGTCGTCGTTCCGGTAGTCGTTGTTCCGGTTGTCGAAGAGGTGCTTGCGGTGTCGTTGGCCTCTCCGCCGCAGGCCCAAAGAAGCAGGCAGGGAATCAGGGGACGCATGAGGTTTCCTTGTGGCTTGAGAACTAAAGGGAGTTGGGGCGGATGAAGCCGAAGAATGGGGTGGGTCTATAACCCTGTGTGTTATACGAAACATTGGGTAACAAACCCTCATTCAAGCCGCTTCCCTCTCAGGGGTGAGGGTGGTGATGATCCAGTCCCATCCGACGAGGCGGCTGAGCCGCTCAGGATCGCTGGCGAGCTCGCTGAGGTACGCCTCGGTCTTGGCGATTTTGTCTTCGAGAGTGGCGTAGGTCGAGCCCTCGACACGACGCCGGATCTCTTCGAAGACCCGCTCGGCGGGGTTGAGCTCGGGGCAGTACGGCGGCAGGTGGATTCGCTTGAGCGGCAATGCGGCCTTGACCATCGTTCCGCCCATGATGGTCACGAAGCCCGCCTCATCGCGG
>CAYXGP010000292.1:0-8901 GCA_964464515.1 uncultured Enterobacterales bacterium
GAGCAAGCTATCGAGGAAGCTGAAGACCCCCTGGTCCTACGATGAGCCCGGCACAACCCAGGCTCGCGGGACGGCGCACGCGACGCAACCCGGCCTGTTCCGGCCCCCACCCACCTGAAGATCCGACGCATGACCACTCTCGTCTCCGACGCCCTGACCTCCCTGCTCCGCCAGGACATCCACCGACGTGGCCTCGTCGTCTGGCTCGACGCCAGCGAGCGGTTCACGTCCTACGTCGACACCCTCGACCGCGACGCTCTCTACTGTGACAGGCTCGGCGCCGACGTGGTGGCCTTCCGTGGCAGCTACCTGAAGGTGATGGACGCGCTCGACGATCTGCTCGACGGGGTCGACCCCCCGCGACTGCTGGTCCACCTCCCCGGCTTCAACAACCGAACCGTGCGCCGGGGGCCGCTGCTGGAGGTCTACAAGGCTGGCAAGGTGTTCGAGGTGACCCTGGAGCGGCTGATCCGGTCGGCGGCGATCGGTCGGGTGGAGCCGGCGGCCATCGACGCGGCGGTGCAGACCGTGACCGACCTGGCGGCGGCCGATGCCTGGCTGCACCAGGCCACGACCGATCCCGACGACGCGCTGTCTGCAGCGCTGAGAGAGACGGCGTTGCCGGGGCTGCTCGACGCGCTGCTCTCAGGCGGAGGAGCGCTGGCCCCCCTGCTGTCGACGCCGGCCGACCGGGAGCGGCTGTGGCAGCACCTGGCGCGGACCACGGGGCTGTCAGCGGAGTGGCGAGCCGAGATCGGCCGGAAGCTCGCCACCCGGAGCCCGGTCGCAGATATCGGGGCCACCCTGGCGGCCTGGGCGCTGGCGGTGGAGCTGGTCGACGATCTCCGGCGGCCGCCGACCCTGGCAGCGCTGCTCCCGCTGGGCGATCTGGACCGCGCGTTGGTCGCCGACTGTGTGGCGCTGCCCGAGCACCTGCGCGAGACGGCCCCGGAGCGGTACGTTCGGCTGGCGGACGAGCTGGAGGGGCTGCTCCGGGATGAGCTGATGGCGGGCTCTGCCGACTCCCTCGGCACCCGGGACACCTTCCGCCTCGAAGAGCGCAGGATGTTCGAGGCGGCGCTGGCGGGCCTGGACGAGGAGCGCTGGTCCGACGTGGTGAGCTGGTCGAAGGCGCGGCTGGAGCGTTCGTTCTGGGTCGGGCGAGACGCTGCCCGCCGAAACGCGTGGCGCCTCGTCGCTGCGGCGGCGCGCCTCGGCGATGCGCTGCAGACCGCCGGCAGGAACCTGGCTGACGCCCTCGATCTGCTCGACGCCTCCGACCGCTACGTCCAGACAGGGGCAGCGGTCGATCGTGCGCACCGCCAGCTTGAGCAGCTCCGGGAGCGCCTGTTCGACACCCGTCTGCCCTCGTTCGGCGAGCTACAGAGTCAGCTCGGCCATCTCCGCCTCTGCTACGACACCTGGCTGAGCGAGCAGGCCCTGGACTTCAACCGTATCTGCACACTGCACGGGTTCCTGCCTGGCGCGGCACACCAGCAGCGGCGCATCTTCGAGCAGGTCGTGCAGCCGATGCTCGATGACCGCGAGAAGACCGCGTTCTTCCTGGTCGACGCGCTGCGCTATGAGCTGGCCGCGGAGCTCTCGGAGACGTTGCCCCGGGAGCGGCAGGTAGAGGTGGCCCTGAGCCACCGCTTCGCCGAGCTGCCCACCGAGACAGCGGTGGGCATGAACACGCTGCCGCCCACCCACATCAACGGCCAGCTCAAGCCCATCATCACCGGCAAGCGATTCGCAGGCTTCTCCACGCCCACGTTCCAGGTCCGCTCGCGCGAACACCGTCAGCGCATGATCAGCGCGAAGGTGCAGGGGCGGACCTGCCCGTGGCTGTCTCTGCAAGACGTCCTCGACCGGGGGGTGAACAGGCTGAAGTCCACCATCTCGGAGTCTCAGCTCGTGCTGATCTCCAGCCGGGAGATCGACACCGCCGGGGAGCACGGCGGAGCCGTCTCAGCATTCGACGACGCCCTCCGCAAGCTTCGCAGCGGCTGCCAGCTCCTCAGGGAGGCGGGGGTGCGGCGGTTCGTGTTCACCGCCGACCACGGCTTCCTGCTCACCGACGGCAGCGCGCCGACCGTGCCCTACGGTGGGCCACACACGCCGACTCGGCGCTACGCTATCACCGACCAGCGCGTCCAACCCCCGGGCACCGTCGCGGTCGCGTTCTCCAAGCTCGGCTACGCCGGCTCCGGCTTCCTGCTGCTCCCCGATGGCCCGAACCAATTCGACACGGGGGGCGCGCCCGGTCGCTTCTGCCACGGCGGAAACAGTCCCCAGGAGCGCATCATCCCGGTGCTCACGGTGCGGTACCGCCGACCGCCCGGCGGCGACTTCCTCCGGTACGCCCTCAGCGCTGCTCCCCTCCCCCCTGACGCGGCGATGTCTCGCCTCACCGTGCGCGCAGAGCTGCTCGCCCGCCAGAGCGCCTCGCTGGGCTTCCACGCCACCCCCCACCTGGATCTCGCGCTACGTATCCCCGGTCGAGAAGACATCGCCGTGGAGCTGTGCGAGGTCCAGGGTGGAGAGATCCAGGGCGGTGCGCTCCGGCTCCCCGTCGGCCAGAGCGCGACCGTCTGCTTCAAGCTCAAGGGCGCGATCGACGAGCGGGTTCCGTTGAAGATCACCGCCAGCAGCACCGAAGGGAACATCGAGGGAGTTCGCTTGAGCAGCCTGTTCCCGGTGCAGGGTCGCGCAAGGCGCGTCGTCAGACCCGCTGCAGACTCCAGCGCAGGCCCCACTGTAGAGGGCGCTGCAGCCACCTCCATGGAAGACGCCGTAGAAGACGCCGTAGAAGACGCCGTAGAAGAGGCCGTAGAAGACGCTGTGAGCCAGACGCCCCAGACACCGACGCCGGACGCCGCCCCAGCCTGGACCGCCCAGCTCGACGGCGATCCCGTCCGGCGTATCTTTCTGCATATCGTCCAGCACGGCGCGATCACCGAGGCAGAGGCCACCGGCATCCTCGGATCACCCCGAAACTTCCGCAGGTTCAACAGGCGCTTCGAGGATAACGCTTCGCGGGTCCCGTTCCGCACCCGGGTGGAGCAGACGCCGTCGGGGAAGCGCTACGTCTTCGTGCGAGGATAGCCAATGGAACAACGCGAGATAGACCACATCTTCGAGCGGCTGCGCAGCGGCCTGGTGCCCGAGCAGGGCCTGGAGGCCTTCGCCGTGGGCATCGAGCGGCAGCGCGCGGAGGTGCATCGCCAGCTCGATCTGGCCACCGCCGGGGAGGGGCTGGTGAAGTTCCTGCGCGGGGGGTACGGCTGCGGCAAGACCTTCCTGGCCCGTCTCGCCCTCCTCGACGCCAAGGCCCGCGGCTTCGCCACCAGCTTCGTCGTCGTCTCCGACAACGATCTGCGGTTCCACAAGTTCGACGAGCTGTATCACAAGGTCGTCACCGAGCTCTCCACCGACGTCTGCCCCCGCGGGGCGCTGGGTGACATCCTCGACCGCTGGGTGGCGGGCGTCGAGGAAGCCCTCATCGCCGGGGGCGCGGACGAAGACGCCGAAGACTTCGACGCGCGGGTGCGCGCGCGGCTGGAGCAGGACATCCAGAGCAAGACCGAGGGGAAGGCACCCCAGGACTTCATCCGCGCGCTGCGGGCCATCTTCGACGCCAAACAGACGGGCGCGCTGGCCGAGGCGGGGGCGCTGATCTCGTGGCTCTCCGGCAGCCGCCACGTCGCCGCCGCCGCGAAGAGACGCGCGGCGGTGAAGGGCGAGGTCACCAGCGCCGTGGCCCTGTCCTACCTCTCCGGCGTCGTCGAGATCATCAAGGCGGCAGGCTACCGGGGGCTGGTCATCGTCATCGATGAAGCGGAGACGCTGCTGCGCTCCCGCAGCGACGTGCGGGCGAAGTCGATGAACGGGCTGCGTCAGCTCTGCGACAAGGCGAGCCAATACAAGGGCCTGCTGTGGATGATCACCGGCACGGAGGAGTTCTTCGACTCCCGCCGTGGGGTGGCGGGGCTGGCCCCGCTGCACGACCGCATCCAGTTTGTGCAGTATGGCGGGTTCGCCTCGCTCAGCCAACCCCAGCTCGAGCTCAAGCCGTTCGACGCCGCGCGCCTCCGAGAGGTCGCCCTGCGGCTTCGCGCCCTGCACCCCGGCGGCGCGACGGTGGAAGACAAGATCCCCCCGGCGTTCATCGAGGGACTGATCGCGGAGGTCACCCGCGGCTTCGGCGGCGACGTCGGCGTGGTCCCCCGCCAGTTTCTCCGCACCCTGGTCAACCACATGGACCTGGTGGTGCAGGAGCCGGACTACGATCCCATGGCCGTCGCCGGCTTCCGCGCCGAGGACGCCGAGCTCCCGCCGACCGTCCCCGACGACACCGATCAGCTGATGCCGGTGGAGGACGTGTGGTAGACGCCCCCCGGGCCGGCGGTCAGCCGTGATCTTCCCCCGCCTCCACCCGCGCCTGCAGAACGCCATCGCGCACCGCCTGGGCTGGCGCTCCCTGCGCCCTGTCCAGGACCTCGCCGGCGAGGCCCTCCTCCGCGGCGACAACGCCGTCATCCTCGCCCCGACCGCCGGCGGTAAGACGGAGGCGGCGTTCTTTCCGCTCCTCTCTGCGCTGCTGACCGAACCGACCGATCGCGTAGGGGTGATCTACATCTCCCCCATCAAGGCGCTGCTGAACAACCAGGCCGAGCGGCTGGCGACCTGCACAGAGATGGTCGGGCTGCGTCGATTCGTCTGGCACGGCGACGTGTCTGCGTCAGCGAAGGAGCGGTTCAAGCGCGAGCCGGCCGAGGTGCTGATGACCACCCCGGAGTCCCTGGAGGTGATGCTCATCTCGCCGCGGGTGCCCGTTCGGCGGCTGATGAGCGATCTGCGCGCGGTCATCGTCGATGAGGTCCACGCCATGGCCGGCCAGGATCGCGGCGGACACCTGATGGCGGTCGTCGAGCGCATCGCGGCGCTCTCGCGGCACGACGTCCAGCGCGTGGGACTGAGCGCCACCGTCGGCAACCCCGAGCAGATCCTGGACTGGATGTCCGGCTCCTCGGAGCGCGGACGCGCCGTCGTGGATCCCCCGAGGCCGCCGGGACGCAAGGCGCTGCGGGTCATCCTCCTCGAAGACGAGGCCGCCCTGGCGGCAACCGCGGGGACCCTCACCCGGCGCGGCAAGAGCCTCGTCTTCTGCAACAGCCGCTCCGCGACCGAGGCGATCGCCGAGCGCATCCACGGGGAGCAGACCCCCATCTACGTCCACCACAGCTCCGTCTCTTCGGAAGAACGCGAGAGCGCCGAGGCGATGTTCCACGGCGGCGAGAGCGCCTGCATCGTCTGCACCTCCACGCTGGAGCTGGGCATCGACGTCGGCGATCTCGACCGCGTGATCCAGGTCGCCGCGCCGGACACCGTGAGCTCGTTCATGCAGCGTATGGGGCGCACCGGTCGCCGCCCCGGGCAGGCCGCCAACACAACCTTCCTGAGCCCGAACATAGAGTCAGCGCTTCAGGCGATGGCCCTCATCCGTCTGGCCCGACGCGGCTGGGTGGAGTCGGTGCGACTGGAGCAGCGCCGCTGGCCGATACTGGTGCACCAGCTCCTGGCGATTGCCCTCGCCAGGGGCGGGGTGGCAGCGAACGCGGGGTGGGAGATGCTCTCGCGGGTCCCCGACCTCTCCGGCATCTCCCGCGAGGAGTACGACGCGGTCATCGAGCACATGATCGCCGAGGACTTCCTCTACGCTGCGGGTGGGGGACCCACGGGGGGCGTGCTGGCGATGGGCGACGCCGCGGAGAAGGCCTACGGCCGATACAACTTCATGGAGCTGTACGCAGTCTTCTCCAGCCCGCGCCGCTACACCGTCGCGACGCTGGGCGGTCGTTCGCTGGGCTCGCTGGAGCAGGACTTCGTCGACGGACTGGAGGTGGGCGCGTGCTTCCTGCTGGCCGGGCGTCCCTGGCAGGTCGTGCTGATTCATCACCGCGACCGCCTGATCTCGGTGCAGCCGGCCGCGCGGGGGGCCGAGCCCAGCTGGGGCGGGTTCGCGCCGCAATTCGTCAGCCGTGATCTCTGCGACGAGGTCCGCGCGGTGCTCGCAGACACAACCGAGCCGCCCTACCTCCACCCCTCGGTCATCGGTCACCTCTGGGAGCGCCGCGAGCAGTTCGCCGCGATCCTGGCGGCGCCAGGCAGGGTCACACGAGAGCCGGGAGACATCCGGTGGTGGACCTTCGCCGGCGGACGCATCAACGCCACCCTCCGACTCGCCCTCCGGCAGCTCGGCGGGTGGAAGGTCACGGCGGACAACTTCTGCGTGCGGGTGCGCTCCGCGGCAGACGATGACTTCAACGCAGTGCTGCTCCACCTGCGCGGGCCCGAGCTCTGGGAGGACGGAGCGTTCTGGGCCCGGATCCCCCTGCCTTCGTGGCGTCTGAGCAAGTTCCAGCGCGCCCTGCCTGAGTGGGCGCAGCAGGAGATGCGCTCCCACCACCTCCTCGATCTGGAGGGCGCCGCTGACTTCTGCGGCGCCGACACATAGAGTCTGCAGATGCCTCGTCACGTCGCCCGCGTCACCGACATCGGAGAGTACATCCACCACAGCTCGTGCCAGCGGCGGTTCAGGCTCGGCCACGACAACCAGGCGCTCTACAAGGCCCTGCCGTTCTCCGACCGCCCCTTCCACGTCATCGACGTGGTGCTCATGGAGGCCGGCCGCAGGCGCGAGGAGGAGTGGTTCAAGTCCCTCGAAGACCTGGGGCTGCGCGCGCTGCAGACTCCACAGACCCACAGCGACCCGCTCCCGTGGGATACATTCATGCAGCGCCTGGCGCGCGTGCCGCGAGGGGTCGAGGCGTTCGCGCGTGAGGTGGAGATCCGCGCGGACGTCGGGGCGTTCTCGCTCTCGGGACGCGTGGACTTCGTGGTGCTGCGCTGGCGCCCGGATGGCGCCCCGTACCTCCGCCTTGTGGAGTGCAAGGCGAGCCGACGAGACCGGGTCTACCACCGCATCCAGGTCACGCTGTACCGCCGGTTGGTGCGCGACCTGCTCGGCGCCGCCCCCATCCAGCTGGGCCGCCACACCATCGGCCCGGACGACATCGAGTGCGTGGTCGCGCGCATCGATGAGACGACCAACCGGGTCCAGCCGCTCCTGGAGATCGAGCCATTCGGCATGATCGACACGCTGCAGGCCGACGTCGAGCGGCTGCTGGCGGTCGGGGGGCTGCTCGATCGGGTGCTGGGCCAGGATCTCGATGGTCTGCCCTATCAGCTCGACGCGCGCTGCGACGATTGCCTGTTCTCTCTGCACTGCTTCTCCGAGAGCGCCCGCCAGCGGCGCCTGGAGCTGCTGGGGCTCCGCCCGACCACCTGCCGCGCGCTGCGCGGGCTGGGGCTGTCCACCATCGACGACCTCGCCGCAATCGATCTGGAGGACGAGGACAGCGACAGTATCCGCAACGACCACCGGCTCACCGAGAGCCTGGAGCAGCTTCAGACCTTCGCCGTCACCCGCGCCGCCACCCTCCCTGGCGGCGGCGCCTACCACGTGCGCTCTCTGCCCTACGCTGGGAAGGGGCAGCTCCCCGAGCACAACGTCGGTGATGCGCCCCTGGTTCGTGTCTACCTGACAGTCTCCTACGACTACGTGGAGAATCGTGTCAACGGCCTGGCGGCCCACCTCACCTGCTCCCCCGCCCGCCTGCAGACCCCCTTCGCCGAGAACGACGCTGGTGAGCGACGCCCGTGCGCCGACCTGCGGGAGCGACAGCTCACGTTCGATCCGCAGACTCAAAGGCAGGCCACGAGCATCGACCGACCGCTCTCAGACCACGCGATCGAGCTGTGCCGCATCCAGACCATCCCATGGAGCGGCAGATACGAGCTGGACAACGGCGCCGAGATGCAGCTCCTCCAGGGTTTCCTCCGTGAGCTGGTCGATGCGATGACCGAGATCGCCGACGCCGAAGAGGCGCCGATCCACTTCTACCTGTGGTCGCGCCAGGAGATGAAGCACCTGATGGAGGCCTGCTCACGCGTGGGCGCCGGCCTCATGCGCCACCTCCGCGAGCTCCTGGGCTGCCGAGAGAGCCTGGAGCAGCTCATCTTCTCCTGTCTGCAGGATGAGGTGCGCACCCGGTTCGCCCTGGGCTGGACCAGCCGGGGCCTGGTGGTGGCGACCTCTCTGAGTTGGTTCGGGGAGCGGTTCCACTGGGTTCGGCGGGTGGGGTACCGGCAGCGGCCGGTCGATCTCGAGCGCGCCTTCTCCCGGGACATCTTCGACTTCCGCACCGTTCTGCACAGCACCCCCGACGGAAAGTGGACGAAAGACGCACACACCCCCGGCGCCGTCGGCCACCGCTACGAGGTCCGCAGCCGCAACTTCGATGAGCTGTCTGCGCCGTACTGGCGAGCGTATTGGGGCACCCTGCCCACCGAGGCCGACCATCCTGACCGGCCAGACGTGCGGGCGGCCTTGAAGGACTACCGCGCCGCGCAGCGCCCCGGCCTGCTCTCCGGACTCCTGCTCGCGCGCACCCAGGCCATTCGCTGGCTCGATGAACGAATCCAATTCAAGAACCCGGACATCGTCAAACCCATGATGCGGCTCACGGCGCTGCCGAGCTTCCAGCTCAGCACCCGCCACGTCGCCAACGCCTCTGTGGACTTTCTCAAGCTCGATCACCACGTCCGGCTCCACGACTGGCTGCATGCGCACTTCGTCCCGCCGTATGTACGCGTCTCCCTGGGCCTGTCCCTGATGATCAGGGATCTCCGCCTCGTCGAGCGCGTCGTCCCGGGGAGGTTCCGGCGCGACGGCAGTCCCAGGACGGAGACCCGGGTGCTCGCCGACCTCGATCTCGACGCCGCCCAGGTCGACGTCGACGCTCTGTCCGCTCGCATCTCCATCGGCGAGGGGAGCTT
>CAYXGP010000293.1:0-8843 GCA_964464515.1 uncultured Enterobacterales bacterium
GCCGGTGTGATGGGGTAGCCGGCGAAGAACTTGAGCCCCGCCCAGAGCGCGGCCCCCGCGCGTGCGGCTGTGTGCCCGGCCGCGCGGGGGCGACGCCGCGCAGGTGCGCCGGGGTCTCAGGGAGGTCGCAGGCCAGCGCGGATCCTGTCCGGTCTCTGAGCCTGCACAGGATCCGTGCCGAGCCGATGATGCCCGGTAGCAGGACTGGCTGCGGGGTCACGATCGCTGTCGTGTCGGCGGATGGCGGGTAGAGCACACCCTGGCTGTACCCCAGGGAATCAACCCGGTCGAACACCGGCTCGAACGCGGGTCTGCGACCCCCCACACGGGTGCCTGCATTATGAAGCGCTATACCTGGGAGGCGGTGGATGATCGCACTCGTACTGGTGGTCGCCTGTAAGAACCCACCACCGACCCTCTCCATCGACTCGGCGTTGCGCTGCGCAGACGGAGAGATCGCCTCAGGCACCGAGTGTGTACCCGAGGCATGTGGGAGCGAGCCGTGGGGCGCGCTCGAGACGGAACCGAACACGGTCTATGTGGACGCCAGCGCTGCCTCGGGCGGAGACGGTAACGTAAAGACCCCGTTTGCGCGCATCTCCGACGGAATCGGTTCCATCGGCGGGGACGGTGGAGTGGTCGCCGTAGCAGCGGGAACCTACTTCGAGACCATTCGGCTTGACAGCGATCACAATGGAATTCGCGTAGCGGGGCGCTGCTCGGAGCTGGTCACCGTCGATGCCAGCACGGGTGAGAGCGATGGCGGAGGCGTCAGCGTCGACGGAGGGCTGATGACCACCTGGAAGCTATCCGGGATGACGGTCACGCGCGCCGGCACCGCGGGGATCTACCAGGATGGCGGGGGGCTGTACCTCCAGGACATCATGGTTGTTGACAACCCGGACTATGGAATTCTCTCGTTCGGGGGCTCTCTGCACATGAGCGATAGCGTTGTGCAGAACAACCACGATATCGGGTTGGCCCTGTTGGGGTCTGCGACGGTGGAGCGGAGCATCATCGCGGATACGCAGCTCAACGGCGCAGGAGAGAACGGCGTCGGCATCGCGGTCGTGCAGGGCGCCCACCTTGTCGCCACCGATGTCGTTGTAGAGAGGAACCACAAATACGGCATTGTTGTATCGGCTGCTTCTGCCTTGTTAGACGGGTGTCAGATTCTCGACGTCGCGCCGGTCGCGGATGGCGGCGAGGGACGCGGGATCGAAGTGCAGGAAGGCGGCGATCTTATCGCCTACGACACCACCGTGCAGAACAGCTCCGAGGTCGCGATTTCCGTATCAGCATCAACTGTCCACATCGAGCGCAGTAGCATACTCGACACCCGACCCGGTCATACCGTGAGTGAGGGGATCAATGTGCGGGAGGGAAGTGACCTCACCGCCATCGACAGCACCATCCAGGGCTTCAGCACGATAGGGCTGCTCATCTCTGAGTCTTCGGTCACCCTGCAGGGATGTGAAGTCCTCGACACGTCCCCCGATGCCAGCGGAGAGTACGGTCGCGGTGTCGAGATCCAGGATGGTGGTGATCTGACGGCTACGGACACCCTCATCGCGCGGAACCACGACGCCGGAGTGTTTCTCCTCGAGTCGTCCGCGGTGTTGGAGCGTTGTCGCGTGTCGGAGACCCGACTCAATGGAGACGGTGAAGGGGGGGACGGCATCTACCTGATGGAGGGAAGCTCGGTGCTGGTCACGGACGGGTCTATCAGCGACAACCACTCCACGGGAGTGTTTGGTTCGGCGTCGACTGTCACACTCGACGGCAGTGAAGTGCGCGACAACTGGCCCGATTCTCGGGGGAACTATGGTCGCGGTATCGAGGTGCAGGAGGACAGCCACCTCACCGTGGTTGACAGCGTGATTGAATCCAACCATGACGCCGGAATCGTGGTGGATGAATCCGTTCTGTACGCGGCGGGAAGTGCGATTCAAGACAACCGCCTGGTCGGCGTCCTCATCGAACAATCTACAGCGATGTTCGAGGGCTGTTCGGTGCTCGATACGGCTGTCGATGCCGAGGGAGCCCATGGCTTTGGCCTCGTGGTTCGGGGCGGGAGCCACCTCGACGCCACCGACGTCACCGTTCAGGACAACTACGAGTCAGGTATCTTACTCTCGGCATCCACGGCTACCCTGCTGGATGTGCAGGTTCTTGGTACTCGGCGCTCTCCAAGGACCTCCGCGGCCACGGCAGTGACGGCGCAGAGCGGTGCGGTGGTGACCGCTGAGCGCCTGGAAGTCAGAGAGACGGAGGGGCCTGGGCTTCTCACGACTTCCCAGGGGACAGCCCTCAGCTGCAGAGGCTGTGATCTGGAGGGGAACGCCCTGGCCGGAGCGGTTGTGTACTTTGGTGGAATGCTCATCCTGGATGAGTCGAGTGTTTCAGGCAATGGCCCATGGAACGGCGCCGGAGGGGTCGGCGTGTATGCGCTGGACAAGGGAGGCGCCCCGAGCCTGACCGTCGCGAACAGCACCATTCAGGATCACGAATTTTCCGGAGTCTACATCCAGGGGGCAGGTGACTACACGCTCTCCAACAACACCATCACAGGTGGAGGCGGACTCAAAGGTGCAATCGGCGCTTGGGGTCACGGAGATGGTGTGTTTGTTACAAGGGGAGAACACGGGGCCCCGGCGGCTGACGACGTTTTCATTGCTGCCAATCTGTTTGGTGAGAACGCTGGGTCGGCAGTATTTTTAGATGGGTCCAGTGCGTCGATTCAGGGCAACGTCTACGAAGGCAATACCATCGATTTGATACAACAGACATGCGGGGCGACAGACCTTCCCGTCGGGTGGGAGACCGAAATGTTCTCCCTCTTCGAACTCTGCCCCGAATATGATCACTTGACTCAGAGTCTTGATTTTTTCCCCTATCTCGCTGAGATCGAAGCCATTGATTGAGGTTGGTGGATCGTTCTGGGGCTCTGGGGCGCGGACTGTGCTGTTTTCTCGTGCGGGAAGGAGTCGACGTCGAGCACGATGCGCCGCCTGCGACCATGCTATCTTCGCATTCTCTCCCTGCCGATGCGGAGGAGCCCCCTGGGCAAGAGTCCGGCGATTCTGCCCGCTGGCGAGCATGCCTGTGGAGCGCGACCGGGTGGGCTGGGATGCGAGCCCGTCGGGCTGGAGAGGCTTGTCGGGGGCAGCAGGGGTCGGTCCCCGCGGCGGCGTGAGACTGCGATGACGAGAGCAGGATCGTGGCGTGTGTGTCCGCGTCGTCCTGGTCTTGCCATCCCTGTGCGAGGAGGAACACTCGGAAGCGGAGGAGTTCGCACATGGGATGGGTGATGTGGGTCTATACCCACCCTCGCAGGCGCTCAGCCCGGTCGAGCCATCAGCCCATCTCCCCTGGAGGCCCAACACGGCCCGGTCGTTTCGACACTACTCCTGTCTGACGACCACCGTTCCTGCCGCGAGATCCACGCTCACCAGCGCGCGCCGTCCCAGGCTGCACGAGCCCGGGTTGGCCCACCAACAGTGGGGAAGCTCGTGGCTGCAAGGCACATGGGTGTGCCCGAACACCACCACGTCCGCGCGCTGCTCGCGCGCCAGCAGGCCGGCGGCCGCTGCATAGGGACCGTTCGGTCTCTGGAATCGCCGGGCCTTGATATCTACGTCGCGCTCCTCCAGCCAGGAGGCCAGCGGTCCGAGTCGGGCCGAGCGGACCCGCCCGGTGACCCACGTGGCGGCCTGACTGATGCGCGGGGCGCGCGCCAGCACCGGGTCGAAGCGATCGCCGTGGGTGATGTAAACCGCGGCCGAGCCGTGAGTCAGCTTCAGCTCTGTCTCAGCATCGAGCAGCGCCTGTGCTGCATGATCGTGGTTGCCGTGCAGGTAATGGACCCGCGGATCGCGCAGCCGCGCAGCGAGCCTCGGCGCCCGCCGCAGAGCGGCTTGCAAGGCCCCAGCGGCCACGTCCGCGCCGACGCCGAGCTCATGGTCGGTCTGAAAGATGTCGCCGTTCAGGACCAGATGATCGTGCGTATCCAGCAACGTAGAGAGCCACCGGTCGAAGGCGCGCGCGTCGTGGCCGAAGGCGTCGCGTCCCGGACGCGGGCCCAGGTGCAGATCGGAGATGACGGCTACGCGCATCGCAGCCCGCTACGCAGCGTCAGACTCCACGGCAGCGACTCCACGGCAGCGAGCAAGACAATCACCCAGAGCGATCAGGGCCGATGAGGAGACCCACCGATGCATTGGACATCCAGATGCCGTTGCTCGGCGTCACGGCGCCGTTCCATTGCGCGCGGAACGCCCGCGTGGCGCTGACCTCGGGCATCAGCGTGAACCGGGACCCCAGACGCAACGCCAGACCAAGCGAAGACCCACCGGTGTAGAGGGTCAGGTCGTCGTCGTAGTCATCGAAGTGCGCGAAGATGTTCAGGCGGACGACCCGCGGACCGATCACGACCTCGTGCGGCCCGAGGGGTACGCCGACCAGGACCGGTAGCTGAACATTGCTCCAACGCTGGTATTCGCCGTACATGCCGAATCGGGCGATGCTCGCCGCAGGGGCTATCGCCACCATCACACCGTCTTCGCTCGTCGGCTCCATCAGCAGCAGCTTTGGCGAGAATTCGATGCCGACGACGCCCACGCGCAGGCCGAGGTCGAGGCGCTCGTGCACGCCGACGCGGATGCCGGTGTTGAACGCCGGCACCGCAATGGCCTCGTTCTCCTGGAACGAGCTCATCGCCAACGCGCCGGGCTCCACGGTGAGCTGGATCTTGCCCGGACCGAGCGTGCTGGCGGTCTGCATCGACCCTACTGTGGCACAGGCGCTCAGGAACGGGGCGATGAACATGAGTCGGGTCACAGGTCGGCTCCGGTGTACCGGTCCGATGTTATCATCCCAGGTGTCTCGCTCGTTTTCATTGCTGATGTCGCTCACGTTCGCCTGTGTCGATCGACAGGCGCAAGACAAGTGCGAGGCGATGCTCGATGCCGTCTGCGACAACATGGTCGAGCGGTGCCAGTACCCGAGCCACGACCGCTGCGTAGAGGAGTGGCAGGACGACTCCTGGGACTGTGACGAGATCCTCGATATCGCAGACGGCTACGACGAGTGCATGACGACGCTCGAGGAGACCGAGAGCTGCTTCCATGAGCCCGAGGTCTACCAGGAATGCGGTGGCGTGCTCAGCTTCACATACGGAGTGCTGGATTTCGGCGCTTCGTGAGCCTCGTCGGCGGGGAGCGGGCGCTGACGTGATGGTGCGACTCCAATCCGAGGAGCATTCGCCCGGAATCACAGACGCCACCCGCCGACTCTGCGTCCGACCCTCTGCAGCCTCATTGAACAAGGAGAGAGAGTTCGTACAAGGCCCCTCGCGGCCGATCGGGCGCCCCATCGTCGTCAACGCATCTCTACGCTGTAGAAAATGGCGCACGGCCAACCCGGGGGCAGCGCTGCCGTGACGATCCCGAACAGATCAAGTTTGGGGCGTGTCTTTCCAGATCAAGCTCCCAAGCCGATCAGTGGTCGCCGAGCAGTTCGCCCTGTACTCCGGGGGAGGGTCGGTAACGGTGCCGAGACCAGGATCTGCTGTGATAGTCTACGGAGTCGATCCGGAGTCGCGCGATGATCAAATCCCAGCTTCTCGCTCTTCTCCTGGCCGGCTGCTTTCCTGAGGTTGAGACACCTGACTTTGGCGACTGCGTGGACTCCGGTGAGTTCACCGACACGTCTACGCTGGGCACCACCCCCAGCCCCGATACCTCCAGCACCTCCAGCACCTCCACGAGCAGCACGACAGCGTCGGAGGATGTGGATGGAGACGGGTACTCGTCCGCCGACGGGGACTGTGACGACGACAACCCCGCCGTGTACCCGGGCGCTGAAGAGCTGTGCCTCGACGACGTCGATAACGACTGTGACGGCGTCGCCGCTGACGCCTGCGGCGACATCAGTCTCGCCGCCGCCGACGCTTCGTTCAGCGAGACCGGGCCTCAGGGCTGCTCGGTGGGCGCGACTGTCGCTGACGCTGGTGATGTGGATGGTGATGGCTACGACGATCTGCTGATCAGCGCCGCTGGAGGATACGAAGACAACCCCGGGATCGGCTACCTGGTCGCCGGCCCGGTCACGGGGGACCAGATCCTGGCCGAGGTCGCCCGTGCCGCGTTCACCGGCGTCGATGGGGGCGCCGGTGCTGGCGAGGGACTCGCTGCCGCCGATGTGGACGGCGATGGGCTGCGGGATGTCCTGGTGGGATCGCCCAGTGAGGACAGCACCGGCGTCGCATACCTGCTGCGGGGGCCGCTGACCGGGGAGCGCTCCCTTTCTACTGCTGACGTCACACTCACCGGGGAGACCATCTCCGATCAGGCTGGAAGGGAGATCATGCCGGCCGGAGACATGGACGGCGACGGGCTGGAAGATGTCCTCATCGCAGCGCCGCAGGCCGAGTCGGGCGCCGGCGTGGTCTATGTGGTGGGGGGAGCGCTGACGGGCATACTGTCCCTCTCAGCGGCTGACGTTCGTCTCACTGGTGAGAGCGGTGGTAGCGGGGCCGGGTCAGCGCTCTCTGCTGCCGGCGACATGGACGGTGATGGCCTCGATGACGCGCTGATCGGGGCGCCGAACACTGCGACCGAGGAGGGCTATGGGGTGGCGTACCTCGTGCTGGGTGGAGTCTCCGGAGCCCGCTCGCTGAGCGAGGCGCACGCCCGGCTCTACAGCGCGTCCGGAAACGAGCTGGCCGGCCACGCGGTCGCCGGTGACGGAGATCTGACCGGTGACGGAGTGCTCGATGTCCTGGTGGGGGCACCCTCCGAAGGGACGGCCGGGGCCGGCGCTGGCGCGGTCTATCTTGTGCAGGGTCCCATCACCGGTGCCCGTCGGCTGGCCGATGAGATTCGGCTCACCGGGAAGGGCGGGGGCGCTGGCACTGCGATCGACATCGCGGGTGACATCGACGGCGACGGCGCGGATGATCTGATCGTCTCGGCCCCCGGGCTGGCTTCGATCTACCTGATGCGGGGACCGAGAGTGGTCTCGCAGTCGCTGTACAACGCTACCGCAACATTGGTCGGGGACGGCTCACTGCCGAACACCGGGAGCGCTGTGTCGAGCGCCGGTGACGTCGACGGAGACGGACGCCCCGATGTCCTGATCGGTGCCTATGGAGATGGCTACGATCTTGGCGCAGCCTACCTTGTTCTTGGACGGAGCCTCTGACGTGTTCGTTCTCCGAGGGCCTGTTCCTTCCGTTCCATGATACTCTCAACCAATGTAACCCGCGGTGAGGACCAACGACACCAGTGTCACGGCTTGGCTCCACACCGTCATCGGTCAGCATCACATGGGAGGTCATTTAGGCCGCTCCAGGAAAAGAGATATCCAATGATCGGCGTGGAGGCGCGAGCCCATTGGCTCGCCTCGCTCGCAGTCGTATCTGGATACTTCCAGAGCGTGGCGAGCCGAGGGGCGACGCGCATCCGCGTCGAGGGTGGATAGGGGTTTTTCTGGAGCGGCCTTACGCAAATTTCCGTTTCTGCTCGCCAGCATGCTGTGCTCGTGCTCCTCGAAAACAGACGGTACGGCAGACTCAGCTACGCTCGGTCCCACGACAACCAATTCGTCCAGTGGTGGCGTCACGACCACCTCAGGGCCTGGAACAACGGGGACTGAAACGGTGCCTGACAGCGGTGAGCGTTCAGGTTGACCACCCCTCGCTTGCCCTCGGGCCCGGTCTGGAGGACCCCTGACCGCGTCTCGTCTCCTTGCTGTGACGCTTCCCCCCGGTGTGGAGCACAGCTGTGGAGCAGAGCGGCGGTTCCTCACCGGCAGCCAGGAACCACGAGTTCGGCGCAATCTTGTTGTCCACCTGAACGCTCACCGCTGTGACACCTACGAGAGCGTCTGGGGACAGTATCCGCAGATCGAAGGTTGCTTCCCAGGCCACAATCCGGGGAGCTCCACCGCTGTCTATTCGTTCTGCCCGTTCCATAGAGTGAGTTTCCAGACGGCGCAGGACATCTGCCTTGCACATGACGCGAATCTGGTCACAATCACGACACTCGCTGAGCAGACACTTGTCGAGGTGGGGGTTGTAAGCCTGTCAAAGTACTACGGGTCACTCGTAGACACAGCTTGGATTGGGCTCACAGATACTGTTGCTGAGGGTGCCTGGGAGTGGGTGTCTGGGGGCACCGATGCGGATTTCAGCAACTGGGGGGCTGGGGAACCCGACGGCACCTCCGACGCAGCGGGGCGCCCAAAAGCCAATGCGGTAGAGTGTGTAAGAAAGGGGGCGGACTGTGCTGTTCTGAGTCGTAACATCGAGGGCCAATCCCACCATCGCGGCGGCTGGAACGACCGCTGCTGTGATGAGTTGCATGCATTTGTTTGCCAGTATCTCCCGTTGAAGTAGCCTCCTGTGGGCACCGGTCACTCAAGGTCGAATTCGGGGAACGGCTGAAAGTCGGTCTCCTGTGCGTCAACGGGACATTGGAAGGTGTATCCAGGATCGACGATCGCCCTCGGCCCTTTGGCAGCTGGAACTGGCCGCGGTTCCGGAGGTCCGAATTCGGGTGTATCGAGCAGCAGCGAAGGCCGCTCCAGGGAAAGAAGTCTCCCATGATCGGCGTCAGGGCGGCCCCGCGTGAGGCTCGGCCTGCGATGCCCCGGGTCCACTGGCTTGCGGCGCTCAAAGTCGTATCTGGCCCAAATCAAGAGACAGGGTTCGAGAGCGTCGCACGATGGTGGGAGAAGGGCATCCGCGTGGGACCGCCCTCAGGTCGAGGGGGGGAGATTGCTTTTCTTCAGTGACTATGAATACGGCTAAACGCCGGCGAGTTCGGATCCACGAGTCCACG
>CAYXGP010000294.1:0-8826 GCA_964464515.1 uncultured Enterobacterales bacterium
GTGTGGGGGGGGTTGGCGTGGGGATGGTCCCCCCCCCGGGGGTGGTGTTGGGGGGGGCCGCACTGTCCCCCCGCCCCCACCTTCACCCCCACCTCGCCGGGACCGGGGGCGGGTATCGCGACGGTGTCGATCCGCAGCGGCTCTCCGGGTGAGACGAGCCGGGCGGCGCGCATGGTGCTCATGCTCATGGCGGATCTCCGGCGGCGAGCAGGCCGTCCAGCAGCAGACCGACCGCGCGCTGGAGGTCGGCGTCGTTGGGGTGGGCCGGCGCGCCCAGGTTCTCGCGGGAGTCACGCAGGACCATCAGACCCATGAGCGCCCCCCACACCAGGTCGGCGGCGACCCGGGCGCGGTCTTCACCGACCACCTCGGCGAGGATGGCGGCGAGCTGGCGCAGGTTGTGCCCGGAGCGCCGCACGATCTCCGCGCGCACCTCGTCGGAGACCGCCGCGGTCGCCCGCGGCTGGGAGAGGTGGCCGAACAGGTGGAAGTACTCGGGGTGCTCGTCGCGCACGCCCGCGAAGAAGGACCAGAGCCGCTCGACCTTCTCCCGCGGCGCGACCTCGGAGGTCGCGATGGCGTCGAGGCCCTGCGACATGTGGCCCATGGCCTCGAAGAGCAGCGACACGAGGATCTCGTCCTTGCTCTTGAAGTAGTTGAACAGGGTCGCTTCGCTGAGCTCGCATGCCGCCGCGATCTGGCGCGTGGTGGCGGACAGCCCCTTCTCCACCACCAGCGCGCGCGCCGCGTCCAGCAGCGCCCGCCGCCGCGCAGCCTTCTCTCTCGCCCGTCGCTCTCGAACGCCCATGATCAGATCCCCAGGCCGCGCGCGATGGTCTCGCGCTGAATCTCGCTGGTGCCCTCGCCCAGCTCGAGGACCTTGCAGTCCCGGTAGAAGCGCTGGGCGGGGCTCTCGCGCATGTAGCCCTGGGCGCCGCACAGATGGAGCGCGCGCTCGCACGCCCACGTGCACGTCTGGGTGGCGAAGAGCTTGGCCATCGACGCCTCGGTGCCGTGCTCAGCGCCGCTGTCGGCGAGCCTCGACGCCGCGAGGGTGAGCTGCCAGGCGGCCTCGATGCGGGTGGCCATCTCGGCGAGCGTGAAGCGCACGAACTGCTTGCGGGTGAGCGGTCCGCCGAACTGGTGACGCTCGCTGGTGTAGCGAGTGGCCTCCTCGAGCGCCGCGCGGGCCAGTCCGACCCCGAACGAGGCCGCCGCGATGCGCCCCAGCGTGAGCACCTGCAGCGCCCGCAGGAAGCCCGTGTGCTCGGCGCCCAGCCGATCCGATGCGGGCACTCGGCAGCCCTCGAAGACCAGCTCGGACATCTGGGAGGCGCCCATGCCGAGCTTGTCCATGGGCCGCCCGACGGTCAGCCCGCGCGCCGTGGCGGGAACGACGAAGACCGACAGCCCCTTGATGCCCAGCTCGGGGGCGGTCGACGCCACCACCACCACGAAGTCGGCGATGGGGGCGTTGGTGATGTAGAGCTTGCTGCCGTCGAGCACGTAGTCGTCGCCGTCGCGGCGGGCGCGGGTGGACACGGCGCTGACGTCGGCGCCCGCGTCGGGCTCGGCGTAGGCCCAGCACCCGATGCTGCGTCCGGCCAGCGCCTCGGGCAGCCAGCGGGCGTGCTGTTCGGCGTCTCCCAGGTGGAGGATCGCTGCGGCGGCCAGCGCGGTGTGCACGTAGACGCCCAGCGCGACGCCGGCCGAGCCGCGGCCCAGCTCGGCGCACATGAGCGCGTAGAGCACGCTGCCGCCGCCGCTGCCGCCGAGCTCCTCGGGGAAGCCGCAGCCGAGCCACCCCAGCTCACCGAGCTGGGCGAACAGCTCGGTGGGGAAGCGGCCAGCGTGATCCCACCGGGTGGCGTGGGGCGTGATCTCGTTGCCGACGAAGGCGCGCACGGAGGCGCGGAACTGGATCTCGATGGCGTCGAGCGTGGCGTCACAGGTGCGCATCGCTCACCTCCCCTCGAAGTCGGGGCGGCGTCGCGCGCGGAACGCGGCCAGCCCCTCGCGGTGGTCGTGGGACTGCAGGCACTGGACCTGGGCGAGGATCTCGTAGTCGAACTCGCCGTCCCGGGGGCGCTCGAGCGAGCGGCGGATGGCTCGCTTGGTCCACGCCAGCGCCAGGGGGGGGCCTGAGGCGAGTCGCCTGGAGAGCTTGTTCACCTCGGCGTCCAGCGCGTCCGGGGCCACCACGCGGGTGACGAGCCCGATGCGCTCCGCTTCTTCGGCGCCGACGAAGCGCCCTGTCATCATCATGTCGGTGGCGCGTCCCAGACCGACGAGCCGCGGCAGGTACCAGCCCGCCGACATGTCGCAGCCAGCTAGCCCGATGCGCACGAAGGGGGCGCAGAAGCGCACGCCCTCGGCGGCGATGCGGAAGTCACAGGCCAGCGCCAGGCCGAGGCCGCCGCCCACCGCGTCGCCGTGGAGTCGCGCGATGACGGGCTTGTCCATGTCAGCGATGGCGCGCACCGGGTCGAGGTAGCGATCGACGATGCGCTCCCACTCGAGCGCTTCGCGGCGCACCATCTCGCCCTGGTCGGCGCCAGCGCAGAAGGCCCGACCGGCGCCGGTGAGCACGACGCAGCGCACCGAGGCGTCTCCGGCCAGGTCACCCAGCGCGGCGACGAGGGCCTCAAGGGTGGGCAGGTCGATGGCGTTGAGGCGCTCGGGGCGGTTCAGCGTGATCGTCGCCACGCCAGCCTGCCGATCGACCCGCACGGTGCCAGTGGAAGGGGAGTCTGTGGAAGGGGCGCTCATGCCTGCCTCCGGGGGCGCAGGGCGTAGTCGAAGGAGCCCTCGAACACGGCGGCGCCGGTGGCATCGGTGGCGTGGGTCATGGCGGCCAGATCCGCTCTGCCGGTCTGCGCGAAGCGGGCTGCTGCGGCCCGGACGGCCGCGGCGTCGGTCGTGGCGATGACCGTCACCGCACCCTCGGCCCGACGGAGGTACCGGACCTCGGCCGATCGGAGCAGCACGAAGGCGGCGTCCGCGGGGACCGATCGCCACGCAGCGACGCCGGCGGCGGTCTCGGCGGCGGTGTAGATAGCGCCGGCGTGGAAGATGCCCACGTGGTTGAGCAGCTCAGGGCGGGGGTTCAGCCGCACGCGCACGGATGCTTCGGTCGCGTCGAGATCGAGGTGGTGCAGCCCGAGGTAGGGGATGCGCTCGAGCACCGACGCGAGGCGGGCGAGGGCGTCCGGGGTTCCTGCGCTGGGGGCCATCATCGGTCCAGCCCGAACGCGCGGATGGCGTTGTCGCGCACGATGCGGCGGGTGGTCTCGGCGCCCAGGTCGAGGTCGTCCAGCTCCGCCAGCGTGCGCTCGAAGCTGAGCAGCGGGTAGTCGGTGGCCCACAGCACCTTGTCCCTGCCCCAGCCCTTTGCGAAGCGAACGAAGGACTCGGGCCAGTGACGGGGCGTGCGCGCGGACGTCTCGATGTAGCCGTTCTCGTGCTTCCACGCGAGGGTCATCATCTCCTCATGCCAGGGTTGGCCGAGGTGGCAGCCGATGATGGTGAGCTCGGGGAACGCCAGCGCCACCTCGTCGAGGTAGATGGGGCGGCCGCACTCGCTCGGGAGCAGCGGGCCCGTGTGGCCGACCTGGATGCACACGGGCACCCCCAGCTCCGCACACTTGATGTAGACAGGCCAGTAGCGCTTGTCGTTGGGGGCCAGACCCACGGTGCCGTCCCCATACATGTAGGGCTCCAGTCGGACGGCGCGCAGGCCCAGGTCGCGGACCAGGCGCTCCACCTCGCGGGCCACCGCCATCGGCTTGGCCAGCGGGTTCACGGCGCCGGCGCCGACGAAGCGGTCGGGGAAGCGGGCGACCTGCTCGGCCACCTCTTCGTTGCTTGAGACCGCGGTGTCCCTGTGGTAGAAGGCGCTGAGCACGCAGCGATCGACGCCAGCGGCGTCCATCTCATCGATCATCTGTTCGATGGACATGCCCTCGAAGATGACCTGCGGTGAACGGTACTTGCGGAAGATGTGCAGGTACTCCCGGGGCCAGCGGGTGGCGCCCTCCGGGCTGATCCAGGTCGCCCAGGCGTCGATGGCGATGCGCTCGCGGGTCATGATGGCTCCTCAGTCTCTCTGTGGAATTGCTCAGTGGAGATTCAGCGTCTCGGTGGAGATTCGGTGTCTCAGTCGAGTTCTGTGTTTCGGTCGGTTCTGTGTTTCGGTGGAGGTCCAGCGTCTCTGCTGAGATTCAGCGTCTCGGTGGAGACTCAGTGTCTCAGTGGAGACTCAGTGTCTCAGTGAAGACTCAGTGTTTCGGTGAAGATTCAGCGTTTCGGTGAAGACTCAGCGTCTCGGGGTATCTTCAACAGCTCTCTGGCTTCGGCGGGGGTCGCGGGCTCGCTGCCCAGGTCGCGCACCATGCGAACAGCCTTGGCGACCAGCTGTGCGTTGGACCGGGCGCGCTCGCCCCGCGTGAGCCACAGGTTGTCTTCGAGGCCCACGCGGACGTGGCCGCCCATCGCCACCACCGCGCCCAGCATGCGGAAGTGGTTGGGGGCGCCGATGGCGCTCACGAGCCACTGCGCCTCGTCGGGGATCCCGCCCACCAGATGCACGAGGTCACGCACGGTGGCCCTGGTACACTCGCCGGGGATCCCCATCACGAAGTTCACCCACAGCGGCTCGGCGAGCACCCCGCGGGCGTGCAGGGCGCGCAGGTTGTTCAGCATGCCGGCGTGGTAGATCTCCAGCTCCGGGCGCACGCCGCACTCGCGGAACAGCCGCGCCACGCGCTCCAACTCTGCGTGCGAAGAAAACAGCGGCACCGTGCGGTCGCCGACCCAGCGGCCCTCGCCGGCGTGCCAGCGCCCCAGGAGCGCGCCGCTTCCAACAGAGAAGCTCGCGATGTCCGGCCGCAGCTCCGGCACGACCCGCACGCGGTCTTCGAGGGGCAGGCCGGCCACGGCCCCGCCGGTGGTGAGGTTGAGCAGCGCGTCGCAACCCGCGTCGCGGAGGCCGCTGACGATGGCGCGGAACACCTCGACGTCGGCGGTGGCGCGGCCGGCGGCGTCGCGCGCATGCAGATGGAGGACGGCGGCGCCCTCGCGCCACGCGGCGAGGCCCTGGGCGATGATCTCGTCGGGCTGCTCGGGCAGGTCCGCGCAGGCGGCCTTTCCCTGCTGCGCGCCCGTGAGGGCGCAGGTCACGATGGTGCGGCTCATGGCGTGCTCTCCGTTGCGGGGCGCTTCTCGAGGAAGGCCGCCATGCGCTCCCGCTGGTCGCGGCTCTCGAAGGCCAGGGCCACGGTGTTGACCGAGAAATCGATGGCCGACTCGAGGTCGGTGGTCATCCACTTGTGGATGATCTCCTTCTGCAGCGCCATGGCGGTGGCGCTGTGGCCGGCGAGCGTGCCGCACAGCTCGGCGACGGCGCCCTCGAAGTCCTGGGGGGCGTGGACCGCCTGGAGCAGACCGCGGGATGCGGCCTTCTCGGCGCTCCACAGATCACCGAGGAGGGCCATCTCCCGCGCGCCCTGCAGTCCGATGACGAGCGGCAGGATGGCGGCCTCGACGATGGCGGGGATGCCGCGGTGGATGTTGGGCAGGCCGAAGCGGGAGCGGTCGGTGGCGATCATGAAGTCGCAGGACACCGCGAGCTCCAGGCCCGCGCCGAGGCACAGGCCGTCGATAGCGGCGACGACCGGCTTCTCCAGGGTGCGCAGGGCGAGGAAGGTGCGGTGGAGCTGGCGACCCACGTCGCGGGCCCTGCGGCCGCCGAGGTCCTTGACGAACGCCACGTCGATGCCCGCAGAGAACGCTCGCTCACCGGCGCCGTCGATGCAGATGGCGCGCACCCGGGGATCGGCCGCGGCCTCGGCGAGCACCGCGCACAGCTCATCGAGCATGCGGCCGTCGATGGCGTTGAGCACCTGGGGCCGGTTGAGGGTGACGCGGAGCACGCGGTCAGTGCGCACGCAGCGTAGGGTCTCAGTAGTCTGAAGGGTCTCAATCATGGCTCAGCTCCCGGTGAAGCGCGCGGGGCGCTTCTCGAGGAAGGCCTGCACGCCCTCGCGGGCGTCGGCGGTGGCGCGGAGGGGCTCGGCGTAGAGCTGCTCCAGGCGCAGCGCTTCGTCGAGCGGGAGGTGGAGGCCCCGGAGCGCGACGGCGCGGGCGGCCTGGACCGCCAGCGGGGCGCAGCGACAGATACGCGCGGCGAGCTCACGGGCGGCGGGGAGGAGATCGGCGAGCGGGACCACGCGGTTGACGAGCCCCACGCGGAGCGCGGCGGCCGCGTCGATGGGCGCGCCGGTCACCAGCATCTCCATCGCGACGGCCATCGGCACGGCGCGGCACAGGCGCTGGGTGCCGCCCGCGCCGGGGAGGATCCCGCGGCGGACCTCAGGCAGACCGAAGGTGGCGTGGTCGGCGGCGACGCGCAGATCGCACGCCAGCGCCAGCTCCAGGCCGCCAGCGAGGCAGTGGCCGTTGATGGCCGCGATGACGGGCTTTCCCGGGTCGAGGTTGCGGGTGATGCCGCCGAGACCGGGACCGCGCTCTCCGGCCTCGCGGCGCTCGATGGGCGACATCGAGCCGTACCACTCGCGGATCTCCGACAGATCGGCGCCGGCACAGAAGGCGCGGTCGCCAGCAGCGGTCAGGATGGCGGCGCGCAGCTCGGGGTCCGCGGCGAGGGTCTGCCAGGCCCGGCAGAGCTGGGCGCTCATGTCGCGGGAGAGCGCGTTGCGCTTCGCGGGGCGGTCGATGGTCACGATCAGGACGCGGCCGTCGCGCTCGGTGCGGATGGTCATGAGCGGGGGCCTGTGGGCGCGAAGCCGGCGATGGTGAGGATGCTCGCGGTGCGGGTCTCTGCCAGCACCAGGCGGAGTCGGGCGCCGGGGACGTGGGCCTCGGGCGGACCGAGGAGGCGGTGGAGCATGCCGGTGGTCGCGCCGTCGGGGCGGACGAGGCCCAGCGCGGGGGCGCCTGGGCGGGGGACCGCGGCGAGGAGGGTCGCCTCCGGACCCACAGGCACCAGATCGGTGACGCCTGCCCCGCAGCGGGGGCACGTCGGGCGAGGCGGACAGCTCACCACGCCGCAGTCCGGGCAGGTCGCGCCGAGGAGGGTGCCCTCGTCGCGGAGGGCGACCAGGAAGCGGGAGCCGAGGCGACCGGCGGCGTAGCGGAACTCGAGGTGGAGTCCTGCGACCAGGGGGGGCTCATCTGGAGGGGCTGTCGCGTCTGATCGGTCAGTCGGCCTGAGTCCCGGTGAACGGCCACAGTCCGGCTCTGACACTCGATCTTGTTGCTCGTTCTCGCTGCTCGTTCTCGACACTCGGATACGATGCTCGTTCTCGTGGACCGCGGTTCGTGATTCCGTGGAATCGTGGGCGAAGCGACCCGTGGTTCCGCGAAACCGCGGCTCCGCTTGACCGTGAAGTCGTGTTGCCGCTCTACCGTGAGACCGCGTGACCGCGTTTCCACGTTGCCCCTCTCCCGCATGGGGTGAACCAACCACGGGTGTCACCTCTGGCGCGTCGGCAGGCACGACCTCGAAGCCCTCCAGGTCATCGAGCGATCCGGTCCGCTCCTCCCGCCACCGGGCCCGCACCCGAGACCCGATCGCGAGCCCCTCGCCGGAGACTCCTTCATCAGAGGCCCCCTCGCCGAGGATGAAGTGATTGAGCGTCGAGTCGGCGCCGTCGAGCCGCACCAGCGCCATCGCGTAGGGCACCTCCCGCGGCAGCCCCGTCCGTCCATCGACGATGGGGACGTGGACCACCGTGCATGCGAGCACGGTCCCGACCTCCGCCACCTCCACCCACGCGCTCAGCGCGAGCCCGCAGTCTCCACACACCGGCCGCGGCGGCAGGTAGCGCGTCCCGCAGCCGTCACACCGGGTCGCCAGGATCCGGCCCGCTCGCAGCGCCTGCCGAAACCGCGCCATCGCTGCGCCGGGGCTGTACCGCCACTCCAGCGTCATCTCGGCGGACACCCGCACGTGCTCGGTCATGCCGTCACCCCCAGCACCACGACGTCCGACCACGCGTACACGCCGTACCCCGTCGCCAGCGCTGTCTGCGCCCCCTCGACCTGTCTGGCCCCGCCGCGGCCGTGCAGCTGCAGCGCCGCCTCCGCCACCCGGATCACGCCCGAGGCGCCCACGGGGTTGCTCGACAGCACCCCGCCCGAGGGGTTCACCGGCAGGACGCCGTCCATCGCGGTGATCCCTTCTTCGATCAGCCGCCCGGCGTGTCCGTCCTCACAGAACCCGAGCGCCTCGTACCAGGCGAGCTCTGCCCACGTCACGGGCTCGTACAGCTCGGCGACGTCCAGCTCCCGCAGCGGATCGGTGATGCCCGCCTGGCGATACGCCGCGGCCCCCGCGCTCCGCAGGCTCCGCATCGTCGCCAGACGCTGGTCGTGGTCGCCCAGGTAGGGGCGATCGTGTCGCGTCACTGCCGCCTTCACCCACGCCGGCCGGGGGCACCGCCGCCGCGCCACCCGCTCGCTCGCCACCACGATGGCCGCCGCCCCGTCCGACTGCGGACACATGTCCAGCAGCCGCACCGGGTCCGCGAGCAGCCGGGATGCCTCGACCTCCTCGGCCGTCAGCGCCGCCATCTGCAGGTGCGCGTGGGGGTTCCGGGCCGCGTTCCGTCGCGCCTTGACCGCCACCAGCGCCGCCTGACGACGCGTCACGCCGCGCAGCGCCACATACTCCGAGATCGACAGCGCGAAGTTGCCCAGCGCGCCTGAGGCCACGTCCCGGTCCCAGAAGGGATCGGTGAGCGCCATGCCGGTCTGGGTGTGGCCCTCGGAGTGCTTCTCGAAGCCCACCACCAGCACCACGTCGAA
>CAYXGP010000295.1:0-8819 GCA_964464515.1 uncultured Enterobacterales bacterium
CTCGGCGAGAACAGCGGCTACGTGGGCCCCTCAAAGTGTCTGATAGACCTCATCACCATGCTACGACCTCTCCGCCACCAGCCAGAGCGTGTGCCCCCCGTGCCCCTCCCAGAGATCCTCACCTTCATCGCCGAGCGCGACCTGTCCGACGACGACGCCCGGGTCCTCCAGGAGCTGGTCGACTCTGTGGCGGCGGAGTCCACCATATGGACTCGAGACGGGGACACCACCCATCCACCCCTTCAGCCCTCTGAGCTGACCGCGGCGCCTGCCCGGCCGATACGAACCCTCGCGTCCGGCGAGTCGGCGATGGAGAGTCGCTACGAAGACCTGGGACCTCTGGGCGTCGGGGGGATGGGGGAGGTCCGCCGCGTCCGTGATCGCGCGCTGAATCGCACGATGGCGATGAAGCTGATCAAGCCCCGGCTGCAGCAGAGCCCACGGCACCTGGGGCGGTTCGTCGCGGAGGCGCAGGCCACAGCGCAGCTCCAGCACCCCGGGATCGTCCCCGTTCACGAGCTGGGAACCCTCGCCGACGGGCGTCCGTACTTCACCATGGCCGAGATCCGCGGCTCCACCTTCACGCAGGTGATCGAGGAGGTCCACGCCGCCAGCCCCGCGGAGCGCTGGGAGCGCGCGCCCAGCGGGTGGACCTTTCGCCGGCTGGTCGCGGCGTTCATCCGGGTCTGCGAGACCGTCGCCTACGCCCACGAGCGCGGGGTGCTCCATCGGGATCTCAAGCCCGACAACCTGATGCTGGGCCCGCACGGCGAGGTTCTGGTGCTCGACTGGGGGCTGGTCCGGGTGGCGGCGACCGAGCGCAGCGGGGTGGTGACCTCGCGGTCCCTGGACCCCTGCGCGAGCACGCGAATCGGGAGCGTCTCGGGGACACCGTCCTACATGCCCCCGGAGCAGGCCCGCGGGGAGATCGATCGTCTCGATGCCCGCTCCGATGTCTACGCCCTGGGGACCATCCTCTACCAGCTCCTGAGCAATCGGCCGCCCTACCCGGCAGGGGAGGATCCTGACGCGCTGCAGGTCCTGTCCGGCCCGCCGCAGCCGCTGCCGAAGCGCGGCTGCGTTCCCCCCGTGCTGACCGGGATCTGCGCTCGGGCGATGGCCTGGGAGCCCGCGGATCGCTACGCGAGCGCGCACGAACTGGCGGTGGCGGTTCAGGACTGGCTGGAAGGGGTTCAGCAGACCGAGCGGGCGCTCTTCCTCGTCGAGCGCGCGCAGTCCCGGGCGCCCCGGGTTCGGTCTCTGCGCGGGCGAGCGGCGCGGCTTCGCGAAGCGGCGGAGCAGCTCCTGGAGGGGATCGCTTCGCACGAACCTGAACAGGAAAAGGCAGAGGGCTGGGCTGCGCAGGACGAGGCGGACGCGCTGGAGCGGCAGGCGCAGCTGGTCGATCTGGAGATCGCGCAGGGACTCCAGGCGGCCCTCCAGATACAACACGACCTGCCCGAGGCCCACGCAGCGCTCGCCGAGCGCTACCTCGCGGAGCACA
Source organism: uncultured Enterobacterales bacterium (assembly GCA_964464515.1). GTDB lineage: Bacteria > Myxococcota_A > UBA796 > UBA796 > UBA2385 > CAYXGP01. Next base: position 1,505 of record CAYXGP010000295.1, read on the forward strand.
TCGCCGCGCAGGGACGTCAGGCCGACAACTGGAGCCTCCGGGCCGAAGCGCTGCTGCGTCGGCACATCGACCTGCTCCCGCCCACACATCCGGACGCCGTTCGATGCGCGGCCTATCTGCGGGGAGACGGAGCGCTGAGTCTGGTGACGGAGCCGCCCGGCGCGGAGGTGCTGCTGCATCGCTACGTGGTGAAGAATCGACGGCTGGTGCCAGAGTTCGTGCGGAGTCTGGGCAATACGTCCCTGCGCCAGGTCACGCTGCCGATGGGCAGCTACCTGTGTCTGCTGCGCCACCCCGAGAGACAGGAGGTCCGCTACCCGGTACACATCGGCAGGCAGGAGCACCAGGACGGCGTCCGGCCCGGCGGCTCGGAGCCCTTCGCAATCTACCTTCCCCGCGGCGAGCTGGGCCCGGAGGACTGCTATGTGCCCGCGGGCTGGTTCTGGAGCGGTGGGGATCCCCGGGCTCTGGGGAGTCTCCCGCGCCAGCGGCTGTGGGTGGACCCGTTGGTAGTGCGGCGGATGCCGGTGACCAACCGAGCGTTCATGGCGTTCCTGGACGACCTGATGGCGAGCGGGCGCCAGGAGGAGGCGCTGCGCTTCGCGCCGCGCGAGCGGTCCGGCACCGCGAACGCGCTCGGCAGCATGATCTACGGACGGCGCGACGGACGGTTCGTGCTGCAGCCTGACACCGAGGGGGATCTGTGGGGGCTGGATTGGCCGGTGTTCATGATCGATTGGTGGGGGGCGAGCGCGTACGCCCGCTGGATGGGGTGGCGCCTGCCCGGCGAGATGGAGTGGGAGAAGGCCGCCCGGGGCGTGGACGGTCGACTCCGACCCTGGGGGAATTGGCTCGACACCTCGTGGTGCTGCATGAGAGGGAGCAGCCCGGGCCGACCGCTACCCACAGACGTAGACAGCTTTCCAGTGGACGAGAGTCCATTCGGCGTGCGGGGGATGGCCGGCAACGTGCGCGACTGGTGCGCTGAGCCGTTCGAACGGGAGGGTCCCCGGCTGGATGGGGCGCGGGTCCTCACCCCCGTAGGGGTAGACCCACGCGGGGACACGCCCCACACCGGGGGCCTGAGGCGGGTGATCAGGGGCGGCGCATGGAACTGTCGCGGACACCTCACGCGGCTGGCCTACCGCGGGGAGCTTCAGTCCACCGGCGCGTGGTCGGTCCTGGGATTTCGGCTGGCTCGCTCGCTGGGCGCGCCTGGCCCTGGCCGCCCAACTCAGAAAAACAAACCCCCCGAAGAATGAAAATCAGAGCAACCCGTCGATCCGATCCGCGAGCGACGCCGGCGTCGCATTCGGCGCGAACCGCTCCACCACCTCGCCATCTGCTGATACGAGAAACTTCGTGAAATTCCACTTGATGCGCGTCGATCCCAGCAGCCCCGGCTTCGCCCGCTTGAGCTGCTGAAACAGCGGGTGCGCGTCCGGCCCGTTGACGTCTACCTTGGCATACAGCGGAAAGCTGACCCCGAACCGCACCCGACAGAACGTGGCGATCTCGGCCTCGCTCTTTGGCTCCTGGGCGCCGAATTGGTTGCACGGAAACCCGAGCACCGAGAATCCGCGCGCGCTGAATCGATCCTGCAGCGCCTCCAGGCCGTCGTACTGCGGCGTGAACCCACACAGGCTGGCGGTGTTGACGATGAGCAGCACCCTGCCTCGGTGCGCGGTGAGATCGGTCTGCTGGCCGTCGATGGTGGTGACGGCCGTGGAGTAGTCGATGTGGCCCACGGAAACCTCGCTGGTGCATGGGCTTAGCCCCCCAGGGGTGCTGCGGGCACGCTAGAAGAGGCGAGACTGAGCAGGAGGCGTCGATGAGCGATCGCAGGGTAGCGCTGATCACGGGGGCCTCGGCGGGGCTGGGGCTGGAATTCGCCCGCAGCCTGGCGGCGTCCGGGCACGACGTGGTGCTGGTGGCCCGACGGCGAGATCGACTGGAGGCGCTCGCGGCTGAGCTGAGCGAGGCCCACGGCGTGACCGCCACGGTGATCGCCGCCGACCTGTCGGACCCGGAGGCCCCAGGCCGGATCGTCGCGGAGACTGGCGGCGCGGCCATCGACGTGCTGGTCAACAACGCGGGCTTCGGCAGCGTGGGGCCGATCGCCGAGGCGGACCTGCCGCGGGAGCTGGCGATGGTGCAGGTGAACGTGCTCGCGCTGATGGCGCTGACCGGCCTGCTGCTTCCAGGCATGGTGGCGCGCGGCCGCGGCCGTATCCTCAACGTCGGCTCGACGGCGGGCTTCCAGCCCGGGCCCTTCATGGCGACCTACTACGCGACCAAGGCGTTCGTGAACCACTGGACGGAGGCCCTGGCCGTGGAGCTGTCCGGCACCGGCGTGACGGCCACGGTGAGCTGTCCCGGCGCGACCTCCACGGAGTTCTCTGGCGTCTCAGGCACCGACAAGAGCTTGCTGGTGAAGACAGGCGAGGCCACCGCCGAGTCGGTGGTGCGCGGCGCTCTGGCGGCGATGATGCGCGGCGAGCCGATGATCATACACGGACTCAAGAACACGCTCCTCGTGCAGTCGCTGCGGGTGAGTCCGCGTGCGATCGTCCGGCAGATCACGGCGCGTCTCAACCGCCACAGCGACTGATACCTCCTCGTTGAGGGGGTCCCGCAGGGGTTCTGACAGGACTCACGCGAGTTCTGCTACAGGATGTCTTCGTCGTCGCAGGTCACCCTCGACCTCGGGCATCCTGTCCACAGGGGCCGGTGGGGATGGTGATGGACCGCGCACAGACCTGGATTTCGGGGATCCGGAGAGCGGAGAGCGGACTGGTGGGGGCCGTGCGCTTCATGGCGATGGGCCCCTTCAGAGCGCTGGGTCCTCTCGGAGCGCTGGGTCCTCTCGGAGCGCTGGGCCTCCTCGGGGCGGTGGGCTGCGGTGGGCAGGCGGGCGTCATCACCTCGGGCGAGTCGGTCGTCTTCGATCTGGAGAGCTGGCGGCATGCGCGGCGGCTCCAGGTGATCTGCGACGGGCTGGTGACCTGGGAGGTGGAGGCCGCGCCGCTGGAGTTCCCGATCACCTACGGGCAGGCGCCCGCCGACGCCGACGAGGCCCCGGCGCTTCCGCTGATGCCGGGTGCGAGCTGCTCTGTGTGGGTGTTCGCGGACGTAGGCGACGCCACCATCTCGCCGGATGGGTGGAACGCGGTCTGGACCCAGCCCGGCTGATCGCGACAGCCGCGCGGCGGTCGGAGGGGTCTGGTGACTGACGCACGGCTGGTCATCCGCGAACGCCTGCGCGCAGTGGAGGAGATCTACCGCGCCTCGCTCACGCTGCAGGGGGAGGCGCCGCGGGACGTGCTCCTGTGCTTCGGCGCCGCGGAGGTGGAGGGGCGGCGCCTGGCCGACACCCGCGTCGACAATCGCGCGGCCCACCTGAGCGAGCCGTGCATCAGCGAGCCTGGAGAGCGCGGTCCCCTCACGGGGCAGGTGCTGATCGCCCGCGGCGCGGACGCTGCTGAGGGGAGACTGCCGCCGTTCGTGCCCACCCTGGCGCTGGTGGCGCCCGAGGAGGCGCCGCGACGACGACGCTGGATCGCGGGAGTCGCGCTGGTGGGGGTGAGCGCGGTGGCGTTGATCATCGTGGGCTCGATGGGGCGCAGGGGAGCGGCGGTGGACATCAAGCCGGCGTTCGCGGCCCTGGTGGTCGGGCCCAACGCCGAGCATGCCGTCGATCCAGCGCTCGCTGAGCTGGCGCGCTGGGACGTGGTGCTGCTGCGCGACGTCCTGCGGACCCTGCGACGGGAGGCTCGCCAGGTCGCCCGACTGCGGCGGATCGCGGCCACGCGGGCGGAGCGGGAGGAGGTGGCCGGGCGGGTGGCCGAGCGGGGGTTGCCGGTGGCGATCGCCGCGCTGCCGTTCGTGCTGAGCGGGCTGCGGGAGGACTACCAGTCGGCGTGGTGCCGGCGGGGACCGTGGGCGTTTCCGCCGGAGATCGGCGCGGGGTTCCCGCCGGCTCTGCGCGTCGAGGACTGCGCCTTCATGGACGCCCCGAGTAGCCGGTGGACCCCCTCGGAGGCGCCGCCGAGAGATCTCCGGGACGCGTTCTACATCCGCGACGAGCGCTGCCGCATCCCGCCCAGGGGGTGCCGGATCGACGAGCGCGGTGATCTCGGAGCCAGCACCCGGGTGGCGCTGGAGCGCATCTCGCGGGTGTGGAGCGATCCCCGCGTGGCGGCCTCGGGAGCGGCGGTGCAGATCGCGCTGGCGTCGCATCTGTCGGACCACACCGCCGACGGTGGCGCAGACATCTCCCCGAGCAGCGACATCTACGCGAGCAGTCTGGCTTGCGCGGACGAAGTGGGGTGCGCGCCGCAGCTGAGGCGCGGGGCGCTGAAGCGGGTGCGTGAGGCGGTGGCGGTGACCATCCTCGCGGCCTGCGTCGATGCCCGGGAGGGCGGGAGCGGATACCAGCCGGGATGGGTGGCGCAGACCTGTCCGGCGCTGTCGCGGATCATGCCCTGATCCCCCACACCGTCCGCGCCTGAGGCCCGATGACCGTAGAGGAGGCCCCCGGCTACACAGAGCTGCTGCGACGCAACGCCGACTATCGCCGACTCTGGGTCGGGCAGGTCATCAGCTTCTTCGGCGACTGGTTCAAGCACATCGCGCTGTACACCACCGTGCAGGAGCTGACGGGGAGCGCGCAGGCCGTCGCGGCGGTGCTGGTGGCGAGCCTGCTGCCCATCTTTGCGGTCATGCCCATCGCCGGTCCGCTGGTCGACAGGGTGGACCGCCGAAAGGTGCTGCTGGCTACCGACATCGCACGCGCCATCTGCGCGCTGGGGCTGGCGGCGGCCCACCGCGCGGGGAGCCTGCCGGCGCTGTTCACCATCCTGGTGATCATGGTGGGCTTCTCGGGGATCTTCATCCCCGCACGCACGTCGGTGATCCCGCAGCTCACGGCCCCAGAGGAGCTGCCGGTGGCGATGGCGCTCTCGGGCGGCACGTGGTCGGTGATGCTGGCCCTGGGGGCCGCCGCGGGTGGCCTCGTCACGGCGGCGCTGGGCGTGACGTGGTCATTCCTGCTGGACAGCTGCACCTACCTGCTGTCCGCCGCGGTGCTCTGGGGGCTGCCTGCGCTGCTGCCGGGGGAAGGGGCGAAGGGACGCACCGGCTTCAGCGACGGCCTGCGGTACCTGGCGCGCCGGCCCTACCTGTCTGCAGTCCTGATGCTGAAAGGGGCCATCGGCCTGGCGAACGGCGTGGTCGCGATGCTGCCTATCTACGGAAACGGTCTGCTGCCGGCGACCGCCGGTCCGCTGTGGATCGGCTTGATCTATACGTTCCGCGGCGTCGGGGCGTTCATCGGCTCGATGGGCGCGCGGCGTCTGACGGGGGATCGGCCTGAGGTGCTGCGGCGATGGATCGCCCCAGCCTTCGCGCTCACCACCGCAGCCTACATCGGACTGTCCGGGGCGCCGAACATCTGGGTGGCCTCGCTGTGCTGCATGATGGGCGCGGTGGGCACCGGCGTGGTGTGGGTGTTCGCGGGAATACTCGGTCAGATGGCGTCGGATCAGGCGTATCGGGGACGTCTGTTCGCCCTGGAGTTCGGGATGATGACGCTCACCGCGGCCACGGCGGCGTGGGTGGGCGGCGCCCTGGTGGATTGGACGACGCTCGGCCCGCGGGACGTAGTGCTGGGATCGGCCTTCGTCCTGCTCCTGCCGGCGGTCGGATGGACCATCGCGATGGCGACGCTGCGCCCGACAGGCGCGGGGCGGTCGGAGTGACGCTCTCCTGGAGCGCCCTCTGCGCGCGGCGGGCCGCCGAGCTGGCTGGAGGCGCGGCTGGAGGTCCCGAACCGGGGGTGTTCGCGGCGTTCGGTGGAGGCGATGAGACGCGCGCGGCTGGGGTCTCTGCGCTGCTCAAGCCCACCGAAGGGGTCGCGGCGAGGCTCCCCGGGCGCATCAAGGAGACGCTGTCGCGAGAGGTGGACACCGATCAGGCCGCTCTGTTCGCGCGCCGTTTCAGCGACGTCGGTGCGATCCTGCAGCGGCTGGGGACGCCGGGCGCGGGTCTGCTGTGGATCGGGCTGGTCCAGCGGACGGCGGAGGTGCTGGCGGGGCCGGCTCCGCGGGCCCTGCGGGTGCGTGCGGTCGCGGACTTCTACAGCAGCCACGCAGCGATCCTCCACCACGGCCGCCGCGGACCGCCGCTCTCCGACCTGGTGCAGAGGCTGTCGTGGCGGAGCGTCGCGCCGGGGATGCAGCATGCGACGCTGTCGGGGCCCAGCGCCATCGGCCCGGTGAACGTGAACGCGCTACGTCTGCGCGGGGGCCGGATCGTGGCGCTGGACAGTCGCGGGGAGGGTGCGCTGCCAGAGGTCGCGGTTCGGCGCGGCGCCGCCGCGGCCATCTCAGGCGGGTTCTTTCTGTACTCCGAGGCGGACATCTCTCTGCCGAGTCGGCGAACGGATCCGGTCGGGCTGCTCGTCAGCGGAGGCGTCGTCCATAATCCCCCGGCGCTGAGACGCTCAGCGCTGACACAACGACGCGACGGCCGGATCGTCGTCGAGACGATCGGGCTGCAGGGCTGGTCGCTGCGATGGAACGACGGGACGCGCGCCAGGATCTCCACAGTGAATCGACCCGCTTCGTTGAATCGCCCAGCTGGCGTGAGACGAACGGGCGACGTGTCAGCGTACAATCGCGCATGGGGACCGCGGAGTCCCGACGCGATGTTCGCCATCGCGCTGGTCGGGCGGAGGGTCGTCGCGCGGGGGAGGGGGCCGCTGCAGATTCCGCTGGCCGGCGTGGTCATCACGCTCGCCGCACCGCCGCCGGACGGCGACCCGATCTGGCAGATGCCCGCTCCGCTTGAGGAGGCCATGGCCGGGGGGCCGCGGCTGCTGCGGGACGGCGCGGTGGCGATCGATCGCGCGGTGGAGGACTTCGCAGGGAGCGCACCGCCGATCACGTTCTCGCGCGACGAGACGTTCGATCAGAACCTGCTGCCGCGGATGGCCGCCGGCCTGACCGCTGACAGGGCGCTGGTGCTGGTCGCTGTCGACGGCCGCAACTTCCACCGCGCGCCGGGGATGACGCTGCGGCAGACCGCCGAGCTGGCTCGCCTGTTGGGGTGCACAGACGCCATGAATCTGGACGGTGGGTCATCGAAGCGGATGGTGGTGCAGGGACGGGTGGTGGACCTGACGTCGACGGAGGTGGTCGCGGGGACGGGGGGGGCTGCGCGTGTTCGGCCGGTCAACTCCGCGATTCTGCTGTTTGGTTCATCCCGTCTTATTCATGAGTGCTTGAGGAACCCATCTTCGCCTAGCTGAGAAGCT
>CAYXGP010000296.1:0-8751 GCA_964464515.1 uncultured Enterobacterales bacterium
CGATCGAGTTTTGGGACACCACGGGGGTGTTGGCCCCGCAGAAGGAGTGCCCGCTGGGGTGGACTGGCCCCCAGTCCTCCTCATCGAGTCGCTGAACCCGGACCGAGCCGTGCCACCCGTCCATCCGAAACTCCCCGCTGAGCAGGGCCTCCTTGATGGCGGCGAGACAATGGTGACTGTAGATAGCGTGCAGCGGCTGCGGACGGCCCGAAGAGACGGGCAAGAGAACGTCGGTGCCCGGCGGACCGGCCGTACCCATCCAGGAGATCAGGCCCGCGTCCAGGAGCGGCATATCGCATGCTGCGAGAAAAACGTAGGGGGTCGGCGCCAGCGCCAAGCCCGTGTAGAGACCGCCCAGAGCTGCGTGCTCCGGCAGAAGGTCGTCGACCACCCGGGCGCCCTCCGGTAGGTCGGGGAGCTGCTGGGAGGGGGCGCGCCGAACTACGAGGACCCCGCCTTCGCAGAGCGGCAGCAAGCGATCGACCAACTGCGGTAGCAACTTAGCGCCGTAGAAACGCAGCTGCGGCTTGTCACAGCCCATCCGCGTCGAGGCGCCGCCGGCCAGCACCACACCGGTGAGAGAGCGCTCGGTGGTGGCTCGCTTGACCCGTGCCGCGAGTAGCTCGGCACAAGGAGCGGGATCGTCGAGAGGCAGCTGGAGGATCGAGGGGTCCAGCGCGAGTGGTGCGTCGGTGACCGCCGCAATCACCTCGCTGACTTCGAGGCCCGAGGGGTCGCAGGCCTGGGCGGACCCGCTGCGGGCCACGAGGATCTTGGGCATACCCGAGCGCCGATAGCCCTCGGTGACCACGAGATCCACATCGGCGCTATAGCGGGCCACCAGCTCGCCCAGCGGGATCTCTCCGTCCATCTTGCCCATGAGCGCCATCTGGCCTGCGTTGGCGATCAGCACCTTCGCGGCGCCGGCCTTCTGCAGCCGCCAGGTGTCCTTGCCCTCCTTGTCCACCTCAAAACCGTGGACGTCGTGCTTGATCACCATCACCCGAAAGCCCAGCCGCCCGAGCGCGGGGATCAGTTTCTCGAGGAAGGTCGTCTTGCCGGTGCCCGACCGGGCCACAAACGAGAACACCGGAACGGGCCGCCTCACGGAGCGCTCCGCAAGCCCGGCTCTGCCTGCCCGGGGCTGATCTGGGGCAAGATCTGGACTTTCAAGCGGCTACCTGCCGCGACTTCCGCGCTGTCCTCGGGCACGGAAATCAAGCAGTTGGCAAAGGACAGTGAGCTCATGATTCCCGAGCCCTGGGGACCCGTTATGCGCACCGACCACCCCCCTGCGTCGGAGTTCCAGCTCAGGATGCCGCGGTAGAGGAAGAGGAAGCCTCGGCGGCTCGACAGGTCGTGTTCCAGCACCGCATCCACCGTCGGCAGGAACAGGTCGGTGCAGCCAGTCAGCTTGCGCAGCCCTGGGCGGACGTACTGCAGGAAGGACACCGCGCTCGACACCGGGTTGCCCGGCAGGCCCCACCAGGGCACACCGGCGAGGCGGCCGTAGGCGTTGGGCTTACCCGGACGCATCGCCACCTTCCAGAAGTCCTGCTCGCCGCCGAACTCCGCCGCGACCTCCTTGACGTGGTCGTAGTCGCCGACCGAGACGCCACCGATGGTGACCAGCGCGTCGAGGCCACCGAGCCTGCCGAAGTGCTCCCGGAGGGACGCCGCCGTGTCACGTGCGATCCCCAAGAAGCGGGGAATCCCACCGGCCTCCCGCACGAACCCCGCGAGGGTGAAGCTATTGCCGCAGTAGATGTGTCCCGGAGCGAGCGAGGTGCCGGGCAACTGGACTTCATTGCCGGTCGAGAGGATCCCCACCACAGGCTGACGAACGCAGTCTAGCGACACCACCCCCTGGGAAGCGGCCAGGCCGAGGTCCATTGCCTGGAGCGGCCGACCAGCCGCGAGGCAGAGCGCGCCAGCCTCAACATCTTCGCCCGCTCGGCGGATGTTGTCGCCAGGGCCGCGGCCGGACCTGCGGATGCAGACCAACCCTTCTCGGGACTCGTCTGTCTTCTCACGCATGACGACGAGGAGGTCCTCCCCCCGAGGGAGTGGAGCCCCCGTCATCACGCCGACCGCGGTGCCGGGTTGGACTACCTTGTCGGACCAACCGCCAGCGGGGATCGTCTCGGTAACCTCTAGCCAACGTCCGCCATCAGGGAGTTCGGCGACGTCCGCCCAACGTACCGCGTAGCCGTCCATCGCGGAGTTGTCATTCGGCGGCAAAGATCGAGTCGCGAGGAGCGGCTCAGCCAGAACTCGCCCGAGGGCGGCTTCCAAGGGCACGGACTCCACCGACAGAGTGTCTAAGGGGGCAAGGACTTTCGCCTGGGCATCTTCTAACGACAGCATCAGCTTACACTCTCCTCTGCAGGCATCGTGGGCCGCCGCCGGACTCGCACCTGAGCTGACGACATAGGGAGGAGGCCTCCTATCGGACCTACACGCCCCGAGACGAGCTGACTGAGCGCGCCGCCTCTCGGCAGCAGGCCGCTTATTGGGCCGATGCGCTGAGCACCTCGTTCTGAAAAGTCGTCAGCAAGATCCGTGAGGCCGCAGGATAGAACGCACCGATCCCCTCGGTTTCGTTCAGCAGCTGGCAGAACAGTCCGACCCAGCGGACCACGTGGTCGACGAGGAAGGTCTCCCGCGCCTTCTGGCACACTTCCAGTCCTACCGTGTCTTCCTCGGCAATCGCGACTGCACACTTCACCGCGATCAGGTGCAGGAAGTCGAGCTCGGCCACGAGGTGGTCCGGCCGCTCGCTCTGCTCGCTCACGTTGACCCCGAACGCCTCGTAGAACGCGGCCACATCGGCTATCTCGTAGCCACGGGTCATGCCGTGCGCGGGGCTGTCGGCTGTGTAGTGGGTCTCGGTAGGCGGCACGAGCAGTCCACCGCTCGGGTCAAACAGTCGGTACCAGTCCTGGCTGATATCTTCGGTGCTGGTCTCTCGAAGAAGTGTCGTCATCACGCCGGTCGCGTGCTTCACTTCGTGCAGCGCGTCGAGGGTGTTGACCGCGTGGATTACACTTGGAATCGACGCTTGTAACGCCTCGAGCCGCACCTCTGATGGACGCGAGAACAGGCTGGCCAAGAACGCATAAATCCGCGCGCGCGCGACTTCTTTGGCTCCGTCTTCGGGGAGCATATCCAACACCGTGGGCATCACTTCTCCAGCTTGATCGGGGTCCATGCCATGGTCACCGACTTGCGGCCGTTGACCTCTTCGCTCTCGCCGTCCCACAGGGCGACGATGAACTGAGAGGCGTCACCCGCAACGAACGCTGGGAGCGCCGAAGACGACAGCTTGCGATGGAACACCACGGTCCAGGTGCCGTCGTCCCAGGTGCCGCCGCCGGTCAGGGTGTCATCGGGGGTCGGGGTGAGCGTGCCGAAGCCGTGGGCCACGAAGTGCTCGATCGGTTCGACCCCACGCCACCGGTGTACGCGAACGCTCATCGCCGCGTCGTGGTCGGCGTACCAGACCCCGTCCACCTTGGGGTACATCTCGGCAAACTCGCTCTGGCCGTCGTTGTTGGCCTGGTGATTCGCCGACCATTGCCAGATCGCCACGGGGTTCTTCTTGTCCCCCATGAACGGGCTGGTGGCCTGGTCGCTCATCGGGAAGCCGATGGCCGCCGCATCGCGGAACGTGTCCACACCCACGGCGCGGTCTGGTGTCTTGTCCTTCCAGGACAGGCGAATCGAGAGCCACTCGCCGTCGTGGACCGCCTTCACCTGGGCCTCAGTGATCGCTCCGCCGCCGGTGGGTGGAATAATCATCTGGCCCAACAGGGTGACGTCGGTGGCCTTGGCTCCCTTCCAGACCGCGTCGTGGGGGTTGTTCGGGGCGACCTTCACCTGCTTGGCAACCAGGCCCGCCGCTCCCGCGGAGCTCGGCAGCATCAGGCTCACCATCAGGCCCGTAAGGGCCAAAGTCATGCGCGTCATCACATCCTCCTTAGGTATTAGGTAACGTCCATGCGGAAGACGTCGAGCTTCTTGTCGTAGTGTTTACGGATCGTGGTCGGCTCGGTGACCGGCACGGTAGCGACGAGGGTGCCCTTGTCGTTCCAGCCCTTCGCCACGCCGTCTTTCACCTCAAAGCGGTCGATGATGTAGGGGCTGCTGCCGAACAGCAGCAGCAGGCCGGCGAGTTCCTCGTCGCCGTCCCCGGCTTTCTTGTACTCGTTGATCGCGTGCTCCACTCCAGGCCCGAACAGTTGTTCCAGATAGGGCGCTGGCACGTGGACCGGCGGGATGTAGTAGACGTTCGGTTGGGTGCCGAACTGCGGATAGAGCGGCAGCGCCATCTTTCGCACGTGCACAAGGTAGTCCATCGGGTGGTCTTCCCGGATGTTTCCCTTGGCGGGGTCGGAGATCCACCCCTGGCCCCGGAGCTTGCCGATACAGCCCTCCACGCACTGGGTGTTCATCCCCTTCTCCACCTTCGGGTAGCAGCCGACACACTTCTCACTCGTCTCATGATTGGGTCGGAACATAGGCTTGCCATAGGGGCAGGCCTTAACGCACTCCCGGTACCCTCGGCAGCGGCTCTGATCGAGCAGCACGATGCCGTCCTCAGGGCGCTTGTAGATGGAGCCGCGCGGGCAGGCCGCTAGGCACGCCGGGAACGAGCAGTGGTTGCAGATCCGCGGCAGGTAGAAGAACCAGAGGGGGTGCTTCTCCTCATGGATGTACATGCCTTGGTCGACCGTGCCGCCGGCGATGAGGTCCTCGCCGTGGTTGGGGTTGGCCCAGTCGTCGTCAGAGGGGAGCACGCCGGCGATCTTCTCGGCGCGGCCGTCCGCAGCCTCAAAGACTGTCTTGCCTTCGAGCTTGCCCTCGGTCGTCCACTTGCCTGGACCGAGCTTCTCCAGAATCGCGCGGTCCCAGGCGTTGGGATACCCGCCGTAGGGCTTGGTCTCGACATTGTTCCAGAACATGTACTCCTGCCCGCGGCCTGAGGTCCATGTCATCTTGCAAGCGATCGTGCACGTCTGACACGCGATGCACTTGTTCGTGTCGAACACCATCGAGATCTGCTTGGTGGGGCGGGCCTCCTCGAAGGGATAGTCCATCTCGCGCCCGATTTGCCAGTTGTAGACTTTCGGCATGTCGCTACTCCTCCTTGGTGATGAACTCACCGGCCAGGTACTTCTTCATCAACTCATCTTCGGTCCCTGGGCGGCCCCCCTTGGCGAACTTTCTCCACTCGCCTTGGCCGTCGCGGCCGCCGCTTTCCGCCTTCTCGAGCTTCACAAAGCTCTCGCGCGGGGCGCCGTTTGCGCAGTGAACATCCGGACAGAATCCCTGGCCGACCGTTTGGCCCATCAGGTCCTTGCGCGTCAGGGTGTCGGTCAGCAGGGTCGGGCGGAGCCAGGAGCGGGTGCCGCTCTGGTGGCTGCCGAACCGGTACATCGCCTGGTAGCCGGTGTCGGAGTTCTTCGCCTGCCCGTCGGGACGCTCCGCGGCGCCCTTTACGGTGCCGAAGCTGGCCGCTAGGAAGTGGAAGTACGTCCGGGCGATGCCCTTCGGTGTGCCGGGAAAGTAGCGGGCGCGCAGCATGGCGCGGGTGATCTTTGCCTCCTCCGGCCGGTCCTGCCAGCCGTGGAAGGGGCGGTCCTCGGGGTCGGCATCGACCCAGATGTAGTCACCGTCGGCGATACCCAGCGCCTTGCCGTCCTCGGGGTTCATGTCGAAGCACGCCTCTCCGACCCACGGCTTGCGCTTGTCCCGCCGGTACAGGTCGCCGAAGCCGGCCCACATCGCCGACAGCACGTCGATGTCCGCGAACATTGTGTGCACCGAGTGCCGATACTTCGGGGTGATCCACTGGTGGGTGAAGCCCTTCTTCATCAGCGGGTGCCGCGTCTTCAGCAGCTGGTCTGGCGTGCGTACCACGTTTCGGACCTGGCGGGTCTCGCCGGACAGGTCATCCTCCGAGAAGCCCAGATCCTTTGGCGTCTTCGGGTTGATGCTCGGGTGGGGCAGCGCGACGATTGCGTTGGGCTCGTGGAAGGTGGCGTCGATCGGCTCGCGGTGCAGGGGTAGGAACTCGCCATGCATCTTGAACTCGGGCTCGTCGCGGAAGAACTCGAGCCGCCCGGTGCGGTTGTACCAGGGTGCTGACTCCACGCTCTGTTCGTAGCCGATGAACTTCGGGTAGGTGCGCCCCATCATCATGTGGGGGATACCCTTCTCGCAGTTCTGGAGCATCTCGTCGAACTCGTAGCCCTTGCTGATGTTGCAGTGGTCGAGGACCCGCTGGATGTAGGTCTTCGCCTTGTCCTTCTCGATGAAGTGCCAGTAGTCGTTGAACCGTTTATCGCCGGTGATGTTGGCCAGCTGGGCGGCGACTCCGGCGTAGGTCTGGGTGTCCGACCGGGTGCTGTGGATCCGCGGAATCGGTGACAGGGGCATGACCTCCATGAAGGGGTTCGTGCAGCTGTTGGTGATGTCGTGGACGTTGTACTCGCCCCACGAGTCGACGCCGAAGATGATGTCGCCGTACTCGCAGCTGCCGGTCCACCACCACTCGTTGACGAACAGCGCCTCGATCATCCGCTTCTTGACGTGCGGTGACCGATACTTGGGGTGCCGGAGCAAGTTCATGACGATGTCGTAGTGACCCTTGGCGTTGCCCAGAATCGAGTTGGACCCGCTGAACCAGAAGAGCTTGCTGGGGAAAGGCGTGTGGGTCTCACCGTTGTAGACGGCGCCGTGCACCTCGAACGGTCCGTCTCCGTGGCTGTAGAAGTGGGCTGACTGCATGGCGAAGGTCTTGCGGACCTTCACATCTCCGTCAGGATCCAGCTGGATGTTGAACGGGTCCTCGGCCATGTACTTGGGCATGCCGTTGAAGTACGCAGCCCGGTAGTTGCCGGCGTAGGAACCGACGTTTCCGCCGAAAAATCCGACGTTCCGGGTCAGGGCGGCGACGAGGAAGATCGCGCGGTCCTTCTGGTCCGCGTTGAACATCTGGTTGGGGCCCATGCCCACCGCAAACAGCGTCTTCTCTGGGTTCGCGGCCCAGAGCTTCGCCATCGCCTGGACGCTCTCCTTGGGAGCCCAGGTGACCTTCTCGGTGGCCTCGAGCGTCCAGGTGTCCTTGAGGTGCTGGCGGACCAGGTCGAAGACCGGTCGGCATTCGACGTCCTCGCCGTCGATGGTCACGACGTACGTGCCCTCGAGCGCGGGCTTTGTCTTCTTGGCGTAGTTGCCGACGTCGTCCCGGGAGACGCCCATGGGCTTGTTCTTCTTCGTGTCCCAGATGACGAAGTCGCCCCAGTCATCCCGCTGCTCGGGAGTGATGCTGGCGGCGCCGACGTTCACCGCGAACGGCTCGGGCAGGTCTTCGCTGTCGACGATGTTGGTGCGGACCAGCTTCTTGTTCTTGTACCCGGGGATGCAGTCCTTGGCCCGGATCAGATCCTGAGTGTCCAGCCGCACGAGCATCGGCAGGTCGGTCCAGCGCTCCACAAACTCGCGGTCATACAGGCCCTCCTCGATGATCTCCCGGGCGACGCCGAGCGCGAACGCCGGGTCGGTACCAGGGCGAAGGATGATGACGTCGTCGCACTTGGATGAGGTGGCGTTGTACTCGGTGGTGATGTTCACCAGCCGGGTGCCCTTGAGCTTCGCTTCAGTCAGGAAGTGGGCGTCCGGCATCTTGGTGCAGAGCCAGTTCATGCCCCACAGGACGGCCACGTCCGCGTATTCCACGTTGCAGAGGTCGAAGTCGACCGTCTGCTGGCCGGTTACCATCGGGTGCCCCGGCGGCAGGTCGGTGTGCCACGTGTAGTTGTCCAGACCGACGGCTCCCTTCGCGTCGCCCTCGTCGACCCCGCGGACCCACTTGTCCAGTAGCGCCATCGAGTTGGCCTGGCGGTACTGACCGAACAGCTTGATGGAGCCGAGGACCGGCATGCCGCCGCGGAACTTGAAGGTGCGCGTTCCGGCCCCCTGGACCCTGGCGACCGTGTCGGGGTGATAGTCCTGCTTGAGCAGGCGCTCCGCTCCACGCTCTCCGCTGTAGTGCTTCGCGATGTGGGCCATCGACACCGCGGCGAGCTGGTAGGCCTCGTGCCACGGTACCTGGACGTAAGTATCCTCGCCCCGCTTGAACAGCTCAGCCAACGGCAGCCCGAGCTCGTCGCGGGGGAAGCCGCGGTCGACCCACTCCTTGAACCCGCGGCGAACCATTGCGCCCTTGACCCGACGGTCCCCGCTGAAGCGGCGGACGATGGCCAGGCCCTTGTTGCAGTGTCGCGGGTTCCACCTCTGCGACGCCTTGGTGCCATACAGGTCTGTGCCTTCGTGGTACCGCTGGGTCGGACCGGCCCGAGTGATGACCCCGTTCTTGACGTAGGCCTTGAGCATGCAGTTGTGGGTGCAGTTGGGGGTGCACACGAACACGAACTCGTCGTCGTGCTTGTAGATGTCCCGGTAGATCTGTTCCCAATCCCGGTCGGGGTAGGACTCTAAGGGGTTCTTCGAGATTCCGGCCGCTTCGGCCTTCGACTCAAGCACGCTCATCGACAGCAACTCGATGGCGGCGAACGCTGCAAAGCCGTTCTTTAGAAAATCACGTCGGTTCATGGGCATACAAAGACTCCTTTCCTTGTGGCGTAAGCAAGAGGCGTGCCACCAATCTCGATGGGTGCTGTTTCTGGGCCTGAAGTGTATCCGGCCAGTACGGTGCCACGCCCGCCCCAACCACTCCGACAACCT
>CAYXGP010000297.1:0-8715 GCA_964464515.1 uncultured Enterobacterales bacterium
CCGCTGCGCACAGCGCAGCCGGCGGAAGGCTATCAAGACTTCCGCCGTGGGCCACCAGCGTCACGCGAGGCGCATCCTCGTCGGAGCGTGCGCGAACCTCGCAGCGTCTACAGACTCGGCTCCTCCAGGGCCAGCAACATCTGCGCGACCATGCGAACCACCCCCTCCGGCATCTCGTCTTCGATCTCCACCTGCTGCGGGGTTCCGTCTTCGTTGAGCTCAATGGTGTTCTGCGCGTTCATCTCGTAGGCCAGCCCGTAGGCGCCCTCGATCGCCCCCTCCCCGCTGGTGGTCGCCACCTGCGGCCCCCAATAGCTGGCGAAATAGTACGGCTTCCCGGTCTCCATCCAGTCCTCATCGGATGAGAGTATGTTCTCGAGGTTGCCGAGCGGACCAAACCCAATCATCAGCGAATTCGACTCGTACACAGCCGTCGGGGTGTCATCGCCCCAGACCGCTGGATCGAAGTCTGCGCAGTCGGTCTCGATCAGGGAGAGAGCCAACTCAAACCCCACCCAGAGGAAGTCTCCCTGCATCCCCATGTCGGTCTCGTCGATGATCGTCAGCTCGCCGGTCCAGGTGCAGGCGCCCTCCGTCAGATTTCCTGTGCTCAAGAAGTTCGAGTTCGCGAACAGGATCTCGATGCTCGGTGGTCGCTCCTCACCCGTCGAGTCGATCCGGTACGACACGAGGTCTTCCCCGTCCCAGCCCGCCCAGAGCTCCAGATAGGTCATCCACTCCGGCTCGAAGTATCCCGAGGTGGTCTCGGTCGTGCTGCTGGAACCGGAGCCCCCTGTCGTGGTACTCCCCGTCGAAGAGCCCCCCGTCGTGGTGCCTGCTGTTCCGGACGTCGAGGTGCCCGCTGTCGTGGTGCCCCCCGTCGTGGCGTCGGGGTCGCCCCCCTTACAGCCGAGGGTCAGGGCGACGAGCGACACGGGCCAGATGCAGTCAGCGATCGTAGGCACAGCGAAATCCCAGGTTTCTGTCGGACCAGGTGGGGATCATCAGGCTCCGTGTGCTTCCCCGCACCGTGCCCTCGACCGTGTTGTACGCCCCGCCACGAATCACCTTGTGGCTGCACTCTCCGCGGGGCGCCACCGGGCTGACGCTACACAACTCGGGACCGGGCGGATCCGTGTCGGGGGCGTCCTTGTAGGTTGTGTAGTCGTACCAATCTGCGGTCCACTCCCAGGCGTTGCCGACCGTGTCGAGCAGCCCGTAGGCGCTCTGGGTGTCGTCCACCACAGAGCCCACCGCGGTGGAGCTCGCGTACCCCCCGACCTCGACCAGCCCACCCTGGCAGTAGTTGGTCACATACCTGAAGTTGGCCAGCAGGCAGGACGGAGGCGTGGGTCCCCAGGCGAACCGGGCCCCCTCTTCGCCGCGGGCGGCTTTCTCCCACTCGGCCTCGGTGGGCAGCCGACCTCCCCGCCACTCGCAGAAGCCCTGGGCCGACTCCCAGCTCACGCAGGTCGCCGGGAGCTGCTCGTGGTCCTGTTCGGGCACGACGTCTTCGCAGATCTCTGTCCGTTCCGAGCAGGCGCCGGCGTCGATGCACTCATCGAACTCGCCGATGCTGACCTCGAGCCGGTCGATGGCGAACGCGGAGAGATGCACCGACCGCTCGGGGCACTGATCGGGCAGCGAGGGGTTCGAGTCGCCCATGAAGAACGGACCCTCGGGCACCTCGCAGACACCATCCGTGCAGTCGATGGCGCCGACCACCTCGCCGCTGGACTGGAGCGGCTGCTCACAGTCCGTGAGCGGCTCGGCGAGGGTGCCGCTGTCGATCACGGTCGCGCTGTCGGTGGCGGAGGTGGTGAAGACACCGCCGGCCGTATCCAGTGGCTGTTGACAGGCGAGCAGCAGCAGGGTGTGAATCATCCCTCCTCCGTCACGGTGTCGATGGTGAAGATCTGCAGGCGGTCGAGCAGGGCGTCGGCCCCGAGCGCCTGGAAGATGTACGGCGGCAGGTTGCGGTACCGCAGCTCAGCCGTCAGGGTGTAGGCTGAGGAGACACCCGGTATTACATACACGAATTCCCGCTGCTCCAGCGGCTCCAGGCTGTAGCGAACGATGCTCTCGGCGTCTTGGGGAAAGATGGTGGTGGTCTCGAAGCGGCTGTCGTCGTTGCTCAGCAGGGCGCCGTTGTCGATGTGGGTGCGTTTGATGACCACGGCGCGGGACTGCAGGTTGACGAGATCCTCGTCGAGGCTGGCGGTTCCGAGGATCACATCGTGGCTGTGTTCGTCGCGCAGGTTGCCGTCTGAGTCGAGATCACCAGACTCGTAGAGTACGGTCCCGAGCATTGGATCGGAGATCGTCAGGTGGATCCAGAGCTGCCGCTCCGAGGTGAACCCGGTCGGCATGCGGTGGCCCGCGGTCAGACTCTCCAGCACCACCGCGACCCGCAGGTCGCTGCCTTCGTTGGTGGTCTCCACAGATGCGATCTTTACGCTGTTCTTGAGCAGCGTCTCGATGCTCTGCAGGTGCTCCGCCTGAGCCACCGCGCTGGCCTCGAGATCATCCGGGTAGGGGAAGTCGTCGATCAGCGCATAGTCAGGCCCGATGAAGGTGTGACTCGACAGCTCTCGGTCTGGGAAGGTCTCCCCCTCGACCACCGCCGCGGGGCCCCACTCGCGGCCTCCCGCCACGCCGGGCTCGGGGCTCATGTGACAGTCCTGGCAGCGGGTGCCCTCGGTCGCGGCGGGGCTCTCAAGCCACTCGGTGTAGGTCTGCTCGAAGTTCACCCCGGGGTACTTGTAGACGTCGTGGCAGGAGCCGCAGAAGGTGGGACCGGTGACGAAGTCGCTGTTCTCGCTCTCGTGAGCGTCGGTGGCGACTGGATCATCGAACGAGCCGAGCTTGAGCGGACCGGGCTCCGAGATGATCTCGCGGTTCCCGATCTGCCCGTCGTGCCCCGTCGCAGTGTGGCAGTAGTCGCAGCTCACGCTCTCCAGCGACATCTCACTACGACCGCCCGCCGTGATGGCGCCGTTCTCGCCCTCGGCGGCCCCGAAGGGAGAGTGACAGCGGGTGCAGAAAGAGCCGGTCTCGCCCGCTGAGTCGCGGTAGACCTTCGCAGAGAGGACATCAAAGGGAGGACTCTTCGCTGCGTAGGCGTGCATCGAGCGGCGCCACTCTTCGTATTGGTTGGGGTGGCACTCAGCGCAGAAGACCGCGGACTGAAACGCTGGCGTCTCTTCAGTTTTCCCGGTCACACCCGTGTCGGCGCTGGATGTGACGACGGTGGTTTGTGCGCTGGTGGAGGTAGCCGGTGCTGAGCCGTCTCCGCTGGTGCAGGCCCCGAGCAGGGCGAGCCAGATCATGACCCCTCCTCGATGATGATGCGCTGGTTTGTAGCCACGTCGGTCTCCTGGACGGAGACACCAGAGGGGAACTCGACGGTGACGTCGACGGTGGTCGCGTCTCCGAGCCCCATGGTGACGAGGTTCTCGCTCCAGGAGTTGGTGGAGCCGCCGACGCCGAGGGTGGTCACCCAGGTCTGATCGCCCGCGGTGAGCGTGATCGTGGAGCCCAGTCCGTCGCGGTTGCTGGACGTGCCCACCAGGTCGATCTGCAGCCAGCGGCCGTCTCGAGGTTGGCTCAGGAAGACCCGAGGCACGCCCATCTCCTGGGCCAGTGGATCGGTTTGCGAGGGGTTGTAGGTGCGGCTGGCGACCACCAGATCGGGGTAGCCGTCGTTGTTGAGATCGCCGGTAGCCACCCCGCGGCCGTCCTGGTAGAGCCCGTCCGCGTCGGTGTTCGCCACCCCCGCGTTCCAGGTCTCATCGACGAAGCCGCCCTGGCGATCGTTGATGAGCAGCCCACCCGGACCCGCGCCGGCTTCTTCGGTCCAGATGATCGTCATGGGCGCAGAGCAGCTGTTTCCGACGTAGGCCACGTCCATCCAGCCGTCAGCGTCGACGTCGAGCGGGACGGCACCCCACCCCCAGGCCAGCCGACCGAGCCCCTTCGGCCCCACCAGCTCGGTGTACCGGTCGCCGATGCCCTCGAAGAGATCGCCGGCCAGGAGATGATCGGCCTGTAGTCCCCAGTCGTGGTCGACCGACAAGGAGGCGCCGTCGATCAGCGAGTGGTGTGGGTTGACCCACGCGTTGATCACCTCGGGCTCACCGTCCAGGTCGGACCAGTCGAGCTCGACCTCCACCTCGCCGGGGTACCACTCCAGCAGGTTGTCGTAGCCCTGGATGAGCGGGCTCAGACCCTGGTTGGTGGCGTAGATGTCGAGCTCGAGGTCGCGATCGTAGTCGGCCTGGGCCAACCCCATCCAGATGCCCTTGCCCGAGTCGATGAACCCGTCGAGCATCTCAAAGGAACCGTCCTGGGTCTGACGCCAGGCGGTTAGCTCGCGTCCGGACTGGCCGAAGATGACATCCATGCGGCCGTCGAGGTCGAAGTCGCGCTGCAGGGAGACGAAGCTGCCCCAGGTCCCGAAGTCTTGTGAGGAGCGGGTGAATGCGCCCGCGCCGTCGTTGTAGAAGATGACGTTCTGGCCGCCCGGGTGGTACTTGTCGAAGGCCCACGGGGGGGCGGCGTCCGGGTCGTGGGCGTTGGAGACGATGAGGTCGAGGTAGCCGTCGCCGTCCATGTCGCCGAGGCCCATCGACACGGAGCAGCGCAGCATCCGGCTGGGCTCCACTTCCGTGTTCACGTCTTCTTCGGGGGGCAGCTCCTGATCGATCCGCGTGAACTGGCCGCCCTCGTTCAGGTAGACGATCTTCGCGCCGTCGAGCAGCGGATCGCCGTTCTCGTGCCAGGATCCGGTGGAGCAGGCCACCGAGACCACGAGATCGGTGTCACCGTCGTTGTCCAGGTCTCCCGCGACTGCGGCGCCGGACTCGGTGGTCTGGTCCAGCCCGACGCTGGCGGCCACGTCGGTGAAGGTGCCGTCGCCGCCGTTTCGGTAGAGCGCGTCCACGTGGGAGCCGCCCTGGGTGAGGAAGATGTCGAGCCAGCCGTCGTCGTCGTAGTCGAGCAGTGCGACGCCGGCCCAGACGGAGTTGACGTGCTGGAAGGGGGGGTCGAGCGACGCCTCGGTGAAGGCGTAGGCGGAGACTTCTGGTGGGGTGGTGGATGTGGACCCGGTCTCGGTCCAGCCGCTGTCGGTGCCCGCGGTGACGGCGGGCTCGGGCTCCTTGCAGCCCAGCAGGAGGATCGGCAGGGCAACGAGCGTAGCAGGTAGAACGGCCCCCTTGACAGGTGGGCCGTGAAGCCGCGATCTGGTTCGAGGACCACGTCTGACACCGTGTCGGTTCAAGATGGTCCTCTGATGGAGGATGGAGGTTTCACAAGGATGTTTGGCTGGTTCGGCAGAGTGGGAGTATCCCATGTCGTCGCGCTGGAGGACCCGACAAACGGGGCCCAGCCTGACGGGGCGCATCAAGTTGATCTGTTCCCGCTCCAGCGCGCCAGATTGACCGCGAACTCCACGAGCGTGCGCGCACGAACCTTGCTCTTCCCCGCCCCGCGGGGCCGCATCACCACCGGCTCATCGGCGACCTCCCAGCCTCGCTTCAGGCAACCCAATACAACCTCGGCGTCGAGAAACCAATCTCGGGAGCGCGGCGAGAGCACATCGAAGGCATCCACCGACAGCAGCTTGGGACAGCCGTTCACGTCGGGCAGTTGAACGCCCCGTCCGCGCAGACACAGCGCATACGCCCGGCTGATCGCCGCCCGTCGCCGCCCGTCCTCGCGCGCGACCCGTCGGGCCTTCGCCAGGTGCGCCCCGGCCTCGACGTGGGCCAGCAGCCGCGGCAGCACCGCCGGGTCCACCTGATCGTCACCCCAGGCCCAGCCCACGACGGACAGGCAGGCCACCTCCCGCGCCGCGGCGATCCCAGCGAGGATCCCTCCGCCATACCCCGCGTTGCTCTCCAGGTAGACCGGCAGGATGCGGGGCTCGACTGCCGCCAGCCTGGCGATGCGCTCGCCGGTTCGATCGCCGCTTCCGTTGTCCACCAGCGCCAGCACATACGGCCGGTCCCCCAGCGCCGCGCAGATGCGCCGCGCCACCCCCTCCACCAGCGCCTCCTCGTCGTACAGCGGCACCGCGAGGCCGAGCGTCATGGCGCCACGCGCGCCTCCTCACGCAGCGAGGCCACGGTGCCCCAGCGGGTGCGGACGCACGCCGGCAGGGCCTCCCCGCGCTCGATGAATCCTCGGATCCACGCCCGCGTGACGGGATCGGAGGGGTAGCCGGAGCCCACCGCGCCCAACGCAGAGATGGCGGCGTCTCGATCGACCTTGGCGAACACGCTCGCCGCCCCCACCACCGCGTAGGTGACGTCCGCCTTCGGCTCCACCGTGAGCGCGGGGATCGGCGCCCCCGCGGTGGTCAGCAGGGCGGTCAGTCGCTGAACGAAACCCCCGATGGCGCGCGGGTGCACCGGCGCGTCGATGAACACCCGGTCGGGACGCGCCCAGACGATCAGCTCGCTGAACAGACGCTCTTCGAGCCTGTTGATGTTGGCCCCGTCGATCTCGACCGCAGAGACCCGGCGCACCGCGCCCTGCCCCAGCTCCCGCAGCGCCTGCCGGATCGCCGGCCGACGGTTCTTCCGGATGCGCTTGGAGTCGTCTGCGCCAGCCGCGCGCAGCGCCGCCTCGAAGTCTTCGCCTTCCACGCAGAACGCCCCCACCACCAGCGGCCCCAGCACGCAGCCCCGTCCCGCTTCATCCAGCCCCAGCGTGCGCATGTGCCCCCCTTCCTGGAGGGGTAGTCTGACGCCTGCCCCGCGACCACCACGCTATGGTGCCGGCCATGTGGAACCAGCTCCGCGCCGTCGCCGTGACGCTGCACATCCTCGCGATCGTCCTGCATTCCTTCCCCGCGCCCGTGGGGCTGTCCGAAGCCGCGCTGGCCGAGCGCAACATGCAGGCGGCCTTCGAGAGCTGGGCTGGCGCCGGCCGCGCGGTCGGCTGGACCGATCTCCAGGGCGGCGACATCGAGGAATTCGCGCGGGTGTACGGCGCGAAGATGCTGGAAGTGCGCGCGACCATCCTTGCGCCGTTCGGCCCGTACTACACCTACGCCGGAACCAGGCAGCGCTGGCAGATGTTCGGCTACATCAACCAGAGCCCCGCCCGCTTCCAGATCGAGCTGGAGGAGGACGACGCCTGGCGAACGCTGTACACCCCGGGCTCCCCCGTGTACACATGGCGCCGGTCCTTCCTCGACCAGGAGCGAATACGCGCGCTGGTCAGCCCCTACTCGTGGGGCCGCGGTCGCAAGAGCTACAACCGGTTCGGCACATGGCTGGCCCGGCAGGCCGCGGCGGAGTTCCCGGAGGCCACCCGGCTGCGAACCGTGATGGTTCGGGTGCGCCTGCCCCCAGCGGATGAGCTGCGTCAGCTCGGAGCGCTCCCGGTGATCCGCGAGGACTGGGACCGGAAGTACGCCCTGAAGGCCCTCCGGTGATCGCGCGGCTGCGCGGGGCGTGGGCGTTCTGGGTAGACACCCTCGCCACCCGGGAGGCAGCCACGGCGCTGGCCCTGTTTCGCGTCAGCATCGGGCTGCTGGTGGTGCACACGTTCGGCTCCATCGTCTGGCATGACGTGGCGGGTCCGCTGTGGTCCAACATCAATGATGGCGGGATCCGCGATCTGCGCGCCTCGAACTGGCTGGTCTCCACCCTGGGCGGTCCCACGCCTGACGTGGTCTGCGGCCTGATCGCCACCACCATCGGGGCGGGGGTGCTCCTGGCCGCGGGCCTGGGCAGCCGCGTGATGGCGCTCGTGTCGCTCCAGACCTGCATGGCGCTGTGGTCCCTCCACCCCGGCTCCGGCGGCGGCCACGACCGCCTGATCAACAACGCGCTGTGGATCCTCGTCTTCGCGGAGTCCTCACAGACCCTCTCGGTGTGGTGCCGCCTGCGCACCGGCCGGTGGTGGAGCGACGCGGTCGTACCCGCCTGGCCCCGGTACATCGCGATCATTCAGATAGCAGTGGTCTACACCGCCACCGGCGCGCAGAAGCTCGGCGCGGAGTGGTTCCCGTGGGGGGGGCTGAACGCGGTCTACTACGCCCTGCTCCAGCCAGCGTGGGCCCGCGGCGACACCACCTGGGCGGCCTGGGTACACCCGCTCACCCAGATGGGCACGGTCATCACATGGGTGTGGGAGACCACGTGGTTCGTGGTGCCCCTGTCCCTGCTGCTGCGCGCGCGGCCGGTGGCGGCACCCGGTCGCCTGCGTCGGCTCCTGACCCAGCCGTATCTGCGCGCCGTCTACGCGCTCACCGGCGTGGGGATGCACGGGACCATCTTCGTCTTCATGGAGGTCGGCCCATTCTCCTGGATCACCACCAGCTTCTACCTGTGCCTGTGGAGCCCCGACGAGTACCGCCGAGCGTGGCGGCGCCTCACCAACCGCGCCTTTTAAGGTCGTCCCAGAAAATGACCTTTCCCCCTCGACGCGGATGCACTTCGCCCAGCAACTCGCCACGCTCTCGAAGTATCCAGATACGGCTTCGACCGAGGCGAGCCACTGGGCTCGTGCCTCCACGCCGATCATTGGAATGTTCTTTTCCTGGGACGACCTAAGGCCGCTCCAGGGAAAGCAATCTCCCCCCTCGACCTGAGGGCGGTCCCACGCGGATGCCCTTCGCCCACCATCGTGCGACGCTCTCGTAGTATCTAGTGGCCCTCGGCGGAGATATTGACGGGGTCATCATCTCCGCCTGCTGCGCGC
>CAYXGP010000298.1:0-8699 GCA_964464515.1 uncultured Enterobacterales bacterium
GAGCTACCGTCCATCTCGATCACAGCGGCGTCGGTGATGAGCACCACCGAGCAGGCGGTGAGCGCCGAGTGGATGGACCCGGCCGGCGAGTCGGTGCAGATCGACTGCGGGGCCCGCGAGGTGGGCGGCCACAGCCTGGGGTACGACAAGAACAACATCCGTCTGTACTTCCGCAGCGCGTACGGCGAGGGAAAGCTCGACCTCGATCTGTACGAGGGCTTCGCCACCGGCGTGCCGCCCGCAGACGAGCACGACGCGCTGATGCTGCGCGGCGGCAGCCACGACTCGGTGTTCTACCTCGGGGCCTCCGGGCAGTATCTGCGCAACCGGTGGATGGACGAGAGCCAACTCGAGATGGGCCACATCGCGCCGCACGGCCGGTACGCCCATGTCTATGTGTCGGGGGAGTATATCGGGCTGTACCACGTGCGGGAGCGCTTCAACGCGGCCTTCATGGCGGAGTACCTGGGCGGTGATGAGGACGACTACGAGGCGGTCAACTCGGGATCGGCCGTGGACGGCAGCGGCGCGGCGTGGGCCGAGGTGGTCGCACACTCGAGCGACTATGCATCGGTGGTGGATTGGCTGAACGTCGAGAACTTCCTCGACTACATGGTGCTCAACTTCTACGCCGGAAACGACTGGGACTGGAACCCCGATCACAACTGGATGGCTGCGGGCCCCAAGGAGGCGGGCGCGGGCGGCTTCATCTTCCACTCCTCCGACTCAGACATCTGTCTGTACTACGACTGGGACATCAACATCCTGCACGAGCCGGGCCCGTCCCATGTGTTCCAGAATCTGATGGCAGAGGGGCACTCCGACTTCCGTATGTTGCTCGCCGACAGACTGTCTCTGCATCTTCGCGATGAGGGGCTGCTGGGGCCAGACGCCTCTGCGGGGCGGTACGAGCGTCTGGCGGCGCAGATAGAGGCGGCGGTGGTGGCCGAGTCGGCGCGTTGGGGCGGCGGCTGGTGGGATCGCGACGAGGAGTGGGTGACCGAGAAGGCGCGGCTCCTCGATTCGTACTTTCCCTATCGAAACACCGAGCTGCGGAGGCAAGTGCGGGCGGCGGGCTGGTACCCCCTGGAGGCGCCGACGTTCTCCGTGGAACCCGGGCTGGTGGACGCGGGCACCGAGCTGATCATCGGCCTGCCCGGAGAGAGCAACGGTCAGGTGATCGCGGCGCTGGGCGGGGACGATCCACGGCTGCCTGGTGGCGAGACGCTCCCGCACGCGATCGGCCCCGGCACCACCCTCTCTGTGGCGCTGGAGCGGTCCGCGTGGGTGCGCGCCCGAACGCTCGACGGCGAGACGTGGGGACCGGAGCGCGCAGGGCTGTTCGAGATCGACAGGTCTCCGGCCATCGCGCTCAACGAGTGGAACGCCGTGGCGCCCGACGAGGAGGGCGACGACGCCATCCTGGGGGAGACCGCTGGAAACGGCGGCGACTGGATCGAGCTGCTGGTGCTCGAAGACGGACTGGACCTGCGCGGGTGGCGGATCGAGATGGAGGATCGCGCGGGCGACGCCGGGGTGTTGGAGTTCATCCACGCCGATGTGCTGGCCGACCTGCGGGCGGGCACCCTCCTCACCATCGCCGAGGATCTTCCCGAAGACACAGCCTACAGTCCCGACGCCGGAGACTGGCGCTTTCACCTGAAGGTCGGTGGTGAGGCGGTAAGCGGCGAGCGATTCGACGTCACCCACCATGAGTGGACCCTCACGATGTTCGACGCGGAGGGTTGGGTGGCGTTCGGCCCCATCGGGGAGGGGATCGCCCCGGTCTCAGGGCTCTCTTCGCGGGAGGTGGGGCTGCTGGGCGCGACCCCCACGGCCGATCTGCGACGGGACGACCCGGCCTACATCGCGGGCGACACCTCCACGTTCGGCGCGCCGAACACCTGGCCGGGTGGCGAGCAGGATCTCTCTGCGCTTCGAGGTGAGGATGAGTCGGACACGACGAGCGGGCCGACCGAAGAGCCGGAAGACCATGATGATGATGACGACGGCGGGGTGAGCGCGGAGCCCGGGCGCTCCTGTGGCGGCGGGCGGGCCGCGGCGCCGCTGCTCCTGATCGGCCTGCTGTGGCGGCGGCGATGGTGATCGCCTGGTTGCTGGCCTGCGCCCAGCCGGCAGCGGTTGTGTTGGAAGAGACAGACCCGTCGGAGGCGATGGAGAGTGGCACATCGGCCTGCTTCGCCGATGAGGACGGGGACGGCTACGGCGATCCCTCCGCCCCGCAGGCGTGCGCGAGCGGCGCCGTGCCTTCAGATGCAGACTGTGACGACGCCGACGCGGGGGTGAACCCCGACGCGGCGGAGGTCTGCAGCGGGTCCGGAGTCGCCCGCGACGACGACTGCGACGGCCTGATCGACGGCGATGATCCGTCGCTGGTCGACGGCGTGCCGCTCTACGCCGATGAAGACGGCGACGGCTATGGCAGCGACGAGATCGTCACGGTCTGCGGGCCCACCGACGGCGCGGCCACCATCGGCGGCGACTGCGACGACACCGACCCCGACATCCACCCGGCCGCCGAAGAGGACTGCTCCGAGGTCGATCGCGACTGCGACGGCACCACCGCCGACGCGCAGGGGGCCACCGAGGGCTGCGCTGCGGAGAGCTGCCTGGCCATCCTGGAGGCCGCTCCGGGCGCCTCGGACGGCGCCTACTGGCTGGAATTCAGCGAGGGCGCCGCGCAGATCTGGTGCGACATGGACGACGGGGGTTGGACGCTGGGCTTTCTGCGAAACACCGCCAGCACCGCCAGCCAGCCCGACTTCGGCGCTGAAGACACCGAGACGGACGCGCTCGGCACCTCCGCCGACGACGCCAGCGCGTCGGCCGCGCCCATCCTCGCCGGGCTCGATCTCAACGCGCGGGACTGGACGGAGCTGCGGCTGAGCGCCCACAGCCAGGGCGGCCGGACCTACACCTCCGACACCATCCCCCGGGAGGCCCTCCGGATCGCCTTCGGCGAAGACGGCTACCTGCTGTATGGGGGCGACACCGGGTACTACTGGTGCGGCGGCGCTGCGGCGTACACCGACAACGGCGCGGGAGCGACGAGCAACCCCGACGGCGCGCCCGACGACTGCAAGGGGCACGGCTCGCTGGGCTCGGGCTGGGACTTCTCGCAGAGCACCTCGGGCAACGCCGGGCTCACGCTGTGCGGCGGCGACGGCTCGTCGTTCCTGTCGGCGACCTGGGGAGGGACGTGGACGTACTACGGCGCCGCGGGCGGCGCGCAGGCCATCTGGGTGCGCTGAATCGGGATCTTTGCAGTGAGCAGGTCGTCGCCGAGCGCTTCGGCCATCTGACGGGCCCGGATCCACACCGCCGCGCCTGCTGGCTCCGGGCGGAGGATGTGGCCCTGTAGCGTGAGCGCCAGCACGCGCATCCGCACCAGCCCGCCGTCTCCTGCGTGGCGCGCGGCGAGGCGGCTCTCCGAGAGCGCAGCGGATCGATCTCCCTGTCGCCACAGGCACCACGCGCGGCCGTGGGCGCGGCGGAACCGCGCGAACGGCGGGCCGTCCGTGGGGATGCGGTCGTAGAGCGCGAGCGCGTCGTCGAGACAACCGGGCGCGTCGCGCCAGCCCCGCACCGCGAGGAAGGCCCGCTGATCGAGCAGCCGGGCGTGGACGCAGGCGGCGTCTTCGCGGCCGAGGTCCGGGAGGGTGTGCTCGGCGGTGTCCAGATGGTCGCCGGCATCTTCAAGAGCTCCCCGATCGGCGGCGAGGCGGGCTTCGAGCAGGGCCAGCTCGACGCGCGCCGGGGGCTCTGCGCGGCGGAGGCCCAGCCGGGCCAGGTCCATCCGTGCCTCGACCTGCGCGCCGTCGCGGGTGCGGAGGGCGAGGCTGGCGAGGGCGAGGTGTACCCAGATCGCCGCGGGCGCTTCGCTGATGGGGGGGCGATCCCACAGCCTTAGCTGCTCGCGTCGCACCGCGATCGGCAGGTCCGCCAGGCGGCTGTGGTACTGGCCCAGCCGGCGGGCCCAGGTGGTGATCGAGCCGGGGATCCCGAAGCAGCGGATCAGCAGCCGGCCGTAGCGTCCGCCGGGGGCCGAGCCCAGGTTGCGCAGACGCCGCAGCCCGCGCTCGATGGTCTGTGGATCGTCCGAGAGCCGCGCGCTGGCGGGCGCCACCTCCACCAGACACCGGGCCAGCTCCGCGAGGCCGCCGCGCTCTGCGGTGAGCTGGGCGACGTACTGTCCCCAGGTGAACGAGAGCGGCGGTTGCAGGGATATCGGCATAAGAGGCTCGTCGAGAGCAGAGCGGGCGCGCGGGTGATCGTGAAATGTCCGGATCGGTGTCCTGTCGGGAGGGGCGGGTCCTCGGGACTGATCAGGACACACCCGAACCGGAGACGCCATGTCCCCCTTGTCCTTTTCCGCCACCTCCTACAACCTCCTCGCCCAGGCGTATGTGCGGCCCGACCGCTACCGCGGCGTCGATCCCGCTGCGCTGGAGGCCACCGCGCGGCGGGCCCGCGTCCTCGATCGCGTCGCCGCGCTGGACTCCGACGTCCTTTGTCTGCAGGAGGTCGAGCCCGCGGTCTTCGAGGCGCTCCAGCAGCGTCTCGACGGCTTCGAGGGCCGCCTCGCGCTGAAGACGGGGCGTCCCGAGGGCTGCGCGATCTTCGTTCGCCGCGCGCGCTTCTCCATCGAGCGCGTCCGTCCCCTGCGCTACGACGCTGGAGACAAGGACAGCCTCGCGCTGATCGCCGAGCTGTCCACCAGGCCTGACTCCAGACCCATCGGCGTCGTCTGCACGCACCTGCAATGGCAGCCGCCGCGCACCGCGCGACACCGGCACGTCGGCCGACTTCAGCTCCTTGAGCTGGTCGCCGCGATCGAAGATCGACCGGGATCCTGGCTGCTCACCGGCGACCTCAACGCCATCTCCGAGAGCGTCGTCCTCCAGGCGGCCCACGAGCGCGGCTGGCGGCTGAGCTGTCGGCAGCAGCGTCCCTGGGACACCGCCGCCATCAACGGTCGCACCCGCAAGCTCGACTACCTGCTCTACCGCGCCGACCAGCTCGTCCCGACGCCAGGAGCCCTGCCCGAGCTGCGTCGTGGTGTCTCGCTGCCGACGCTCTCCGAGCCCTCCGACCACCTTCCGGTGACGGTCCGTTTCGTCTTTGCTGCTGCGTGAACTCGCTGGTCGATATATCGGCGTTCATCGTATGAGCGCAGGGGAGGCAGCGATGGGGCGAACGACCGATGGGCTGGGCCTCCCGCACCTGCAGATGCTGGCGCGGGCCATGGACCACGTCGGCGACATCGTGGAGATCTGCGATGAGGAGCTCCACCTGGAATTCGTCAATCAGGCGTTCGAGCGCCTGACCGGGTACGCGCGGGAGGAGGTGCTCGGAAAGACGCCTGCCGAGGTGCTCCGGGGCAGCCACCATCCGCCTGAGTTCTACACCGCGATCTGGGACACCATCTCTGCGGGGCGGATCTGGAAGGGGCGCATCATCAGCCGCCGCAAGAGCGGGGAGCCGCTCATCCAGGACGCGGTGGTCTCGCCGGTCTGCGACGCGGACGGTCACATCACCAACTATGTGGCCGTCAAGCGTGACATCTCCGAGAAGGTCAACCTGCGAGAGCAGATCATGCACGATCGGCTGGCGGCGGTGGGGCGCCTGGCCGCGGGGGTGGCCCACGAGATCAACAACCCGCTCACGTACGTCCTGGGCAACCTCGAGATGTTGGCCTGGGTGGGCGCCCACTCCGTGCCCGCTGCCGAGCGTCGGGAGATCATCGCCGACGCGACGCACGGCGCCCTCCGCATCAAGGAGATCGTTCAGGATCTGAAGTCGTTCTCGAGCCCCCGAGGCCGCCGGCAGGAGGAGCTCGATGTCGAGGAGCAGCTCGACGCTTCGGCGCGGTTGGTAGGCAATCTCATCCGTCACCGCGCGCGGCTCGTCCGAGACTATACGGGGGAGTCCTACATCAACGCGGATCCCGCCTGGCTGGGGCAGGTCTTCGTCAATCTGTTGGTCAACGCCGCAGAGAGCATCGGCTCTTCAGATGTTGACAGCAACGAGATCCGACTCCGCACAGACCAGCGGGGCGGCGAGGTTCGGGTGTCCATCTCCGACACGGGGTGTGGGATCGCGAGGGATCAGGTCGATCACATCTTCGACTCGTTCTTCACAACCCGCCCGTGTGGAGAGGGCATGGGGCTGGGTCTGTCCATCTCCCGCGAGCTGGTCATGCGGATGGGCGGCACCATCTCGGTCAAGAGCGAGGAGGGGCGGGGGAGCACCTTCACGCTGACCTTCCCGGCGAGCCTGTCTGCATCGGCTTCGGGGGAGGCCGCGGCCCCCGAGCCCAGGCGGGCTGACTCAGCGCTTCGAATCTGCATCATCGATGACGATCGGCACATCCTCAACCTGCTGAGTCGGATGCTGGCGCACCACTCTCTGCGTTTCTTCACCGACGGGCGGCAGGCGCTGGCGACGCTCAGGCGGGAGCCGTTCGATGCGGTGATCTGTGATCTGATGATGCCTCGGATGTCAGGGGTCGAGGTCTACCGGAGCTGCGCTGCGGAGAACCCCTGGCTCGGGGAGCGGTTCATCTTCATCACCGGCGGTACCTTCTCGGACGAAGAGCAGGCCTTCGTTCGGGACATGGAGGGCCGGGTGCTGGGCAAGCCCTTCGACGCCGAGCAGCTGGAGGCCATGCTGCACCGGGCAGTACAGCTGCCGCGGGAGCTCGCCGCCCTGTCCTGCTGAGCGTTCGGGGCGCAGCCGGCCCCGTGCGATCCGCCGCGGGATAGAGGGACGGGGTGATCGATCAACGCCGCCTCATCGAGATCCTCGATCTCCTCGTCGCCAGGAGCATGATCCATGCGGGTCAGCGCAAAGACGTGCTCAACCGCGGCCGCGATCAGGCCCGCCACATCCTGCTGGACAAACGCGCCGAGATGCGCCGCCTGCTCGGTCGGCGTCGCGTGGGCTACCGGGTCTCCGAGATCGAGGTCATCAGCAGCTTTCGCTTTCGGCATCGCGAGCGGCCGCAGGAGCTGGTCGACGAGGAGCTGATCACCCGCCTGATCGCCGAGCGCCTGCAGCTCCCCTACGTCCACCTCGATCCACTCCAGCTCGACTACAAGCTGGTCACCGAGAGCTTCGGGGGGCCGTTCGCCGAGCGCCATCTGGTCATCGCCGTCGAAGACACCCCCGACTTCATCACGGTGGCCGTCGCCGATCCCTGGGACACCGAGCTGCTGCGGAGCATCGCCCGGGTCAAGGGCAAGCCCGCCCGCGCCGTGGTCAGCACCAAGAGCCTCATCCTCCAGATCATCATCGAATTCCACGGCTTCCGCTCGTCGATGCGGGCCGCCGAGAAGGACTTCGCCACCGATCTCCCCGACCTCGGCAACCTGGAGCAGCTGTACGATCTGGTCGACGTCGCGGATCTGGACGCCACCGACCAGCCGGTCGTCCGCGCTGTCTGGTACCTCCTCAACTACGCCTTCGAGCAGCGTGTCAGCGACATCCACCTCGAGCCAAAGCGAGAAGAGGCCTGGGTTCGTATGCGCATCGACGGCGTCATGCATCGGGTCCACCGGCTCCCGCGCGCCGTCTTTCCGGCCATGATCTCCCGGGTCAAGATGCTCGGCCGCATGGACATCGCCGAGCGCCGCCGTCCCCAGGATGGCCGTTTCAAGACCCAGCACCAGAGCAACGAGGTCGAGCTGCGCGTCTCAACGGTGCCCACTGCCTTCGGCGAGAAGGCCGTCATTCGCATCTTCGATCCCGGCGTCATGAGCCTCGACCTGGCGGCTCTGGGGCTGTTCCCGGCCGAATTGGGTCAGGTCAAGCGCATGCTCGGCAACCACAGCGGCATGGTGCTCGTGGTCGGTCCCACCGGCAGCGGCAAGACCACCACACTATACAGCGCCCTGCACTACATCAACTCTCCGCGTATCAACGTCATCACGCTCGAAGACCCAATCGAGAACGTACACGAAGCGTTCAACCAGATCGCCATGCAGCCCCGCATCGGGCTCTCGTTCGGCTCGTCGCTCAAGAACGTGCTGCGACAGGATCCAGACGTCATCATGGTCGGCGAGATCCGCGACGCCGAGACGGCCCAGAACGCGATCCAGGCCGCGCTCACCGGTCACCAGGTGCTGTCGACCATCCACACCGGCGAGGCCGCCGGAGCCGTGGGGCGGCTGCTCGATCTCGACGTGCTGCCGTTCCTGCTGTCCAGCGTGCTGGTCGGGGTCGTCGCCCAGCGGCTCGTGCGTCGGATCTGCCCGCACTGCGCCCGGGACGATGTGCTCACCGAGGAGCAGGCGCTCGCGCTGCGTATCCCCCGGCTCCGGGGGCGCAGACTCAAGGTTCGGATGGGCGAGGGTTGTGTTCGGTGCAGACACACCGGGTACAAGGGCCGGACCGGGCTGTTCGAGGTGATGCCGGTCACGCCGCGGATCAGCCGACTCATCAGCGAGCGGGCGTCCACGCAGGAGATCAAGCGCGAAGCGCTGAATGATGGAATGCTCACGCTGCGCGAGTATGGGATCAAGAAGATGGCGCAGGGGGTCACCACGTTCGAGGAGGTGATCTCCATGACGGATGAGCGGCCGGTGTACTGACAGCGGTGAGCGTTCAGGTGGACAACAAGATTGCGCCGAACTCGTGGTTCCTGGCTGCCGGTGAGGAGCCGCCGCTCTGCAACACAG
>CAYXGP010000299.1:0-8678 GCA_964464515.1 uncultured Enterobacterales bacterium
GGCATCCGCGTGGGACCGCCCTCAGGGGGGGACATTGCTTTTCATGGAGCGGCCTCAAGCCCGCGAACCCGGCCCCAGCAGCCCCGTCCACAGCTTCTGGCCCGCGAACAGCTCGACCGCTTCGGAGAACAGCTTTCCGCGCTTGGCTTCGGAGCGGAGGATCCCCAGCGCTTGCACGGGGTTCATGCCCGTGCGGTACGGCCGATCGCCAGCGGTCAGGGCGTCGAAGATGTCGGTGATGCTCATGAACTGCGCGCCCACGGGGATCTCGTCGTCGCGAAGGCCGCGGGGATAGCCGGTGCCGTCGAGCTTCTCGTGGTGGGCGTAGGCCAGATCGGGCACGCCCTTCAGCGCGGGGGTCCAGGGAATGACCCGCAGGAAGTTGTAGGTGTGGGTGACGTGGCTCTCGATCTCCAGGCGCTCCGCAGGATCGAGCGAGCCGATGGGGATGCACAGGCGGCTGACCTCGCGGGGGCTGAGCATGCGCTCAGACGGATCGACCAGCTTCCACACCTGCGCGATGCGCTCGAGCTGGAGCGCGTCCGCCTCTGTGGTGCGGGTGCTGGGCTTCTTCAGGCGGCGGACCGTGTCCAGATCGGCGCGGAGCTGCCGCATCTGTTCGGTGAACCGCGACTCCGTCATCTCGCCGCGCGAGACGGCCAGGTGGAGCTGCATCTGCGCGATGCGGAAGCGCGCCTCGATGTTCTGCATCTCCCAGCTGAACAGCTTCTCGGACTTCAGCAGGATCTCTTCGCGCACCCCCACCTTGCCGAAGTCGTGGAGCATGGCGGCGTAGCGCAGCTCCGTGAGCTGCTGCTCGCTGAAGTACACGCCCGTGAACGGACCGGAGCCGCACTCGGTGGCGGCCTGTGCCAGCCGCTGGGTGAGCGCCGCCACGCGGTAGGAGTGGCCGCCCGTGCTGGGATCCCGGGCCTCGATGACGGACACCGACGCCTCGACAAAGCCGTCGAACAGATCGCGGATCTCTTTGTAGAGACGGTAGTTCTCGATCGCCACCGCGGACTGCGAGGCGATGGAGCGCGCGAGCTCCGCGCAGGGCGCCGTGAACGGCAGCACCTCGCTGAAGTCCACGAGCTGCGAGCCGGTCGTTCTCTTGCGGTTGATGAGCGCCAGCACCCCGATGACGTCGGAGTTGCGATCGTGCATCGGCACCAGCAGGACCGATCGGGTGCGGTACCCCGTCTCGTTGTCGAAGCTGAAGTTGATCCGGTAGGGCAGGTCGTCGGGGAGATCGTAGGCGTCTTTGATGTTGAGGAGCTGACCGCGCGTCGCGACGAAGCCCGCCAGAGAGGTCTCGTCGAACGGCAGCTCCTGCCGCTGGGGACGGAACCGGATGGTGTCGTTCTGGGCGCAGGTGAAGACGAGCTTGTCGTCTTCGATCAGGTAGATGCTTCCGCCGTCTGCCCGCAGCACGCGGCGGGCGTGGGTGAGCACCTGATCGAGCAGCGTCGATTGGCTGGTCTGCGCCGACAGCGCGTAGCCGATCTCGTTGAGGATCTGGATCGTGTCGCGGTCGTGGGCGATCTGTCCCAGCAGTCGCTCGCGCTCGACGAGGTTGCCCAGCACGCGCTGGAGCTGCCCCTCCACCTGATCTGGGGTGATCACCGCGTAGCAGTCGATGTCCAGACGCTCAGAGATGGCGATGGTGCGCGAGCCGAGCACCGGCGCGCGGTCATCGCGGGTGAGGTCCACCACCATGAGCCGACCCATGAGGGCAGAGGGTGTGGCGAAGTCGGCACGCACGAGGTTCGCGGAGATCGAGGCGCAGGCGTGCGCGACGTGCTCCCGCAGGGGGCTGTCCGCAGGGACCACCACCACCTCGACCGGAGACTCCAGCGCCTCCACCGCCCGCAGGCGCGGCAGCGTGGGCATCGGGACGGCCGGGAGGTCCGCAGGCTGCGCGATACTGCTGACGGGCTCGATGGTGTCCATCATCACTCCACAGCGTAGCGGTTCCGTCGCACCAGCACCAGAGGACCGCCGCAGTGGTTGCATCCGGCGACGACCAGCATCGCTCCTGGCAGCACCATCACCGGACGTTCCATTACCGAGCAGCCCATCACCGAGCAGCCCATCACCGGCAGAGCTCGAGGGTCGCTGCGACAGCGGCCTCGATGCCGGTGGCGACGTCGGCGATGCTGGCGTCGTACATGTAGGCCGGCGCCGTGACGATGCGGTTGTCGCGATCGACGTGAAGCCCGGTGACCGGGCAGTCGCTGTGAGCGCCGCCCATCGCCGCGATGGCGCCTGCCGTGCCGGCGTCGTTGCCGATGGTCACCGTGCCCCTGCGCAGGGCCATCACCACCACCGCCGGAGAGATGCAGACCGCGCCGATGGGCTTGTCGGCGGCGCTGAACGCCTCCAGCAGCGAGACCAGCGTGGGATCCGCGCTGCCCTCCGGTCCGCGCACGGCGAGATCGGACAGGTTCTTGGCGGCGCCGTACCCCCCAGGCAGGAAGATCGCGTCGTAGTCGTCGGCGCTGACGTCAGCCAGCGGGATGATCGCGCCGCGGGCGATGCGGGCCGCCTCGGTGAGCGCGTTGCGGCTCTCGCCATCGATCGGCTGCCCGCTGCGGTGGTCGACCACGTGCATCTGCGCGCGGTCGGGGGCCGCGCACTGGTAGCTCGCGCCCCCTCGCGCGAGGCTGAGCAGCGTGATCACCGCTTCGTTGACCTCTGCGCCATCGAGGTAGCCGCATCCGGACAGCACGACGCAGACATGGGGCTTGTCAGACATGACGGGGGCACTCCTCACGAACCGGGGACGCTGGCGCTAGTAACGGCATACAACACCCACGCAATGCGCGCGGGAGCCGTTCTGCTCCCCGGACACTCCCGCCCGATTCCTCCCACCGCGAGCGCCCCGGAATGTCCTCCGTTCCTCCCGCTGTCGCCCTCATCCTCGCTGCTGGCCGCGGCACCCGAATGCGGTCCCGGCTGGCGAAGGTCCTCCACCCGTTGCTCGGCCGACCCATGGCCGGGTTCCCCGTGGTGGCCGCGCAGCAGGCGGGGCTGGATCCCCTCGCGGTGGTTCACCATCAGGCCGACGCGGTCCGGGCCGCTCTCGAGCCCCTCGGTGCGCGGTTCGTCCGTCAGGAGACCCCCCGCGGGACGGGCGACGCGGTGCGATCCAGCCTGCAGGCCCTGCCCGCCGCCGGCACGGTGGTGGTGCTCAACGGAGACTCCCCGCTGCTGCAGGCCGGCACGCTGCGCGATCTGGTGTCGGCCCACGCCGGGCGGCTTGTGACCGTGCTGACCTGTCAGGTGCCCGAGCCGGCGGCCTACGGACGGCTGGTGCGCGACGCCGAGGGGCGGGCTCTGCGCATCGTAGAGGCCTCGGAGGCCACTCCCGAGGAGCTGGCGATCGACGAGATCAACACCGGGATGTACGCGCTGGATGTCGCCTGGCTGCGGCGCGCGCTGCCCACCCTCCGGCCCCACCCGCCGAAGGGCGAGATCTACCTGACCGATCTCGTGGAGCTGGCCGCCGCCGAGGGCGGGGCCCACGCCATCATCCACCCGGACACGGTCGAGGTGATGGGAGTCAACGATCGCTGGGCGCTGGCCTCTGCGCGCCGACACCTGCAGCGGCGGATCAACCGCGCCTGGTCGCTCGCGGGCGTCACGCTCGAAGACCCCGACACCACCTGGATCGACGTGGGGGTCACCCTCGGCGCTGACACCACCATCGGTCCGGGCTGCGTGCTGCGCGGCGACACCGACATCGGCGGCGACGTGCAGGTGGGGCCGCACTGCGTCATCAAAGACAGCCGGGTCGAGGCCGACGCGGAGGTGCTGGGCCACAGCCACCTGGAGGGTGCGCGTGTGGAGTCCGGCGCCCGGGTGGGGCCGTTCGCTCGGCTGCGCCCGGCGGCCCGCATCGGACCCGGCGCGCGCGTGGGCAACTTCGTGGAGGTCAAGAAGACCCACATGCACGCCGGCGCCAAGGCCAACCACCTGACCTACCTGGGCGACGCCGAGGTGGGCGCGGGCGCGAACGTCGGCGCGGGCACCATCACCTGCAACTACGACGGCTTCTTCAAGCACCGCACCGAGATCGGCGCGGGGGCGTTCATCGGCTCGAACAGCGCGCTGGTGGCGCCGGTGCGCGTCGGCGACGGGGCCATCGTGGGCGCCGGGGGAGTGGTGGTGTCTGACGTGCCGGACGACGCGCTGGCCGTCGCCCGGGGGCGCCAGAGCAACCGCGAGGGAGCCGCGCGCCGCTTTCGGGAGACCCGGCAGGCAGAGAAAGACGCCCGCGCGAAGAAAGAGGGAGGGGGCTCGTGAGCGCGACCCTCAACCCCCCACAGCGCGAGGCCGTCGAGCACCTCGACGGAGCCGCCCTGGTGCTGGCCGGCGCGGGCTCCGGGAAGACCCGCGTTCTGACGCATCGGGTGGGTCGCCTGCTGGAGCGCGGCGTGGAGCCGTGGCGCGTGCTCGCGGTGACGTTCACCAACAAGGCCGCAGGAGAGATGAAGCACCGGGTGGCCGAGCAGGCCGACGGCGCTGCGGAGGTGCTGGTGAGCACCTTCCACTCGGCCTGCGTGCGTTTCCTGCGGCGCGACATCGAGCCGCTGGGCTACACCCGCGCCTTCTCCATCTACGACACCGCCGACCAGAAGGCGGTGATCAAGCAGCTCTGCAAGGACGCGCGGATCATCTCGGATTCCTGGAACCCGGCCCGCATCCGCTCGGAGATCGACCGCGC
Source organism: uncultured Enterobacterales bacterium (assembly GCA_964464515.1). Taxonomy (GTDB): domain Bacteria; phylum Myxococcota_A; class UBA796; order UBA796; family UBA2385; genus CAYXGP01. The sequence continues at coordinate 4,730 of CAYXGP010000299.1, forward strand.
CAAGAACAAGATGCTCACCGCCGAGGCCTACGCCGACACGGTGCACGATCCCGCAAACCCCACGCCGCGCATCTTCCGCGACTACACCGCGCACCTTCGCGCCGCCAACGCCGTCGACTTCAACGATCTCATCGGGCTGATGGTGAAGCTCCTGAGCGAGCACGACGACATCCGCAGGCGGTACTCGCGACGGTATCGCTACCTGATGATCGACGAATACCAGGACACCAACCGCGCGCAGTACGCGCTGATCCGCCTGCTGGCCTCCGAGCACGGCAACGTGATGGTGGTCGGCGACGACGATCAGAGCATCTACTCCTTCCGCGGCGCGGACATCCGCAACATCCACGACTTCGAGCGCGACTTTCCGAATTGCCGGGTGATCCGCCTGGAGCAGAACTACCGCTCCACCCGCCGCATCATCGCGCTCACGAACGCGCTGGTGAGCAACAACGCTGGGCGCATGGAGAAGGTGCTGTGGACGGAGAACCCCGAGGGTGAGGCGGTCCGCTACCTGCGCTGCTCCGACGACGAGGCGGAGGCCCTGCACGTGGTCCGGTGGGTCGGTCGGCTGCAGCGGCTGCGGATCCCGCTGTCCCAGATGGCGGTGATCTACCGAACCAACGCCGCCTCGCGCGTCTTCGAGCAGGCGCTCACGCAGGAGGGGATCCCGCACCTGCTGGTGGGCGGCCGCAAGTTCTACGAGCGCAAAGAGGTGCGCGACATACTCGCGTGGCTCAAGCTGATCGCCAACCCCGCCGACGACATGGCGTTCCAGCGGGCGGTGGGCGCTCCCCCCCGCGGGCTGGGCGCGAAGTCGCTGGACGAGATCCGCGCGATCGGCGCCGCGCAGGGGGCGCCGATGCTGGCCGCCGCGCAGGTCTACGCGGACGGGCCGCGAGGGCGCGGGCGAAAGTCCGCGGCGACGTTCTGCCGGCTCATCGGTGAGCTGCGCGAGCGCGCCGCCGTCGCGGGGCCGGGGGAGCTGGTGGAGTCCATCGCGGAGGTCTCGGGCTACCTGGTGCGGCTGCGAGCCGACAAGTCGCGGGAGGCCCGTCAGCGGATCGACAACATCGCTGAGCTGGCGCGCGCCGCGGGGGAGCAGGGTGACGGCGTCGAGCCGCTTCTGCGACTGCAGTCTTTTCTCGACAGCGCGCAGCTCTCGTCTCAGGCCGACGATCTCGACTCCGATCCAGAGTCCGGGCGCCTCACCCTCCTCACCGCGCACCTCGCCAAGGGGCTGGAGTTCGACGTGGTGTTCGTCACCGGGATGTTCGAGGGGGGCTTTCCGCACTTCATGTCGCTGGAGAGCGAGGAGGACATCGAGGAGGAGCGGCGGCTGGTGTACGTGGCCTGCACGCGGGCCCGCAAGCGCCTGCTGCTCAGCAGCCCTCGTCGTCGGCGCATGCCGCAGGGCTACTACGCCGACACCGCACCCTCGCGCTTCATCCGAGAGATGCCCGGGGAGCTGCTCGCCACGGAGGGGCAGCGACCCCGCAGCGCCGCCGCCGAAGAGCGCGCCGCGCGACTGGCGCGCCTCGGGCTCAGCCCGGACCTCGGGTCTGGGGGCCTCGGCTCCAGGGGCAACCCCCTGCGCCGCCGCGGACAGCCGCGCCTCGGCTCGCCGAAGCCACAACAGGCTCCCGCCCGCCCCCCCGTCGGGCGTCTGGTCACGCGAACGCCCACGTCTGCCGAGGACTTTCGCGCAGGCACGCGGGTTCTACATGCCACCCTGGGCGCCGGTCTGATCGAGCGGGTCGAGGGATCGGCCTCGAATCCCCGCTTGCGGGTCCGTTTCGACGACGCCGGGCGTCGGACGCTCTATGCGCGCTATGCTTCGCTTGAGATTATCGAAGACCACGACCCCCAGGACTGCTGACGGGTCCGGCCTTCGGCGGGGTATGCTCATATGAGCCCACTCCGCCCCGATTTGTCCCCAACGGGGGGGGCACCAACCCACGAGAGGACCAGCGGCACCGATGATTGTGACCTGTCCGGCCTGTGGCGCCTGTTATCAGCTCGACGCGAGCAAGCTCTCCGGTCGCGGTGCGAAGATCACCTGCCCGCGCTGCCGACACAAATTCGTCATCTACCGAGAGGCAGACGACGGCGACGATGATCAGACCCTCCAGGCGCGCCAGCCCCCCGGGGACTCTCGCGCTGCCGCAGACGGCGTGATTCCGAGCGTGGCCTCGGCCTCCACGTCGGCCTCGACGGATGAGCCGGAGGAGGAGCTCGACGTCCACTCCCTCGACTTCGCCGCGGTGGGGATCCGTTCGTGGAAGGTGAAGGTGAAGCTGGGGTTGGTCTACGACTTCAGCGACTTCAAGACGCTGAGCAAGTACATCAGCGAGGGGCGCGTCACTTCCACCGACATGCTCAGCCACAACGGCGACGAGTGGACGGAGATCGGGGAGATCCCGGATCTCGAGAAGCACTTCGTCGACACCTGGCGCGCAGCGCGGCGCGCGGCGGACGCCGGGGAGGTCGAAGACTTCGACGACGACGACGAGGAGCCGACCAACATCCTCGGCATGGCCGGAGATGCGGCGCCGAAGCCCTCGGCGCCCAGTCCGATCGCCCTGTCCCCCGACACCAACGCCATGCAGGATGCGCTGTCGGAGGCGGTGGCCGACATCAGCAGCCCCGGCCGGCCCGCTCCGGGCAGGGAGCGGAAGAGCGGGGACAAGAAGAAGGAGCCCGCGGAGTCTCCACGCTTCCAGGATCCATTTGAAGCTCTCAAGGCCAAGAAGAAGCGGGAGCGCTCCGCCGGCACCCGCGGGCGCCCAGGCTCGAGCAAGAACACGGGCAAGGGCTCCGGGAAGAGCGGTCGCTCCAAGGCGCCCACGAAGGCGGCGCCGCAGGCCGAGAAGAAGTCCAACGCCCCCGCGCTGGTGGTGCTGGTCCTGTTGCTGCTGGGCGGGGCCGGCTACGGCCTCACGATCATCCCTGACCTGGTGGCAAAGCGGCCGCCGGAGCCGAACGCCCAGCAGCTTGAGCAAGAGCAGCAGCGGCGCGAGGCCAAAGCGAAGAAGCAGGCCAGGATCGATCGGGAGAAGCGCCTCAAGGAGCTGGCGGACGCCGCGAAGGCCCCCGCCGACGACGGCGGGTGGGTCGATGAGAACCCCGAAGACGTGCTCACGCCGGTGGGGCCGCGCGACAGCAAGGTGCCGGGAGCGACTCCCCAGATCCGCGCAGGCGTGCCCGGACCGTCCACCGCGGGTGGTGGTGACGTTCAGGTCAGCGCCATGACAGCGGAGGACCACGCGGGAGCGGGGGATCGGGCTGCGCAGGCGCGCCGCTGGTCGGAGGCCGCAAAGGCCTACGGTCAGGCCGTGCAGATGGCGCCGAGGAACGCCTCGTACCAGGGCAAGCTGGGGATCGCGCGCTACCACGCCAAAGACCTGGACGGTGCTCTGGGCCCGCTGACGGCCGCGAGCAACGCGGGGTACACCACGGCCCACAAGTTCCTGGGTCACCTCAACCGAGATCTGGGTGACACCTCGGGGGCGAGCGCAGCCTACCAGAACTACCTGGCGACCAACCCGCCCGATCGCGCAGCGATCGAGCGCGCGCTGGGTCAGCTGTAGGGGGTGGCGGGAGCCTGGGGTGCGCGTCGACTGCCAGCACTGCAGTGCGTCCTTCGAGGTCGAAGGGGAGGAGCTCATCACCGGTGAGGTCCGAACCTTTCGGTGTGGGAGCTGCGGCCGCCGCACGCGTCTGGAGCCGCTGGCCCCTCCCAGCGACGCCCCCCCTCAAAACAGGGGTGGTCTGGGGCGCGCGGGACACCTGGACGCCGAGAAACTCTTCCCGCGCGCGGGTCATGAAGAATTCACCACGCGGCGGTACTCGGTCGGGGGGCCGCGGGCGGGGCCCCCCGCCCCGGGGGGCCCCGGGGGGGGGGGCCCGCCGGGGGGGCCCCCCCCCCGGGCCCCCCCCGGCCCCCCCC
>CAYXGP010000300.1:0-8506 GCA_964464515.1 uncultured Enterobacterales bacterium
TCGCGGAGGGGAGCCAGATACCATGGGAAGGTGGTTTATGGCGACTATCCTCCCTGGGCTTTCGTCACCCAAGGCGAAGGCCCGCATCGGCCGGCCAGCCTCGGCTTGTATGGGGGCGCGGCCGGGCAAGGCAGCGCCACCGTTGGGCGCTGCTGGCTACGGGGGGCGAGGGCGCAGGGGGTACCCAGGAGCAGAGTCGGTCGAAGTAGGGACAAGCCCTACCTCTCGAACGTCCTGGCACCATGGGTGTCCTTCATGCGTACGCCCTGGTGGTCATGGCGGGTGCAGCGCCGGGGAATACAGCGTCGAGTGGGGCCCGGCCACCCTGCTGGCCGCGGGCGGGGTTGGCCGGTGGCGGGCCGCGCGCACGCGACCGGATTCAGCCGGCGACGCACCGTGCAGCGGGCTCGGGGGGGCCAAGGTGCTTGCGAACCAGCTGGGGATCACAGGCTGCGACCTGCTGCGACGCCGGGCCGATCTTGAAGTTGATGGCCTCGCCGATGGTCTCGTTGAACGCGACCTGCGCGAAGGCGAGCACCACATCCGCCGGCCCCACCTGCAGCCGCGCGGCATAGCTCGTGTAGCCGCGGACATCCTTGAACTGATCCATGGCCAACATGAGGTGCGTGTCTGCGACGAGATCCTCGGGCAGGGCTCGGGGCTTGATGAATGGGTTGTCGATGAACTCGGAGACATCGCGCCGCAGCCGGTCGTGGTACGAGCCGTCCTCGATGAGGGAGTCCAGGGAGCGCTGGTGCAGATGCGTGCCGGCGGTGAGTTGGTCGAGCTGTGACTGCATCTCTTCGAGACCGCGCTCGTGTCCACACAGGAGGACGAGATCATAGGTGGCGTGTCGATGGAAGGTCTGCAAGACGTGCTGAATGATCGTGTCGCGCGATGAGAAGAGGCCCATCGGGTCCATCATCGTGGTCGGGTAGGCGAAGAAGCGACGCAGGTTGTGGAAGGTCCAGGGAATGCCCTGCGATCGATAGAACTCCTTGGTGTCTGCGCCCAGGCTGAAGGACAGCTGGTCGCGCGATGCGACCAGCAGCTGCGGCATGGTGGGAATGGCCTCGCAGTGTCCGAGGGTCTGCAGCCGCTCGAGGCGCATCCGCACGCGGGAGGGCCGCACCATCGCGGAGAGCATGCGCCAGATCTCGGCGATCTTGTCCCGGTTCTGGCGCCAGCCACCGATGACATCCAGGACCAGCGACCACCGCGACCGCCCCATCCAGGTGGGCGGCGTGTTGCCCTGTCTCTCGTTCATCTCGTGGTTCATATCGGTCACAGTAGCCACTGCTTCTGATTGTAGCCATGACTGCTTACAGACCAATGCGCAATCAGCGCCCCCGGCAGCGCCCCTGGTCGCGCGACGGACCGGGGGCTAGGGGCGCTGGAGGTGGGCGACCAGGGTCCGCAGGGTGTCCTCGATCTCTCCAAAAGAGACCACCCAGTCCTCGAGCTCGGCGTCTGGTCCGGCGGTCGCCCGGGGATCCCACTCACGCGGCACCTGCAGGACGAAGCGACCGTCCTGGTTCCAGATATCGCACGCCAGGCCGGGCACTGCGGAAGCGCTCAGGATCAGCTTCGGCTCCTCGGCGGTGGACGAGGGCTGGGTCGGTGGGTCGAGCTGGTCCAGGGGTGCGAATTCGCCCGCATCCACCCGGGGGCGCAGCCGGCGCTCGAGCGCCCAGGTGTAGAGCTCCCGGTGCCGGCTGTTCAGCTGGGACTTGGAGAGCAGATAGATGGTGCTGGCCCCGAGCCAGCGGGTCTCACGCCGGCGGCAGTAGGCGATGAGCTCGGGGTGGGTGATCAGCGCCTGGCGCCACGGCGGGATCGCCAAGGTTTCGTCGGCGAGGGTGCGCGTGATGATCGCCCTCAGCGAGGCCTCGACATCGGACACGTCGACGGCTTCCAGCACCCGGCCCACCAGGGCGCGTTTTTCGTCCAGCTGGGTGTTGCGGGTCCAGTCGCGGTTCAGGCCCGATCGCAGCAGCCGCTTCCAGGTGAAGTCCCATTTGTGCTTGTTCGCCAGGAAGTACCGGCGGGTGGAGGCGCTCAGCAGGTAGTCGCCCATGCAGAGCAGGGCGCGCTCCCACAGGTGCTGGTGCTCGGGGAGCTTGCGAAGCCCGCCCCCGGCGCGTGGGAAGAGGGCCTCGGCGCTCGCCAGGACCTCGACGAAGCGCGCTCGGATCGTGTGATTCTCGGCGTCGCTCCAGGTGGCCGGCGCTCCGCTGGCGCAGCGCTGAAGCACCCCGCTGAATTCCAGCAGGAACTCGATCTGCCCAGCGAAGTAGGGGTGAAGCTCGGCGTGCTCGATCAGGGCCCGCCAGGCGGGATCGCGCAGGAGGAGCTGGGCCTTGATGGCCTCCTCGCGGAGCTGCTGCGCGGAGAAGCCCCGGCGGGCGGGCGGGGCGGTGGCGAGGTGCTCCAGCAGCGAGTCGCCGCTCTCGGCGAGCAGCTGGCGGGTTCCGGCGAGGGTGAGGCGGAAGATGTCGCGGTCGTAGACCGTGTTCCGCGCGAGGTTACCCGTGACACGCACCCACTCGTCCAGGCCGCAGAGCGGGCGGCCCGAGCGCAGGTACGCGCAGTAGGCACTGAAGCGCACCCAGTCCGCCCGAGAGGGACGCTGCTCACGGCCCCCCGTGGCGGTCAGGAAGGCGCGCAGCATCGCGCCTTCGTCGTAGTAGTCGCTGCGGCTCAGGAAGGTGTTGGGCTTGCCCCCGGCCTTCGTCCAGCAGTCCAGCAGGGCGATCAGCGCATGCACGAAGGGCGCATCCACTGCGCCCGCAGCCGCGTACTCCGAGAAGGCGTCGAGCTTTTCGTCGGCGAGCGCGGCCAGGCTCAGGCCGATCTCACTGCGACGCTCGGTGTCATCGCAGGGGAAGGCCACCAGCGCGATGGAGCGCAGCGCGTTCAGGGCCACATCGTCGTAGCTGATGTCTGCGTCTTGGGTCCCGTCGTGACCGGGGTCCGTGCTCCGGCTGAGATCCCAGAACAGGTCGCACCACGCGCCGTCGATCTGACGGGCCACATGCTCGCGCAGCCCCCAGGTCTGCCCGGCATCAGAGATGGTCTCGGTCAAGCCCAGCTGCCCGATATGAGCCTCGAGCTGGGCCTTGAAATTCTCGAAGCGGGTGAGCGGCCGCCCCCGGGCGTTCATCTTGATGTAGAGCTCGTCGGAGAGCTTGAAGCGCTCGAGGGAGAGGAAGTCGAAGGTGATTCGGGGCGGCTCCGCGTGCACGAGGCGGTCATACAGACCCGCCCGGGCCCAATAAGCCAGCCAGGCGCATTGGGGCGGCAGAAGCGCGAGGACGGTGCGAACCGGGCGCCGCCCTGCAGCCCTAATTGGGCATGCAGACCGGCGATCACGGTCAGACAGCACCGCACCGTTGGAGCGCGGACGTAGGACAGGAAGAACCACGACTGGTTCTGGAGGGTCCTGGAGAGCGCATTCGAGCGCCCCGGGTCGGGCGGGAGCAGCGCCCCGAGCTCGGGCTGGACCCGCTCGGTGACGAGCTTGTCGAAGAAGGCCGTCGCGGTCGGCCGCACCTCGTAGTTGAAGCGGGAGCCCGCCTGGTGCTGCGCATATGTCCGGAAGTGGTCGAGCTGGCCGTCGCGGAGCGCGAGGTACCAGTGCAGCAGGAAGAGGGTCGTGAGTCGCTGCTGCCCATCGAGGGGCAGGAGGGGAGCCCCTGCGGATTCCTGGCTACCATAGACAAAGTCGAGGTTGAGCGGCGGGCTCGAGTCCTGCAGGGCGGTGTGGAGATCGCGCAGGAAGCGCCGTCGGATCCGGGTCGCGCTCTCGCGCCCCTGTGCGTAGTCGCGCTGGAGCTTGGGGATGATGACCCCTGCGGCATGGTTGACCAGCAGCTGCCGGAGGGTGGTCCTCATCGCTGCACCTCTGGGGCGGTGGCTGGGGTATCGGGACAGAAGAAGTCCAGCAGCCCCCGCCAGATCGCCTCGAAGTAGTCCGCGCGGTCCTCTTCTTTCCAGAAGAACATGTCCCGTGGGTTCTTGCTGTAGTACTTCAAGAAGGCATTGGTGGTGCAGGGTGGGGTGAACGTGCCGGTCTTGTCGAGCGCGCACACCTCTCTGCGCTTGATGGGGAACACCGCGTTGCCGAACCTGCGGTTGGTGGACGCATCGAGCAGCGCGAGGTTGCCCAGCCCGTTGTCCACCTCGCTGGTCTCCCGCTCGCCGAAGAGCTCGAGGATGCGAAGGTAGAGATTCTCGAAGGCACGTTTGTCGTGGGGTGTCTGGGCCAGGATCTCGCCCGCCTCGGCGTGGAGGGTGGCGCGAAGCGCGGCGCGGGAGCCATCCTCGCTGGGCCCTGGCTGGCGGTGCCAGTAATCGCAGACGTTCTCCAGCCAGCGGCGCTGCTTTGGGACCGTGCCCGGCATCTCGGACCGGACCGATCGGATGTGCTCGATATCCCAGCCCTGGGTCGAATTCTTCAGCTTGTCGAAGCGGAACCGCATCTGGGAACCGTGGCGCAGCAGCGTGGCGCTATTGAACAGCAGCAGCGTCCCGCGAATGGGCCGACGCTGTGGACTGTCGGGGTAGGCCATCGAGGCGAGGCGCTCGCGCAGCGAGACCGCCAGCTCTTCCCGCTCGAGCGCCTCGTCCCTGTCGACCAGCCTGGGCAGGAGCTGGTGGAGGACCTCTCGGCGGATGTAGGCCTCCAGGCGGTCGCGGGTCATGAGCGCGCGTTTCTGTAGGAGGTCGACGATCACCTCTTCGCTGGTGGCAGTCGGCGCCGTGCCCCAGGTCTTCAGCGTCACCAGGGTGCCGACCAGGTGAAAGAACACGGTGTCCTCGTACCACTCCTGGAGCGCGAGGTGGAGCTCGCGGACCACCTTCCAGAGGGCGCTGGGATCTGTACACTCCTGGAAGTACCTGTGGTACGTGATGAAGAGTCCGTGATCGCCCGGCTCGAGCCGGCGATCCTGCTGCAACATCAAGATGGCGAACAGGTACTCGATGCGCGTCGCGTACCGGGCCGGGCCCTCGTGGATGAAGTACCAGAGCTGGTCGGCCTGCAGACTCTTCTCGATCTCGTCCCACTGGTAGGCGATCCGCAGGAGGAGGGCTTTTTGCAGATCGGTGTGCCCACTCTGGCGAGACAGGAACAGGGCCCGGATCAGCTCTGCGCTGGTCAGGTGGATCTTGCCCACGTTCAAGCGCCGGAACACGCTGATTGGGCGCTCACTCGGCGGCAGCTGGTACCAGATCACGCGCACGTTCGGACCGTGGCCGGTCCCGCGAATGAGGGGGCGCAGGAAATCGCTCTTGAGGCCGGAGTAGTCCTCGTCGAACCACCGCTTGATCTCGCACCAGGCTTCCCAGATGTGGTGAAAGTCGATGTTCTCGTCACGCCGCTGGGCCTTGGGCGCGTCGAGATAGCCTGCGCTCCCAGGGCGGGTGGCGTACGAGAGGCGAAAGCGCGGCAGCCCCTCTGCGTCGAGGAGCTTGTGGAGGAAGCCGAGGATGAGGTGGAGGGTGGTCAGGCGCTGCTGACCATCGACGACTTCCCAGGCGTCTTCGTCGTCCTCGTCTTTGGTGGGCACGACCACGATCGGCTGTAGACAGTAGAAGCTGCCGGGCTCGTGTCGCTGCGATGGGCGCTGGAACTCCAGCAGATCATCGAGCAGCTCTCGCACCTGTCGGGTCTGCCAGCGGTAGCCACGCTGGTAGGACGGGATGTGAAAGCGCTCTCCCAGCAGACTCCCGATCGATCTCTCCCCCAGCTGTCCTGTCATGTCCTCGCCTGGTCTCGAGTTGGGTGCGCGCAATGCGGCAGAGGGTATCACGGGGCCAGCCGGGATCGGGACACCCTCAGCAGGGCTGCGCACCGGGTCGCGCATTGCGCCGCGCGGCACCAGCCACCGGGCGCTGGGCTCAGCTCCTGCCCGCCCCACCGATCGTGGGCGGCAGCGCAGCGTGGGAAGGGGTGCTCAGGGCGAAGGGGACCCACAGCAGGCGCGCGCAGGGCAGCGCCTCGTTGGTGAGGGCTTCAGCGCAGCGCAGGGCCACTTCGAGATCATCGATCAGCCCCCAGGGGTTGGGCTGAGCCCCAAAGCGCTCGGCCAGCGCCGGTCCGAGATCGTTGCACGCCGAGGAGTGGAGCACACCCCCCAGCTCGAGCGCGACCAATTCATAGCCGAGGCAGGTGCCGGGCCCGAGCGCGCGCCGGCGCTGCAGGGCCAGGTGCAGCCCCGACACCCCCATGCCCGGGCTGGGGGCGGTCTCGCTCAGCACCTCCGCCAGCAGCGGGCTGGGAACACCCAGCTCCAGCAGCCGAGGAGGGGCCTCGGGCTGGGCCAGTCGACGGAGCCGCCTGGCGGTGCTCAGGTCGAAGATGAGGTTGGGGTAGCCCAGCTCACCGGCGCTGAAGGCCTGCTCGGTGGCGGTCATGGCCCGCTCGACCGACACGATCTGCAGGGCCGCGGCGTGGCGCGCCCGGGTCGGGGCGTCCACCCCCATCCAGGTGTGCGCCCAGGGACCCGTCAAAAACAGGCTCCAGCACTCGGAAGCCGAGACCAGCCCGTGGTAGCGCCGAATGGACGCGTGGGGCGAGCTCGCTGTCTCGGGTCGGGGCATTGCCCACACAAAGCCCGCGCTCACCAGCTCCAAGACGTCCTCCGGGGCTGGGCTCTCATCCGCAGATGGGTCGAGCGCTCAGCCTGTGGGGGATATCTCGCTACCCGGGCCGCCGGGGAGCGAGCGGCACCCGACACTGGCGCCAGCTGCGGGCGCTCGGGCTGGGCGCTCGGGCGGGGACGGCTGTGGCCGGCCCCATCCGGCGCTTCTGGAGGCCCTGCCCCCACGATCTCGTGAGACCGCCAGAGCGGGGCTCAGGGGTAGAGGCTGTCCACCCGCTCGCCGTAGCCCACGCCAAACCCGAATTCGGTGTTCAGGCGATGGCGCAATTCGCCCTCGGGGGTGATCTCATCGATCTGCCCGGCCGAGGTCATGCTGACCACCAGGTTGCCGCTGGGTCGCACATCCAGCCCCCCCATGGCGAAGACCTCGCGGCAGGGATCGGGCCGGTAGACCAGCTCCATGTCGGCCGTGCTGCGATCCGCGTCCACGGAAAAGCGCATCACATGGGTGCACTTGTCCTCGCCGAGCTGATTCACGAAGGCCAGCAGGCCCCCATCGGTGAACTGGAGCTCGTGGCTCAGGACGGTGGGTCCGGCACCATCCTGGTAGGCAAGCGCCAGATCGGTGCCGGCGGCATCGAGGATCCAGCCCAGCTCGCCGCTGTAGACATTCACCTGGTACCATCCTGGACTGCCTGAGCGCGGCGCGCTCCCGGGGACCGCCAGCCCTGTTGCGATGAGCGGCAGCGGCGGGGGCATAGGTGCCCTTCGTGAGCACCCGTGCGCGTGAGACCGAAAGCACCACCGCTGACGACGGATTTCACGCCGGTTCGGGCGGTGAGGGCGCCGCCGCCAAGGACAAAACGCGGCCTGCTACGCCGGACTCGACTCGCGGAGGGGAGCCAGATACCATGGGAAGGTGGTTTATGGCGACTATCCTCGACCCTGCCCTCGGTATGCAGCCTCTCCATCGCAGCCCATACCTCCCAGTCGCCATCCGTCAGGCCGTTTCGCGAGGCCGGTCCGTGAAGCAGGTAGGCGTCGATGGTGTCGGTATGCAGGTGCCGCAGGGAGCTCTCGAAGGACTGGTGGACCTGGGTACTCAGGGGGGCGTGCGGGTCGTAAGGAAGGCGGTGGTCCTGGCCACGGGTATAGGTGAACTTGGTCTGGAGGAAGAGATCCTCGCGGGTACAGAACCCCTCGTTCCAGAGTTCGCGCAGGGCCTGGCCCACCGCTTCTTCGAAGTAGTGCTTGCGCTGGTTGGCCGTATCGATCCCCCGAAAACCCGTCTGGACGGCCAGCCGGGTCAGCCGCCGCGTCTGGTCCTCCTTCCAGGCGGTTCCGTATAGAAAAGCCGGGGGCCGCATCCGGTCAGCCCGGGAACCAGCCGACGTGATGGGTGATGGTCAGGCTCGGCAGGGTGACCGTGTCTCCCGACTCGTCTTCGAATTCTACATTCTCCAGGGTGACCGTGGCATCGGCGGGCATCTCCCACTCGGTCCAGGTCTTCTCGGTCGGCGTGACCGTGAGGATCGCGCTGCCACTGAGAGCCGTGTAGGTCCGGTGGGTCTCGATACCGCCGTGGATGGCATCGTTGCAAGGCACGAGGTGCTGGTTGATACCGGTGACGACCTGGAGCATGGCATCGCCGGGCAGAACGATATTCCCGGTCAGGGTGGTAGCGCCCGTCGAGTAGGCGTCCTCGACCAGTCCGGCATAGCCGAAGCTCAGCAGAATGGAGCCGTCTGGGGCATAGGCGTGCAGAGCCAGGTCTGAGCAGCCCTCAAAGGCTGTCAGCTCGGCTTCGAAGCCGTCCTCGAGTCCCTGTGGATCGGTATCGGTGTCGGTGTCGGTATCGGTGTCGGTGTCGGTGTCGGTGTCGGTCTCGGTATCGGTGTGGG
>CAYXGP010000301.1:0-8496 GCA_964464515.1 uncultured Enterobacterales bacterium
CGGCTCACACGAGTCCCACCGTGAACCCTCCATCGAATTTCGCCGTCCCGGCCCTTCCCCGTGGCGCGACGCCCAAGACTGGGCTCAACTCGCCGTTGATCGTCCTGAAGGTGCGCCTCTCCCCGAATACACCGAGGTCCTCGACCCCGAACCCCCAACCGATCACATCTCCTTTGCTCTCGGCATCGCCCTCGGCCGCTTCGGCCCCAACGGCGAGGGCATCCTCGACCCAGCCGCAGCCAATCTCGACCACACCCTCCCTGCAGGTGTCTTCTTCCTCGATGGGACTCTACCGCCGACCGACTCCCGAGACAGCCTCGGTCACGCCGCCACCACCACGCTGAAAGAAACCTGGCAGCGACGCCGAGACACCATCGAGACCCGTCACCGTAACCTCCGCGATTACCTCCGCCTCGACTTCTTCAAAGAAGTCCACCGCAAGATGTACGAGAACCGTCCCATCCACTGGCCGCTCTCGTCATCCAAGAAGACGTTTGTGGCCTGGGTCACCATCCACCGCATGAACGAACGCACCCTGCAGACTCTGCTAGCCGATCACCTCAACCCAGCGAAGCAACGTCTCGAAGGTGAGCTCCCGGCGCTGAGAGAGGCCCGTGACGGTGCGGATCGCAAGGCAGCCCGTGACGCCGAGAAGCGATTAACCAAGGTCCAGCGCTGGCTCGCCGAGCTGAGCGACTTCATCCAGGCCGTCACGACCTGCGCTGAGCAGGGCCCCCCACCCACCGGAGCCGGCTGCCCGCCCCGCGCGGCCGACGCCCGCTACGCCCCCGACCTCGACGACGGCGTCATGATCAACTCAGCAGCCCTGTGGCCGCTCCTCCACCCCCAATGGAAGGACCCCAAGAAGTGGTGGAAGGAGCTGTCCACCGCCCGCGGCCGCAAAGACTACGACTGGTCCCATCTCGCGCGTCGATACTGGCCCGTCCGTGTGGACGCCAAGTGCCGAGACGACCCCTCCCTCGGCGTGGCCCACGGGTGCTTCTGGCGCTACCATCCGGCGCGGGCGTGGGCCTGGGAGCTGCGCCTCCAGAGCGAGATCGAGCAGACCTTCCGGATCGAGGAGGCGCCCTACTCTGCACCTGGGGATGATTCTCCAGATGGCGGTCACGCCGCCCTCCGCGCTGCCTATCTGGAGAATAATCCAATAGAGGCCCTCAAGGCCGTCGAAAAAGAGGCCCTGCGTCGCATCGGCCGCGGCGCGAGCAAGGCCGCCATCCCGCAGATGACCCTGCTGGAGTCCGGTCTGTGGACCACGAAAACCACCGAGTGCCGAGAGCTGGAGCAGCGCATCAAGAATAAACAAGACGCCCCGTTTCAGCTCAACGCGCCCGACGCCCCCGAGGGCCGGGCCCCGCCCCCGCAGTCTGAACAGCAGCCGCTGCTCCCGGAGTCCATGTGAGTCTGCAACTCGGACCGGTCTCTGCCGCCCTGGAGGCCGATCTGCGTCGGTTCATCTGCAGCCACGGCCTCGTCGTCTGGACCGATCCCCACGACCACTACAGCGGATTCGTCCAGGCTCTGCGCGTGGCCGAGGCGCTGCCCTACCAGGTCTATTCGTTCCAGGGCAGCTTCCTGGAGCTGTTGCTCCAGCTCGACGGTGTCGCCTCCGGCGTGACCCGTCCCCGCGTGGTCGTGCACCTGCCCGGCCACAACACCACCACCATCAAAAAGACCCCGGCCCTGGAGTTCTTCCGCGCGGGCACCCACTACCCCAGGGCCCTCCGAACCCTGATCGACACGGCGGCAGCCGGCCGCGTCCCCCAGGAGCAGATCGACCAGGCCAAAGCCAACACCGACCTCACCCTGGAGGCGGCCGATCGCTGGCTCGCTGCCCGCCTCGCGACCCCGAGCGGCGGGCTCGACCAACAGCTCCAGGAACGGAGCCCGACTGAGATCCTCGATCAGTTCATTCACGGACAGGGCGCCCTGAACGAGCACCTCCTCCTCGACGAAGACCTGCGCGCCGTACAGGACCACCTCGCCCTCCGGTTGGGGATCCCGGAGACCTGGCCCGGCCGACCCACCGCGTCTCTGCGCCGGGGAGACGTCGCCTTCGCCGCGGCGTCCTGGGCGCTGAGCGTGGAGTACGTCACCGATCTGAGGCGCCCACCCGTCGGCGCCAACCTGCTCGGCGTCCCGGACCTGCCGGCCCCGCTCCGAAGTATCTGCACCGAACTCGCCCGCCACCTCCGTAGCCGCCACCCGGAGTTCTACCAGCGCACGGCCGACGAAACCGAGAGCTGGCTCCAAGACGAGATCGCGGCCGCAGACGCGGAGTCACTGGGCCGTATCGACACCTTCCGCTTCGAAGAGGCCGCGCTGCTCAAAGCGTCGCTGCATGCGCTGGAATCCGAGGAGTGGTCGCAGGCCCGCCAGTGGGCCACGGCTCGTCTGAACGGCTCATTCTGGGTCCAGCAGTCTCCCCACCATCGCGCGGCGTGGCGGCTCATCTGCGCCGGCGCGGCGCTGGGACAGGCCCTCACCAACGCGGGCGCGCGCCTGGACACCCAGACCCTCCCCGGGGCCCTTGCCCGCTACCAGGACGCTGGCGCGGCGGTCGACCAGGCCCATCGCCACCTGGAGCAGAGATGGCGCAGTCTGCGCCACCCCCAGCTCCCGGAATTCGACACCCTGCGCGAGCGCCTGGACGCGCTTCGCCTGCTGTGGCGCACCTGGGCCGACGACTGGAGTCTGGACTTCAGCGCGGTCTGTCGCGCCCAGGGCTTCCTGCCGCCGCCGACGCTCCAGCAGCGCACCCTGTTCGACGACGTGGTCCGTCCCATGACCACTGAGCCGGGCGTCACCGCGCTGTTTCTGGTCGACGCGCTGCGCTTCGAGATGGCCGCAGAGCTGCATGCCGGCCTCCGGGGCGAGGCGGCGACCACCGTGCACCTCCGCGCGCGCTTCGCCGAGCTGCCCACCATCACCGCAGTGGGCATGAACGCGCTCGCGCCGGTCGCCCGCGGCGGGCGCATCAAGCCGGCGATCCGGAACGGAAAAATCGTCGCCCTGTCTTCGGGCTCCTTTCAGGTCCGCGACCCCGAGACCCGCCAGCGGGCGATGCACCATCGGATCGGCGGGGCCACCTGTCCACTGCTGAAGCTGGCCGAGGTGCTCGACCGCGACACCACCTCGCTGCGTCGCGCGATCGGCCGCGCGAAGTTGGTCCTGGTGCACAGCGTCGAGATCGACAAGGCCGGCGAGGTCGGGGCGGGCCTCGATGTCTTCGATCGGGTGCTGCGGGATCTGCGCAGCGCCTGGCACCTGCTGCGCGAGGCCGGCGTGCGTCGGTTCGTCTTCACCGCCGACCACGGCTTCCTCTTGCTCGACCGGCTCGCGGTGCAGAGTCGTCAGGCCCACGGGCGCCGCATCGATCCGTCGCGCAGACACATCCTGTCAACCGTGGCCGCCGATCACACCGGCGAGGTCCGCGTCCCCCTGGCCGATCTAGGCTACGACGACGCCGGCGGGCTGCAGCTGATGTGCCCGGACACCACGGCGCTGTTCGACATCGGGGGCCGGGCCGGCTGGTTCGTCCACGGCGGAAACTCCCTGCAAGAGCGCGTGATCCCTGTCCTGACGCTCGCCCACCGCGCCAACGTCGGCAGCGACAACGCCCAGTACCAGATCAGCGCCGAGGCCGGGGCGGGCGTGGCGGGGATGCACTGCCTGCGCGCCCGGGTAGCCGTCCAGCAGGGCTCGCTGTTCACCAGCATCGCGGTCGTGGAGCTGGGCCTGCGCGCGCTCGACACCGCGGGCGTCCACGTCGAGCTGTGCGACACGCGGCAAGGAGCCACCCTGGTCGCCGGCACCGTGCGCGCGAAGGTCGGCAGCGACTTCGAGCTGTTCTTCCGTCTCAGCGGCCCCGACGAGACGCGGGTGCGGGTCGAGCTGCACGCCACCACCATCGCCGCCGCTTCCGCCGCGCCCCCAGAGCGCTTCGCGGTCACGGCCACCGGGCCCTCCCCACAGACGCCGCAGACGCCACAGACGCAAACCCAGACAGCCGCGCCACGGACAGATCCCGCGCCGCCGCAGCGCAGCTGGCTGGAGGAGCTGCCCGAGGGCGGGATACGGCGCCTCTTCGCCCACCTCGAAGAGCACGGCACGGTCACCGAGCCAGAGGCGGCCCGGCTCCTCGGCGGGAGCCGCAAGCTGCGCCGGTTCTCCCGGAAGTTTGAACAGTACGCCAGGAAGGCGCCCTTCTCCATCCGAATCCAGACCATCGGCGGCCTCAAGCGCTACAGCCGTCAGTAACGTTGCCTGCCGAGCCTTGACCCGAGAGCCCACATGAGCACCCCAACATGAGCAGCCTGTCCCGAAGCGACATCAACCACATCTTCGAGAACCTGCGCAAGGGGCTCGTCCCGGAGCGGGGAATCGACGCCTTCGCCGTGGGGATCGAGAAGCAGCGAGGAGAGATCCATCGCCAGCTCGATCTCGCAGACAGCGGGGAGGGCACCATCAAGTTCCTGCGGGGTGACTACGGCTGTGGCAAGACCTTCATGGCCCGGCTGGCGCTGCTCGACGCCCGAGAACGCAATTTCGCCACCAGCTTCGTGGTCGTCTCCGACAACGACCTGCGCTTTCATCGCTTCGACGACGTCTACCGCAAGGTGATGATGGATCTGGGCACCGCGTCGTGTCCGCGCGGGGCGCTCAGTGACATCCTCGATCGGTGGGGGGGACGCATCGAGGACGCCATGATCGACCTGGGGGCAGACGAGGACGCCCCTGACTTCGACGACAAGGTCCGCGAGCGTCTGAGCGCGAACCTGAACGAGCTGACCGGCGGCCGCGCCTCCCCCGACTTCATCCGGGTGATCCAGACCATCTTCGATCTCAAACAGCAGGGCGACTTCGCCACGGCGGGTTCGCTCATCTCGTGGCTCTGCGGCAGCGGGAACGTCGCCGCGAGCGCCAAGCGGAGCGCGGGCATCAAGGGGGAGATCGGAAGCCGAGACGCGCTCGACTACCTGCGCGGTGTCGTGGAGATCGTCAAAGCGGCGGGCTACGCCGGGCTGGTGATCGTCATCGACGAGGCCGAGACCATCCTGCGGACCCGTCGGGACGTGCGGCACAAGTCCCTCAACGGGATCCGTCAGATCGCAGACGCGGCCGGCGGCTACCCCGGGCTGCTGTGGTTGTTCACCGGCACGCCCGAGTTCTTCGACTCCCGCAACGGTGTGGCCGGGCTGGCTCCGCTGAACGACCGCATCGCCTTCAAGGACGGCGGACGGTTCACGAGCCTTCGCCAGGCGCAGCTCGAGCTCAAGCCGTTCGACGCGGCGCGCTTGCGTGGGGTGGCGCTGCGACTACGGGAGATGTTCCCCGCCGCTGACAGCGGGCGGCTGGAGACCCGAATCAGCGCCGCATTCATCGAGCACCTCGTGGCGGACGTGACCACCGGATTCAAGGGCGACGTCGGGGTGGTGCCGAGGCAGTTCCTGCGCGAGTTCGTCACCCAGATGGACCGAGTCGACGAGTTCGAGGACTACGATCCGGCGGTAGACTATGCGTTTACTGTGACCTCCGCGGCGCTCAGTCCTGAGGAGCAGCACGTACTCACCGGAGCCGATCCCGAACCGATCGACGGCGCCGGCGAGCTGATCGCCGAGGAGGTCGCCTGGTGATGCCGAGCGAGCGAGATCGGAGCGTCTTTCACCGTTTCCACCCCCGGCTCCAGAACGCCATCGCCCATCGGCTGGGCTGGACCTCTCTGCGCCCGGTACAGGAGCAAGCCGGTGAGGCGCTGCTGAGCGGGCACAACGCCGTCGTGTTGGCCCCGACCGCGGGGGGAAAGACCGAAGCCAGCATGTTCCCGGTCCTGTCTCAGCTGCTGGTCGACCAGCCAGAAGGGCTCGGCGCACTCTACATCGCGCCGATCAAGGCGCTGCTCAACAACCAGGCCGACCGACTCGGGCTCTACACCCAGATGGTGGGGCTCAGTCGGTTTGTCTGGCACGGCGACGTCGGCGTGTCGGCGCGGAAGCGCTTCCTTCGCCACCCAGACACCCTGCTCATGACCACGCCGGAGTCGCTGGAGGTCATGGCCGTGTCTCAGAAGGTCGACGCCAGCAGGTTGTTTCGAGATCTGCGCGTCGTGGTCATCGATGAGATCCACGCGCTGGCAGGCAGCGATCGGGGGAGCCACCTGTTGAGTGTGCTAGAGCGGCTGGTGTCGCTGTCTCGGCACGATGTCCAGCGGGTCGGACTGTCGGCGACCGTCGGCAATCCGCTGGAGATCCTGGGCTGGATCCAGGGCACCTCCCAGCGTCCGCAGCGGCTCGTTCACCCGCCTGTGCCGGCCCAGCCGCGCGAGCTGCTGATCGTCCACCGGCCAAGCCCCGAGGAGCTGGCGCAGGCCGCGGCTCGCGCGGCGCGGGGGCGCAAGAGCCTGTTCTTCTGTGAGAGCCGCACCGTCACCGAGTCCTCCGCCCGGCGGATGGACGCGCTCGGCGTCGAGGTCTTCGTCCACCACAGCTCGATCTCCAAGGAGGAGCGCGCCCGCGCGGAGGCGCTCTTCCACAAGGGCGGAGACGCCTGCATCGTCTGCACCTCTACGCTCGAGCTGGGCATCGACGTGGGCGATCTGGACCGCGTGCTGCAAGCCGAGGCCCCCACGACCGTCAGCTCGTTTCTCCAGCGAATGGGGCGCACGGGGCGGCGCCCTGGCAAGAAGGCCAACACGCTGTTTCTGTGCGGAGCCGAGGAGTCGGCGCTCCAGGCGGCGGCGTTGATCGGCCTGGCCCGTGAGGGCTGGGTCGAGCCGGTGGACGTCGACGACCGCTGCTGGCCCGTGCTGATTCATCAGCTCCTGACCATGTCACTGGCCGAAGGAGGCGTCACCGCAGAGGCGGCGTGGGCGCACCTGTCTCGTCTGCCGGACTTCTCCGGGATCTCGCGCGCCGAATTCGATCGGCTGCTGCGGTGGATGCGCGTAGACGACGCGATGATCATGACCAGCGGCCGGCTGGTGTTGGGTCCGAAGGCGGAGAAGTGCTTCGGACGCCGGCACTACATGGACCTGTATGCGGTGTTCTCCACGCCGGCCCTGTACCGGGTGCACACCTCCGACGGGCGCGAGATCGGCACGCTCAGCCAGGACTTCGTCGACCGTCTCGTCGCGGACGCGAGCATGTTCCTGCTCGGTGGGCGGGCGTGGCACGTCTTTCGCCTGAATCACAAGGACAAGATCGTCACGGTCCAGCCTGCCCGGCGGGGCCTGGAGCCGACCTGGGGCGGCTATCTCCCGCAGTTCCTGGGCTTCGACCTGTGCCAGAAGATCCGAGAGATCCTGGGCTCCGACGACGTCCCACCCTATCTGCATCCAACAGCGCAGGCGGTGTTGGCAGACTGGCGGACGCGTCTGTCGGGTGTTCTGGACCGGAGCGGGCTGGAGGCCGATGGCGAGGATGTCCGGTGGTGGACGTTCGCCGGCGGCAAAGTCAATTCGACCCTGCGCTACGCAATACAATCCGTGAACCCGGACTGGAAGGCCATCCCCGATAACTTCTCGGTGCGTATTCGGGGGGCCGGACCAACCCTCTCGGGCGCGCTTGAGGTCATCGAGACGCTCCGGCAGGTTGAGTTCTGGGAGGACGACGCGCTGTGGAGGGAGGTGGCCGCGGGGCTGCCCAGCTATCGACTCAGCAAGTTCCAGATGCTGATGCCGCCGTGGATGGAGCGAGAGATCCTGGCGCGGTTCCTGCTGGATCTGCCTGGCGCGTGGCGACTGCTCTCGGGGCAGGGATCCCGAGCGCTGGCGGAGGACACAGCCACGGACGAGACCGTCGAGGGTATCGACTCTGCGCTCAAGCCGTCCATCCCCATCGAGTACATCCGGGAGCAGGCTGCGTTTGAGCAGGTCTGCCAGGATCTGGCGGCGTACAAGACGGTGGCGCTGGACGTCGAGACGACTATCGGCCGAGACCAGCGGCTGTGCCTGCTTCAGCTCGGCGTGCCCGAGCGCTCCGTGCTGATCGACACGCTGGCGATCTCCGATCTGGAGCCGCTGCGACCCATCCTGGAGTCGCCGGGCATCACCAAGCTCATCCACTATGCGTCGTTCGAGAAGCGGGTGCTGAAGCGGTACGGGTTCGAGATCGTGCAGATCTATGACACCCACAAGGCCTCGAAGCGGCTCCGCGGGAAGCCGGACGGCGGGCACAGCCTCAAGGCCGTCACCAGACGCGAGCTAGGAGTCGACATCGACAAGGGAAACCAGTGCTCCGACTGGTCGATGCGCCCGCTGCGGCCCGATCAGATCGACTACGCGGCGCTGGACGTTGAGCTGCTCCTCCGGCTTCACGGGGTGTTCGCCGCCGAGGAGAACGGCGGGCTGTTCGACCGGGTACACAGTGCCGCGGGTTCAATTTGACCCCGTGGTACCGTGGCCGCGGGTGGCGTAGGCCCCCGGGCCCGGGCCGCCGGAGCAGGGGGGGGCCCCCCCCCCCCCCCCCCCCCCCCCGCCCG
>CAYXGP010000302.1:0-8465 GCA_964464515.1 uncultured Enterobacterales bacterium
AGCGCGAGGCGCTCCAGGCCGAGCTGGAGGCCACACAGGCTGCGCGCGCAGCCGCAGACGCCGAGCGCGCAGAGGCCGAGGAGGCGCAGGCGCTGCTGGCGAACGAGCTGGCGGGGCTCCGCCACCAGACGGTGCAGTTCACCTCCACGCGCGAGCAGCTCACCGAAGAGATCAACCTCGCAGAGGTCAACCTGGCGAGCATCCGCGAGTCCGAGGTGGTGGTCGCCGCGTCCTTCGAGGCAGCGCAGGAGCGGGCAGCCGAAGCGATCCGGGAGCAGGAGGCGCTGCTGGCAACGATGACCGCCCACGAGGAGGCGGCGAACGCGGCGCGCGCGGAGCGTCAGGAGGCGGTGAATCTGCTCGAGGACCTCCGCGATCAGATCGAAGAGGCCCGCCGCGAGTGCGACGAGAACGACCGCGCGCGCCTGGCCGCCATCTCTGCCCGCGACCGCGCGCGGCAGGCCGCCGAGGACGCCGAGGACGAGCTGGACGAGCTCCGCGAGGAGCTGGAGCAGATGCGGTCGATCAACAGCGGAACCGCCGACGCCGTCGCGCAGATCGCGAGCCTGCGCGGTCAGCTCGAGGAGATCTCCGCGCGCTCGGCGGAGCTGGCCGAGCAGAACCTGCAACTGTCAGGGCTTGAGGCGCGCCTGACGGAGGCCGAGGCCGAGCGCGACACCGCGCTGCGCGAGCTGGGGGCGGCCCAGGCTGCGCTGGCGACCGCAGTGGCGAGCGCAGAGGCGAACGCAGTGGCGAGCGCCGGGTCCGCGCAGGAGCTGGGCGAAGACGTCACCACCCAGAACGAGCCGGTGCCCGACAACACCGCGCTGACGACCGAGCTCGCGGAGGTGCGCGAGGCGCTGGCGAAGCGCAGCAAGCAGGCGGCGATGCTGCGCAGCAAGATCGAGGAGGCCCGCACCTACATCAAGAAGCTCAAGGTGGCGCTGGCGCAGGCCCGCACCGAGGCTGGGACATCCGACGACGGCGCGCGACAGCGCGCGGCGTTCCTCGGTCTGTTCAACGCCCAGCAGAAGCAGCTCGAGCTGGACAAGAGGAGCTTCCAGGCCAGCGAGGCGACCATCGGTCGGGAGATCCAGCAGCTCATGGGCAAGGCGTTCTCCCATCCGGAGTTCAAGCCGGTGATCGATCCGCTGCTCGGCAGCCTCCAGAAGGTTCTCCAGAGCGGACGACAGCGGCTGAACCAGCAGGAGCGGCTGCTCGCCGATGGCGTGAGACTGCTGGAGAAGAGCGGCGCGGGGTCGGGACCGAGGGGTTGAGCGACCCGCGCGTGGCAGATCCGCGCCTGTCTGAGATCGCCAGCGCGCACCTGGACGGGGCCCTGAGCTTCGCGGACGCCGTGGCCCTGGTGGTCGTGCAGGTCCCAGCCGGGCGGGTGTGCCCGTTCGGAGGCGTCGCGGCGCTGGTGGGACGCCCCCGGCATGCACGGCAGGTGGGGCGGGTGATGGCGCGGCTCCCTCCCGGAACGACGCTCCCCTGGTGGCGGGTGCTGCGGGCGGACGGCAGCCTGCCGATGGGAGAACTCCAGCGCGCGCGGCTGGCCGCGGAGGGGGTGACGTTCCACGGGGAGCGCGTCGCGCTGAGCGGCCATCGCTGGGAGCCATGACCCTCGCCGAGCGACTCGCGGGCGGGGTCTTCTTCACGCTCTACCGGCTGCTGGGACTGCTCCTGACGCCGCTCCTCGTCGCGATGCCGCGGACGCGCCGGCACATCCTGGGCCTGCCGCGCCCCGATCCGGGCTGGACGTGGCTGCACGGGGCCAGCGCGGGAGAGCACGTGGCGGCGCGCGCGCTGGCGAGCCGGATGCACGCGACCGTGTGGCGGACACGCTCGTCGCTGCGCACGCCGGTGCTGGGTGCGTTCCCGGCGCCGCTGGACCTTCCGTTCGTCGCGGCGCGCTGGCTCCGGCAGGCGCGGCCGGGGCGGCTGGTGCTGATCGAGGCGGAGCTGTGGCCAGGGTGGCTGGTGGCGTGTCGCCGGCTGGGGATCCCCGTGACGGTGGTGGGCGCGCGCCCGGGACGGGGGACAGCGCGGTGGAGGGCCCTGGGGCCGCTGTGGCGCTGGCTCACGGCGGGGGTGAACTTCATCACGGTGGAGGAGACCGGCGATCTGAAGCGACTCGCCCCCCTGCCCGCTCCCCAGTTCCCCCTCCCGGACCCGACCTTCGTCGCCGCGAGCACCCGCGCCGGCGACGAGGAGCGGCTGCTGGAGGCCTGGCGGCATGTGCGGGAGCCCCGCCCGCTGCTGGTGCTGGCCCCCCGGTACGTGCGACGGGCGAGAGAGATCACCGCGCTGATCTCCTCGCAGATCTCCGAGCTGTCGATGCGTCAGCGGACGATCGATCGGCTCCCCGAAGACGCGGAGGTCTTCTTGCTGGACACCATCGGTGAGCTGGCGGGAGCGCTCGCGCAGGCCCGCGCGGCCTTCATCGGGGGCACGTTCGACGAGAAGATCGGCGGGCACTCCCCTGCGGAGGCGTTCGCGGCAGGCCTGCCGGTGGTGCATGGCCCCCACATCGCGTCCAACGCCGTGGCGTTCGCCGCCGGCCGGTCGATCCCCGTGCCCGAAGAAGCCTCCCCCGAGGCGCTCGCGGACGCCATCAACCAGGCGCTTCGCCTCCCCCGCCAAGCGACCGGCGGAGATCCCAGCAACACGGAGGCCCTGGATCGCGGCCTCTCCCGACTGCCCGCGCCCGCGGTGGTCGCCGAGCCGCTGGAGCGACCGCTGCTGCGACCGCTGATCCCGCTGTGGCCCCTGCTGGCCTCTCGGCACGCCGGCTGGTCGGCGCCGCCACAGACCGCCCCCCTGCCGGTGGTCAGCGTCGGCGCGCTGGTGGCGGGAGGCAGCGGGAAGACCCCCATCGCCGCGTGGCTCGCGGCGCGGATCCCCGGGGCGTGGGTGGCGGCGCGCGGCTACCGCCGGGGGGGGCCGCCGGGGGTGCGGATCGCGGCGCCCGGGGAGCAGCCCGCGGCGTTCGTGGGAGACGAGCTGGAGATGATGCGGCGGCGGGGGATCGGCGTTGTGTCATCGCCAGATCGACTGGCGGCGGCGCGGGCGGCGGCGGCGGCCGGCGCGACGCTGCTGATCCTCGACGACGGCTTCCAGCATCGGCGACTCAAGCGCGACCTCGACATCGTCTGCGTGGACGCGCGGCACCCGAACGGCGGCGGCCCCATCCCGGTGGGGCGGCGAAGAGAGCCGTGGTCGGCGCTGTCCCGCGCGGACGTTCTGTGGATCCACAACGCCCCTGAGCGCGACGATCAGCGACCGGGCGCGGCGGGCGATCCGATCCCCTCAGGGACCCCTCCCCTCCCCCGAGTCCGCTCGCGCATCCGACCACGGGCGTGGCTGCGGGGCGGCACGCGGCATCCCCTGTCAGCGGTGACCGGGCCGGTGGATGTGGTGGTGGGCATCGCCCGACCGGGCGGGTTTCTGTGTACCCTCGTGGCCATGGGACTGGAGATCCGAAGCTGGCGCATCGCCGCCGACCACGGGCGCCTGGGCGCGCTGCCGCGGGGGTGCGTGACCACCGAAAAGGACGCCGCGCGGCTGCCGCCGGACGCCGACGTGTGGGCGCTGGAGATGGCGCTGGAGGTGACCGGGGCGGAGGCGCTGGTCGACCGTGTCCGCGCGTTGGCGGGGGACGGATGAGGAAGCGTCCCTTCTCGGAGATGATGATCCGGCTGCTGGGGGCGCTGTGGTGGTGGGTGCTGCCGGTGCGCCGACGGCTGGCAGTGGAGAACTACGGGCGCGCCTTCCCCGACCGCCCTCCCGGAGAGCTTCGGCGCACGCTGGGCGAGGTGGCGTGGAGCTACTTCGAGCTGATGGCGGGCCGCCGGGGGACGGTCATCGACTGGGAGATGCTGCGGGGAGGCGGGATCATCCTGGGAGGACACACCGGCTCGTGGGACACCGCGCTGATCGACCTGGCCCGCAGGGTGCCGGTGACGATCTTCGTGAAGACCCCCAGCTCGCCGCTGGCCGCGGCGATCATCGACCGTATCCGCCGACAGGGTGACCTCGAGCTGCTGCCGCCCACCGGCTCGATGCGCGCCGCCTACGAGGCGCTGGAGCGCGGACGGGTGGTGATGTTCGTGCAGGATCAGCGACACAACGCGGGGCTCTCTGTTCCGTTCTTCGATCGCCCCGCGCAGACGTCCGCGGGGTTCGCGGCGATGGCCTGGAGATCGCGACCGAGGCTGTTCGGATCGTTCCAGCATCGCAACGCGGACGGCGTGTGGGAGATGACCATCGAGGCGCTGGACTGGGAGATCCCGGAGGATCGAGAGGACGCGCTGCAGACACTGACGGAGGCCACGCAGCGGTACTATGAGACCTCCGTTCGGCGGCGCCCGTGGTCGTGGTGGTGGCTGCACAATCGCTGGAAGCAGGTATGATCGCCGCGCTGCTCGTGGCCGCTGCCGCAGCGACCCCGTACGTCGGCGAACAGATGACGTGGGAGATCCGATACATGGGGGTGATGGGCGGCTGGGCGCGCGCGCGTGCAGAGTCGAACGGAGAGAGCGGCGTCCGATTCGTCGCGACGGTGGACAGCGCGCCCTGGTACGAGTCTCTCTACTCCATCCACGACGAGATGATCAGCACCTGGCTCCCCGGATACGGCTCGCGCCGGTACCAGACGCGGTTCCGGGAAGGCACCTTCC
The DNA here is from genome assembly GCA_964464515.1 of uncultured Enterobacterales bacterium. Classification (GTDB taxonomy): domain Bacteria; phylum Myxococcota_A; class UBA796; order UBA796; family UBA2385; genus CAYXGP01. The sequence continues at coordinate 4,683 of CAYXGP010000302.1, forward strand.
ACCAGGATCAAGACATGGTGCTGGACCCGGAGGGGTTCACGGTGCACAGACGCCAGCGCGACAGAGACGGCTGGCGAGAGTGGTCCGACGACTACCCGGCCCACCCCGGCGCAGAGGATCCTGTGTCGGCGATCCAGGCCCTGCGGCTGCACACCCACTCGGCAGCGGGGGGAGACGCCGCGTGGACGGCCCCGGTGTTCACCGGAAAGGAGACGTGGACGCTGGTGGTCAAGCCCCACGGCGAGCGGGAGATCGACAACCCGTTGCTCGGCACCACCGCCGTCCGGGTGGTGGAGCTGTTCACCGCGCACACGGGAGATCTGGAGCAGCGGGGCCGCTTCTTGATGTTCGTGACGGACGACGCGCGGCGGATCCCCGTGCGGGTGATCGTGCGGACCAACTTCGGCCCGGTGCGGGCCGATCTGGTGGAGTACACTCCCCCATCCGCCGGACCTGTGGGGGCAGATGGCCCACCGGGTTAGCAGGGGCGGCGCCTGTCCGGAGATCTCTCGATGAACGTCCTTCTCCTCACCGCTTCCCTCCTGCTCCCGGCCGAAGCGGCCCGCTTCGCCGGAGACGACACATCGAGCGCGCTGGCGTTCGACATGGTCGCGTCGCTGCACGACATCCACGGCGAGGCGAAGAACTTCACCTCCGAGCTGCACCTCGACGCCGAGCCGAAAGGCAAGGTGGTGATTCAGGCCGCCGGCTTGACGACCGGCCTGTCCGTGCGCGACGGTCGCATGCACAACTTCTGTCTCGACACCGACCGCTTCTCCACGGTGACGTTCGACATCAGCGCGGTCCGCGGCGACGTCGAGGGGCTGACGTCCCAGGAAGGAGAGGGCAGCGTGGTCCTGCACGGGCAGCTCACGATCCGCAGCGCCGCGCGCGACATCGCGGTGCCTGCGCACTACCGCTGGCAGGACGGCGCGCTCAAGATCACCGGCGCCCACAAGATCAAGTGGACGGACTACAGCGTCCCCGATCCGAGCATCATGATCTCCACGCTGTACCCCGAGATCGACGTGAGCTTCGAGCTGGGCCTGAGTGAGCGTCCGTAGAGTCGCTCAGCGGGCCCGGTCAGCGCACCTCCTGACCGTCCTGCAGACCGCGGAGCTCCTTGTCGGTCCCCAGCAGGCGATCGAGCACCCCATAGGTCCCGAACGCCTCCTTGTACCTGTAGTGGTGCCAGTCGTGGTGGACCGCCCAGCTCATCCACGGGATGGCGTACCCCGAGTGGTGGCCCACGAACGTGACCGTTCCCACGACCGTATACAGGTAGATGGTGGCGAGATCCGGCCCGAGGATCACCACGCCCAACCCGAGCGTGAAGAAATTTCCGAAGATCATCTCCACCGGGTGCGCATACTCAGCAGCGATGCAATTGGTCGTGCGGAATTCGTGGTGAACCTGGTGCACGCGCTTCATCCACCACGGCCGATGCAGAAAGCGGTGCGCCGCATAAAACCAGATGGCGGCGATCACGCCCAGAAGCACCAGATGGACGATCACCTCGACGGGACCGGGCAGGTCCGGATCGGGCGTCCAGCCCCGCAGGTGGAGCGCGCCGAGCAACACACCCAGCATGATGGGGCTCAAGACGAGCTGATTGAGCGCCAGCACGCGCGCCACACGCGACAGCGGCGGCTGGCGTTTCTTGCCGGATTGGATGCGATGGCGGGCGATGAACGCCGGCCGGTCGTGCCTGTCGACGTATCCGAACGCCGCAGCCATGCCCCAGAAGACCAGCATATGGAGCGCGAAGACCGCGGCGATGACGCTCACCCACTCGGGGGTGCCGATCACCCAGGCCGCCCAGGCCTCCGCGGCTCCCGGCGCGGCCATGACCGCGAGGCCGGCGGCGATCAGCGCGGCGCTGGTGAGTCCCTGGTGGAGCGGCGGAGAGGTGTACCGGAATCCCATGGATGGCAGCCTACACCACGTGGCCCCCCGGCCGTCACAGGCAGCCGGCGTCCAGCGCGTCGGCCCGGCCGTCGCCGTCGAAGTCGTCGAACGCCAGCGCCGCGGGATCCCGGCTGTCCACGCGGAGCTCCTCCCAGCTCCCGGTGCCCGCCCACGAGACCACCCATCGCGTGCCGTCGAGCCGCAGCGCGTCCGCGCGGCCGTCTCCGTCGATGTCGGCGATAGCCAGCTCGGACAGGGTCACCTGGCTGGTGTTGAGCGTCGCCCAGCTCCCGGAGCCGCCGGAGCTGATCGCCCACTCGCTGCCGGTGGCGCGGAAGACGTCGTCGGCGCCGTCGCCGTCGAAGTCACCCAGCGCGAGGCTGTCCAGCGTGTAGCTGCTCGTGTTGCGCGCCGCCCAGGCCCCCACAGCGCCGGACGACCACTCCCACACCGAGCCGGTCGTCCGCAGCGCGTCGGCGCGTCCGTCGCCGTCCAGATCTCCGAACGCCAGCTCTTCCAGGCCCGCAGACGTCGACAGGCCGTGATCCCACGGGCTCACCGCCCCCGCGCTGGTGCACCACCGCACCGTCTCGCAGTCAGCAGCCTCCTGATCGTAGGCGTTGGGCGCAGATACGCCGTCCGGATCGACGTCGATATGGAAATTCCCCTCGAAGTAGTTCTGCGATGCCGCAGAGTCTGCGTCTGCGCGGGCCAGGCAGTTGTCGTACAGCCATGAGCCGTGCTCGGGACGGCCGCGGACGACCAGCGCGTACTGGTCGGGCACCAAGACCGTGTTGCGATGAATGCGCAGGTCTCCGCCGGCGTACTCCGAGCCGTTCTCGGTGTTCTCGTTCTCTCCGTGCATGTCGAAGACGTGCCCGTTGGCGTGCTCCAGCACCAGGTTGTCCGGCGCGATGTAGTCCTGGCCCGGCTCGCCGCTGCCCGCCACCGCATGCCGGTTGTAGTCGAATCGGTTCCACGCGATCTCCACGGTCACCAGCTCGTCGCCGCCGCGTGTCAGCACCACGCCGTAGCCCAGCCCCTGCCGCCAGGTGTGGTGGATGTGGTTGTGGTGGACCAGGCCGCCGACGCTGTCGGTGAACCATGTGGCGGCGTAGCTCCAGCCGGCCAGCTCCATGTTGTCGATCTCCAGACGATCGTAGCCGCCGATCTGGATCCCGATGGAGGCCTCCTCGCAGTCTCTACAGTTCGCGCCGCCCGTCCGGTCCACGCCAGTGCATGCATCGGGCCAGGTGTCCGGGCACTCATCGCTGTCTGCGCCGATCAGGCGAGAGCCAGTGATTCGGACGTCGTCTCCGCAGACATCCAGCACCGGCTTCTTCCAGCTCTCGGTGACGTACACGCGGCCGCCCGGGGCGCCGTCCACGCCGCGGCCTCCGGCCAGCCAGATGCCCTCGGGCACGCAGACCGGCGCGTGGTCGGTGAGGTCGATGTCGGCCGTGTCTGCGATGTAGACGATCTCCCCGGGGTTCGCGGCCTCCAGGGCAGAGAGCAGGCCGTCTGTGCTGTCCACGATCGTCACCACGGGCCACGTTGGATCGGCCACATCGGGGTAGTCCACGCCGCCGCCGTATCGCCAGGGGTCACTCTCGCCCGGGCTGTCGGTGTCGGGGCGCTCGGGGAAGCTCCATCGGGTGGTGGCGATCGTTCCGGTATCGGTGCCGCTGGGTGGAGCCGTCGTGATGGTGGTCGATGTCTCGGTGCCGGGTGTCTCAGTGCCGGTGGTCTCGGTGGTCTCGGTCGTTGTCTCTTCAAGCGTGGTGTAGACGGTGGCGGGTGCTCCGCAGGCGAGGAGGATTGGGGCCTGTCGGTGAAAAGGGTGCACTTTGAGCGGCGCGCCCACCTCCAACCCAC
>CAYXGP010000303.1:0-8437 GCA_964464515.1 uncultured Enterobacterales bacterium
TCGCATCTGGGAGGCCTGGCTGCGGCTGGGCAAGGGCATGGGAGAGCTCCCCCTCACGCTGATTCTCCTGGCGCTCTACTGCACATTCGGGCTGCTCACCGTGCTCCCCCTGCGCCGCCGACTCGCATCCGTGGGGACGGCAGCGTCTCGTGACAACCGTCTCGCCATCGGCGAGGTCGCTCCGGCCCGGTGAGGGAGTCACGCATGGATGTCCTGGGTATCTCTGCCCACAGCTTCGACTCCGCGGCCGCGCTGGTCCGCGACGGGGCGGTGCTCGCCGCCGCCACCGAGGAGCGCTTCACCCGCCAGCGGCACGACCCCAACTTCCCCCGCTTTGCGGTGGAATACTGCCTCGCCGAAGGACAGCTCGCCGCACACCAGCTCGACGCGGTGGTCTTCTTCGAGGACCCCCCGGCAAAGCTCAGCCGCATCCTGGCTGCCGGCCTCGCGGGCTTCCCCGGCTCTGCGCCGGGCTTCATTCGCAGCGCGAAGACCTGGCTGGAGGGCAAGCTGTGGGTCCGAGAGGAGATCTCGCGGCAGCTCGACATCCACCCGAACAAGATCCGCTTCCTGCCTCGGCACAGGAGCCACGCCGCGCAGGCCTTCACCGGCTCTCCCTTCGAGCAGGCCGCCATCCTGGTGCTGGACAACGTCGGCGAGTGGGCGGCCACCGCGCTCTGCTCGGGCGCCTACGTGGACGGCAAGCTGCAGATCACCGAGCACCAGCTGATCTCATACCCGCACTCCCTGGGTCTGGTCGTGAAGGCCTTCACGGATCTGCTGGGCTTTCGCGTCGACGAGGGGGAGCGCTGTCTCGGCGACCTGGCCGCCTTCGGCGAGCCGCTCTTCGCCAGCCGGATGCGCAACGTCATCCAGGTGCAGGAAGACGGCACATACCGGGTCGATCCCGCCTACTTTCGCTTCGAGAACATCGACGAGCGCCCCTTCGGACGCCCCTGGAAGCGCGCCCTCCGCGACCGCTTCGGCCCCCCGCGCGACGCCCGCCGCCCCCTCCCCTTCCGCTCTGTTCCGCAGGACGACGAGCGCCGACAGCCCGTGGATCCCCGGGACAAGCGCTTCGCCGACATCGCCTGCAGCCTGCAGGTGGTCCTGGAAGAGGCCGTCCTGGCGCTGTGCGGTCGGCTGCATCGCCTCACCGGCGCCGACGCGCTCTGCCTCACCGGGAGGCTGGCGAAGAGCCTGGAGCTGGTGCGCAGGATCCGTGAGGACGGACCGTTCTCGGATATCTTCATCCCGCCGGAGCCCGGGGAGGGCGGCTGCGCGGAGGGGGCAGCGCTCTACGTGAGCCACACCACCGCGGGGACGCCGGCCACCTGGTCGACCACGCCGTTTCTGGGGAAGCGCTATGACGTCGAGCGAGACGTCGCCTCGGTGTCGTTCGCCAACCCCTCCTACTGGCAGCGCTTCCGCAAGCGGGGCACCCGCTCCATCCATGGCATGCGGATCGACATCGAGACGCACGAGCGCTTCGAAGATCTGCTGGCGGGCGTAGCCGACGACCTGATGGGCGGACGGATAATCGGCTGGTTCCAGGGGCGCTTCGAGTCGGGCTCCACCGCCCTGGGCGCCCGCTCCCTCCTCGCCGACCCGGCCTCGGTAGCCACCGCCCGACGCCTCTCCACCTCCGTCAAGGGGCGACCGCTCTACCGGCCCTTCGGGCTGACCATCACCGCAGAGGAAGCCGGTCGGGTCATCGACCTGGAGGGGCCGCCGCCCTCCTGGCTGCGATGGCGGCAGAGCACCGTCCGGGCGCGCGCCGAGAGCGTGCCGCTGATCCGCGCGGCGGTACACATCGACGGCACCGTGCGGCCGCAGGTGGTCACCCGCTCCGAGAGCGAGCGCCTGCACGCCCTGCTCGTGGCCCATGGGCAGCGCTCGGGGCTATCTGCGCTGCTCACGACGGGGTTCAATGAGGCTGACTTCCCGCTGGTGGGCTCGCCGGCGGACGCGCTGATCATCTTCATGCGAACCGAACTGGACGCCCTGGTGCTGGATCGCACTGTCATTCGCAAGGTGTTGCCATGAGTAAGAGACCCGAAGGGAGCCGCCCCGCTGGCGCGAGCCTGACCATCGCCCTGACCACAGCGCAGGAGGCGATCGGAGCGCTGTTCGCCAACCGCGTCGGGTGGGCGGCGCCGCTGCTGCTGATCCTGCTGATCCTGGCGGGGATCCTGGCGGTGCTGTCGATGGTTCCGGCGATCGCGCCGTTCGTCTACCCGGTGCTCTGACCCCGCTCGCCGAGGCGTCGATCAGGGAAAAGCAGATGCCGAAGTCCCCACGAGAATTCCGGCAGCCCGTCTCCTCTCCGACGCCCTCGCGGCGTCTCGGCCCTTTCCAGCTCCTGCGTCGCCTGGCACAGCGCGCGGAGACCACGATCTGGCATGCCGAGGGGCCAGGCGGTCCCGCGGTGGTGAAGGCCGCGGTCAGCCCTCAGGCCCGCGCCCGCGTCCGCGCCCAGTCGGCGGCGCTCCGCGCGGTCTCCCACCCCGGGGTGGTGGCGCTCCACGACGCGGATCCTGAGGGACGCTGGATGGCGACCGCCTTCGTGCCGGGCGGCGACGTCCGAGCGTGGCGCGCGAACCGAACGGTAGTGGAGATCACAGCGTTTCTACAGCACATCGGCCGGGCGCTGGCGGCGCTGCATGCGTCCGGTCTCGTCCACGGAGACGTCACGCCAGACAACGTGCTGCTGGACGCAGATGGCGCGCCGGTGCTGATCGATCCCGGCCTGTTCACCGGCGGAGGGATGCAGGGGACCCTCGGCTACGCAGCACCGGAGCTGCTGATCGGCAGCGCTCCCACGCCCGCCGCCGACGTCTACGGGCTGGGAACCCTCGCCACCTTCCTGCTGACCGGCTGCCCCCCGTGGACGGCGCCCGATCCCGCGGCCCTGCTGTGGCTGCCCCGCCACAGCCTGCCCGAGCCCGTCTCCTCGCGACGGTGGGACACCCCCCTGCGCCTGGAGGAGCGCCTCGCCGCGCTGCTGGCCCTCGACCCGGCGCGGCGTCCCCGCGACATCACCCGCTGCCTGGACGGCTGCGCCGAGGGACCGAACGCGACGGTGGTCCTCGGGCTCAGCGCGGTCCGGGAGCGCCTGCGGCGCGCCATCGTTCGGGCGCGTGACGGCGCATCGGTGGCGCTGGCGCTGGTGGGCCCGGCCGGCAGCGGTCGAACCACGCTCGCCGCGGAGGTCGAGCGGCTGGCGCGTCGCACGGCGGTGCCGCTCCAGGGGTCCCCAGGAGCCGCGGGGCTGTGCGTGCGGGTGCTGGAGCGCCGACCCGACGATCCACGTTGGACGGTCGTGGAGATCCCACCGATGAGCGCGTCGGAGATCGCCGAGCTGCTCCAGCGGGCGGGGCGCGATCCAGCCGGCGCGGCGCCGCTGCGCGCGCGCACGCAGGGCAGACCGGGGGCCGTCGCGCGGCGGATACTGGGAGACTCCAGCGGGGCCTGCGCGGCGGCGCGGGCGCTGCTGGCGCGCCTGCGAGACGGGCCTCAGCAGATCGACGCGCTGGCCCGCAGCCTGGGGCTGTCTGAGCTGGCGCTGCTCGACCTCGCTGACCCGCTGCTCGATCGAGGCCTGCTGATGGAGGTCGATGAGGGCTGCGGCCTCGCGCTCCGCCCCCGCTGAGTCGCGATCAGCGCTGCGCGTCCAGCCACCTGCCGAGGGCCTCGTTGGTCTGCTTGAGGTTCGGGGTCAGCAGGCGCACGATGAAGTCCTCGATGCGCGGCTTCAGCCGCCGCGCCAGCAGGCTGGGCACCCCGGGCACGCGAGCGACGTCGATCTCCAGCTCACCCGAGAGCACCACCCGGGTCGTGTCCGGCCCCTCCGCGAAGAAGGCGTTGCGCCCGGAGCAGCGGACCTGTTCGCGGAACGCGGGGATGGACAGGCGCCAGTCCACGTGGGTCTCCGCGTCGTTCCAGCGGGCGTAGTCGTCCCAGCGCAGCATCTCTGGCCGCACCACGGCGGCGACCACGCGCGGCACGTCGCGATCGGCGATCCACAGGTTGTGGAGCACCGGACCCGGATCTCCGACCTCGCGGCTGATGACCTGCACCTCCCGGACGTCGGGCATCGTGCGGGCGATGTCGGGCAGCCGATCGCGATAGGCGGCGTACACGATCTGCAGCGGATGGCGGACGATGCTGTCGGCGTGGATGCGCATGGAACACCCCTCCTCCCGGCGACCTATCATCCGTCCCGCGATACCGGCCAGCCCGCTCGACGCCCGCCACCTGCCCGCGGCCCTCGCGCTGCTGGAGCGCGATCCGGTGGCGCACACGTTTCTGCTGGACCGGCTCGATCGACACGGGTGCGCCGACGGGAGCTGGTTCGGCGCAGGCGACCCTTTAAGCGCGGTCGTCTTCGCCCCGCCCTCTGCCCTGCCGCGGATCTTCGGGAGCTGCATGCCCACGGGCAGCGAAGAGGGCTGCCGCGCTGTCGGCGGGTACCTGCGCGATCGGGGCCTGCCGTACCTGGTGCTGGGAGCGACCCGGGCCGTGCGCGCCTGCTGGCAGGGGCTGGGGCGGCCGCTCTTTCGCGTCCAGCAGCCGCAGCGCCTGATGGGATGCTCGACCCCCACGCCGGGTCCCGCGCTCGCGGTGCGGCGCGCTCGTCCGGACGACGCCCCCTTCCTGGTGCAGATGCACGCAGACCTCCTCACGGTGGAGCTGTCGCTGCCGCCCGGCCGGCTCGACCCCGACGGGCAGCGCAGCGTGATCGACAAGCGCATCGCCGCGGGCACCTCCTGGGTCGCGGAGGTCGACGACGCGGTGGCGTTCTGCGCGGACGTCGGCACGTGCGGACCCCGGGGCGCCCAGGTCGGCGGCATCTTCGTGCAGCCCCGGCTCCGCGGCCGCGCGATCGGACAGCGGGCGCTGCGGGCGCTCCTGGATCAGCTCCAGGCACCCCACGTCAGCCTGCACGTCGGCCAGGAGAACGCCCCGGCGATCCGCTGTTACCGCAAGGTCGGCTTCGAGCCAGCCGGGCCCGTGCTGCTGATGACCTGGTGACGGACCCGCAGAACCCGGCGTGCTATGCCCCGCCCTCGGCAGCCCCAGCCTCCCCCCTGTTCCCGTGCCAGGAAGGCCGATGACCCGTCGCTCCGACCGCCGACAGCGCCGCCCCGGACCGCCGCTCGCCAGCGCCGTCCGCACGTCCGGCGACCCTACATTGGCCCAGCTCCTCGCCGACGCCGTGGCCCGCACCGGCCGGGTCGATCGCGCCACGCACGGCTTCCACGCCTACCCGGCCGCGCTCCACCCAGACGCCGCCGCCCTGCTGCTCACGGTGTGCGACGGCCCCGTCCACGATCCGTTCTGCGGCGGCGGCACGGTGCCGGTGGAGGCCGCGCTGGCCGGACGCGCCAGCACGGGGTTCGATCTCTCCCCGATCGCCGCGCTGGTCGCAGGCGCTCGGCTGGCCGGTCCCAGCATGGCGACACCTGTACGCAGCGCCGCCCGGCGACTCGCCAAGGCCGCTCAGCTCCGCACGCCCACCGTCGTGCCCGAGGCCTGCGTGGGCTGGTACGAGCCCCACGTCGCCGACGAGCTGGGCCGGCTGCGCGACGGCATCGCCGAGCAGGACCCCACGGTCCAGCCGCTGCTGCAGGCGCTGCTGTCGTCGATCGCGGTCAAGGTCAGCTTCCGCGAGAGCGACACGGTCAATCGACGCACGCCCCACCACCGGCCCCCGGGCACCACCGCCATCCTGTTCCACAAGAAGGCCCGCGAGCTGGGACGCAAGCTGGACGCCATGCCGACCGACAGCCAGGCCCGGATCACGCTGGCCGACGCCCGCGCCGAGCTCCCCGACCCCGATGTGGGGCTCATCATCACGTCTCCGCCCTACCCCGGGGTCTACGACTACCTGCCGATGCAGCAGCTCCGGCTGGCGTGGCTTGGGTTGGAGGCCCCGATGCAGCACGAGATCGGCAGCCGGCGGGCGTTCCGCGCTCAGGGCCGCGCCAACGCTGTACGCCAGTGGCGAGCCGACACCCGGGAGTGGATACGACGGCAGGTGGGCGGGCTGCGCAGCGGGGCCCGGGTCGCCATCATGGTCGGCGATGGGTTGGTCGCCGGTCGCAACATCGACGCCCTCTCACCGACCGTCGAGTCGCTGCGGGCAGCCGGCGCCGAGGTCATCGCGCGGGCCAGCGCCGATCGGCCGGATCACGCCCGCGAGCGTATCCGCACCGAGCACCTTGTGTTGGCAGAGCGAGGAGAGCGCCGAAGATGACGAAGCCTCGCGCCTACCCCCAGCTCGCCATCCGCACGATGGCGCTGAACAGGAGCTGGGCGAAGAACCCAACCCCAGCGCCTCTCTTCGTGGATTTTCCCCTGGCGAACATGCGGACGAGGATGAACCCGATACAGCCGCCGAAGAACCCAGCCAGGAAGCCGAGGGGAAAGCTCCCGGATTTGACGGTCAAGCTCCCATCATCATCCGCGATCTGACCGCAGGCCGGGCAGATCAGTCCCCTGTCTGAGAACATGCCGCGGCCTTGTTCGAACGTGCGGCCGCACATCTTGCAATTCACGTGAATGGTCATGGTTCAACAGAGCTCGAATCAGCGCGCGCGCACAGCGTCGGCCAGCGCGCTCGCTGTGGTGTGGTAGGCCCTGCCCGCGGCGATGTCTTCGTCGATCAGGGAGTAGAAGTTGTCCAGCGCCGCCAGGGCGTCGGGGTCTGGCGGGCCCTTGCCCCCGTAGCCATGACCGTACTCGTGGATGTGGGTGATGAATCCCCACGCGACCGGTCGGTCCGGTGGGTTGGCCTCGACCTCGGCCAGCGCCGCATCGACATACGTGCGCAGCACATCGAAGCTGCCCTGGGTGAGCGGGTCGGGCTCTTCAACGCCGCTGTCCTTGATCCACTCCTGGCCCGCATGATCGACGAATACCATCTCACCGTCCGGGTCCTCTCCGCAGAGGCCCTCCCGCGACGACATGTCCGGCTGCCAGGGCATCAACAGGTTGTGATACGGGGGCTCGGAGACCACGCCGTTGGGGCCCCATGTGTCTTCACAGGCGTCCGCGAAGACAGCGCTGTTTCCGCCGGCGTCGGGGGGACGAGCCAGTCCCGACAGGAACTCATCGAGTCCCAGCTCGAGCGAGTCGACAGCCGAGCTGTGCAGGGCCGCGAGGGGATCGATCTCCCTCGCGCTGAAAGCCTGCAGACCGCTGACCGCGACGGGCGGCACGCCGCAGTCGGTGGCCAGGGCCTCGACCGTCGGCTCCAGCTCTTCGCCGTCGTGTACATGGACATGGATCTCGTGGCCCCGCTCCAGCAACCGACCCACCACATTGTCCTTCTGGTAGGCGCACAGACCGCGCGCCCCGGACGGCATGAACCCGAACGTCGCCACGGCGCCGTGGGCCTCCAGCACGTCTGCCATGCCCTCGATGGTTGAGATCATGTAGCCGGCGACCTCCTCATCGATGACCTTCTCCTCCGGCGTTGTCCAGGGGTGGAACTCATTCCGGTGATGGGCATGGATCGAGTACCAGATGCCCAATCGCTCCGGCCCATCCGTCACGGTCCCGGTGTCGCCGCCGCTCGTGTTCCCACCGCTTGTGCCACCGCTGGTTCCACTGTTGCTGGTTCCGCCGCCGCTGGTCCCGCTGCTGGTCCCGCTGCTGCCCGTCCCGCCGCTGGAGCTTCCGCTCGTGAACTGACCGCTCGTAAGCTGGCTCGTGCCGCCAGAAGTGAATTCATCGCTCGAAGAACAGGACAGGACCAACGCCAGCAGAATCACCAGGCCTCCACGCCGTAGACCTCTACCAGCTAACCCGACGCCGGGACCGCCACCCTCCTACGCCACGCGTGCGCGCATGCGCACCGCCCACGCCCGCGCCTGCTCACGGTCCCGAAGACGGCTCACGGTTCGCTGGTCCAGCAGGCCCCGCTCAGCGACCGCCACACCAACCAGGCGCTCGCAGTCCACGAGGCTCAGCGCTCGATGCAGACCGGTGTGCAGCGCACCACGCTCGCCGACGTCTCGAAGCAACGCACCCGCCACCGGATCGGTCCGGCCCCGGCCAGGACCCGCCGTATCTCCAGTTACCATCAGCCGATGACGGAGCACATGACGCGCCATGATGCGACAGGCCAGCGCCCGGTTGGAGGCCACAGATGCTATTCGGCCCAGCAGCGCCAGATCGGTATCTCGATCTCCAGATTGCCAGGGGAACCGCTGACCAACGACGAGCCCCGTCGCCATCACCAACACATCGGGCGAGGCGCCGATGGTTGTTGCCCAACCTCGAAGGGCGGGTTCTGGGAGCGGTGCTGCAAAGTGATGAGACCAGCACGGTTCGACGGGTGCAAATTGAGCGGCATAGGCTCCGAGCGCCAGCATCGGGAGTTCTATCAGTCAATCTGACTGATAACCGGCTCCCCGACGCCCTTCCTGCC